>JBAVLA010000252.1:0-2306 GCA_049688595.1 Candidatus Nanopelagicales bacterium | reverse complement strand
ATCACGACCACGCCGTCACCGTCGCCCCAGCCGGTGTCGAGCGTGCCGGTCCAGGTCAGACGCGCAATCGCGACCCGACCGTTGTCGGTTGAGAAGCCGAGGTAGACGGCGTGGCCGACGAGATCGAGAGCCATGCCATTCCAGGAAACCGGTTCATCGCCAAAGCCGGCCCCACCGCCCAGTGTGTAGTTGCCACGTGGATTCGCCGCCGAGGTCAGGCCTCCGAGCAGGCCAATCGCGCCACCCGACATGCGGGTGTAAAACAAGGGGTACGTCCGGTCCGACGCGAACGGTCCATAGCGTTCGTTCGACGGCACGATCGCAGCGTTGCCCTCGAAGATGCCGATTTCGTTGCCGTAGAGAACGCGGTACCGATCCTGGTCGTCGCTGCCTGCCTGCAGAGTCAGTACCGTGCGGCAGCTCGCGCTGGCGTAACTGTCCTTGGCGATGGCATGGACCTCCTGTCGCTGCCTGCCGTCAGCGCTGAAGTACCAGAGCACCGTACGATCGGTCGAGCAGTCATACGGGCGGTTGTCGACGACACGCGCCCACGCTAGCAACGCAATTCTGCCGTCCTCCAACTGCTGGATCGCGCCCACGCGATCGAGTGCGAAAGGCGAGTCGAATTCGATGATCCCGCCGTCACCGAACGCGGTGTCGACCTGGCCCTGTGCGTTCAGCTTCACCGCGGCTGCGACCGTATCGCCGGTGTTGTTCAGTCGCTTGTAACCCGCGACCACGAATCCGCCATCGCTGGTGCTTGCCGCTGCCAGCGAGACATTGAAGGGGCCAGGCAACTGCGTAACGACGCGTCCGTCGGTTCCGAAGCTCGTGACCGGCCGACCGTCAGTGTCGATTCGCGTCAACTGCACGGACGAGGTCGCTGCAGGCGCCGCCGGCAGGTTTGATCTGACGACCATCCAGCCGACGGGCATCGGCACGACGTCGGTCGAATCGGGTTCCAGCACAGCCGGCGTGGGGTAGACCCAGGTCGGATCCGGATCGCCTGGCAAGCCCCAGGTCGGGCCAGACAGCGATAGCAGCAACAGCAGGAACGAGAACGGTGTGAGTGCGCGCATCGGTCGACTCCGTAGCCATGTGCACTGCGCAAACTGGCGCAGCGAGGTCATGGTCCACGCACCTGCCGCAGCCGTGCATGGACGCTGCCGGAAGGAAGCCGGAAGATTGCGAGAAGAGTTACAGCGCGTAGCGCAGCGTCAGGCCCAGGCGCCGTCCGTCGCCGTACACCAGGTCGAGGGGCCGCGGCGAGACCGGGTAGAACGGCGCACCGCGCGACGACACACCGCGGACGTACTGCTTATCCGTCAGGTTCGAACCCCACAGCTCCAGCATCCACGGTCCGCGCAGCCATGAGACGCGCGCCGATACGAGCGTGCGTTCGCCGAACTGGGCGCCGTTGATGGCACGGTCGTAGACATCGCTCTGATAGCCGACATCAACGGACGATGTCAGGCGCCAATCCGCACCCCCCGGCGTCAGGTCCCCTTGCAGCGTGAGCGCCCATTGATCAGCGGGCGCACGCGGCAGGGCGTTGTCATCGATATAGGGCACATAGGTTCCACTCGGCGCATTGCCGCTGCGCGACGGCCCGACGCGGCAGAAGGACGAGAGGATGTTCGCGCCCTTGAGACCGCAGAAGGCACCTGAGCCCGGATCGTCACTGCCCGCATAGAACTCGGAGGCGGCATGCGAATACGCCGCTCGCAGGCCCAGGCGCTCGTGCAGCTGGGCACGGAATGCCAGCTCGATACCTGCGGTCGTCACGCCGGCAGTATTGCGGGTGATCAGCGTGTTGATGCCCGGCGTGAGCGGAAAGCCGGGCAGCTGGGTGTCCTGCCAGTCGATGTAGTAGATCGTTGCATCGGCGCTCCACTGCGACCGCTGGATGCGGCCACCCAGTTCGTAGGTCCAGTTGTACTCGGCTGCGAACGTCTGCTCGTTCGGCGCCAGTCCGGTGGTGGCATTGATGCCGCCGGCACGCGAGCCCTTGGCCGCGGAGACGTAAAGCATCGCGTCATCCGCCGGCTCGTATTGCAGGCTGAATCGAGGTGTCGTGTCCGTGAACCTCTGCGACGGGACCCCGCTGCGGGCGACCTCCAGGTACTGGCGTGTCGCGCGGCCTTCCGCACGCACGGCCCACCGCTCGGCTGGCCGGTAGTCGATGCTGCCGAACACGGCAAATGTGCGGCGCTCGCTGTCGTTACTCGCCTGCATGACCTGCTGCCGATTGGGGTCGTCGACGAGGGATGCATTGGCACGCGCGATGGGTCCGGCCAGGCCGGGAT
>JBAVLA010000251.1:0-14325 GCA_049688595.1 Candidatus Nanopelagicales bacterium | reverse complement strand
GGATGAAGTCGCCCCGCTGCCAGCCGGTCAGCCCCAGTCCCGGGACGATCAGCACCGTAGCCATGATGGCCAGCCCGGCGCAGACGAACCGGACCAGGTAGAGCCGCCAGTTGCCCAACTGGGCGCGTGCCCACCGCCGCTGCGCGCTGATCTGCGGCACGCTGCCCACGGCGTCGGCCCCTTCGACCGGTGGCACGAGTGGGATCGCCTCGTTGGGAATCTCATTCAGGTTCGAAAGGCCCCGAGAATCCACGACCGTGGCCCCCTCGACCACCTGCGGCCCGACCGCGGCCGCCGGGGCTGCCTGGACTCCCGGCTCCTGGCCGGGCCCCGACGATTGCTCCGCTGGTCCGCCGACCGGCAGGCGCCTCGTGGCGTCGTCCTGCATGCGCGCACCTCCTGTTCGTGCAAGCCTCACCCTGCCACAACGGGCCCGACCAAGCGGTCAGGTCGCAGGGTGTGATTCCCGGGGTTGGAGGTCGTCGGGTCACGGCAGATCTCGATCGCCGGGGACTGCCGCCGCCGCTCGTTCGGACCCTGTGGACGACGCGGGAACCGTCGTCGAGACCTCACAACGTCACAATTCGGTGGCTTGTGGTCGTTCTTGTGACCACAACCCACCGAATTCCCGACGCGGGGAACGGGATGGACCGTGCGCTACAGGTAGTCCCGGCGTGGCGCCACCGCAGCCAGCGCCTCTGCCAGCGTGAACGCCCCGGCGTACAGCGCCTTGCCGACGATCGCCCCCTCCACGCCCTCGGGCACGAGCTCGGCGAGTTGGTGGAGGTCATCCAGACGGGCCACCCCGCCGCTGGCGACCACCGGGCGGTTCGTGCGCTCGCACACGCCGCGCAACAGCGCCAGGTTCGGTCCGCGCAGCGTGCCGTCCTTGGTCACGTCGGTGACCACGTACCGGGCGCATCCATCTGCGTCGAGTCGGTCGAGCGTCTCCCAGAGGTCCCCGCCCTCCCGGGTCCAGCCCCGGGCAGCCAGCCTCGTGCCCCGTACGTCGAGCCCCACGGCGATCCGGTCCCCGTGCTCCGCGATGACGCGGCGCGTCCACTCGGGGTCCTCCAGCGCAGCCGTTCCGAGGTTGACCCGGCGGCAGCCCGTGGCCAGTGCAGCAGCCAGGGACTCGTCGTCACGGATCCCGCCGGAGAGCTCCACCTCGACATCGAGGCGACCGATGACGTCGGCCAGCAGCTGCCGATTGCTGCCCGTCCCGAAGGCCGCGTCGAGGTCCACCAGGTGGATCCACTGCGCCCCCTGGGCCTGGAAGTCCAGGGCGGCATCCAGCGGGGCGCCGTAGTCGGTCTGCGTGCCGGACTCGCCCTGGACGAGACGGACGGCGGTTCCGCCGCGGACATCCACTGCGGGAAGGAGGATCAACTGGTCCATGGCGCGAAGGCTATCGGCCACATGGCGCCTACCCCGCCAGCAGGCCCAGCCAGTTGCGGAGCAGCCGCAACCCGGCATCCCCGGACTTCTCCGGGTGGAACTGCGTCGCCGCGAGCGGGCCGTTCTCGATCGCGGCGACGAACGGCGCGCCGTGCTCGGCCCACGTGACCAGCGGAGCCCGGAACGGCTCCTGGGCGACCCAGTCCCAGCGCTGTACGGCGTAGGAGTGCACGAAGTAGAAGCGCTGGTCGACCACGCCGGCGAAGAGCGCCGACCCCTCGGGCACCGAGACGGTGTTCCACCCCATGTGCGGTAGCACGGCGGCCGGGAGCTCCTCGACGACCCCAGGCCACTCCCCCAAGCCGGCCGTGGTGATGCCGTGCTCGACCCCGCGGGTGAACATGATCTGCATCCCCACGCAGATCCCCAGGACGGGGCGCCCCCCGGCGATCCGCCGCTCCACGAGCTGCGGGCCCCGGACCGCCCGGAAGCCGGCCATGCACGCGGCGAACGCACCCACGCCGGGGACGACGAGGCCGTCGGCGGCCATCGCGGCGTCGTAGTCCGAGGTGACGTCCACCGACCCGCCGACGGCGGCCAGCGCCCGAGCCGCTGACCGCAGGTTGCCCGAGCCGTAGTCGAGCACGACGATGCGCCGGCCCATCACAACACCCGCGACCACGTGACGAACAGGCTCACCAGCATCAGGACCGCCATCCAGAGCCACTGCGGACGCCCGGTGCGGCGGTACTCGCGCACCCCCCAGATGATCCAGGCGACGATCACCACGGCCGTGAACAGCATGATTGCCGTCAGCAAGCCCGTGTTGACCCCCGGTGCGGTCTGCATCTACAGGGCCCCCTTCGTGGACGGGACACCGACGACCCGCGGGTCCAGCTCGACGGCCGTGCGCAGGGCGCGGGCCACGGCCTTGAACTGGGCCTCCACCATGTGATGGGGGTTGCGCCCGTACAGGCAGCGCACGTGCAGGCAGATCTGCGCCGTCGCGGAGATCGACTCCCACACATGGCGGGTCAGCGTCGTGTCGTACGTGCCGATCATGGGCGCCATCGCCGGCTCGTCGTGGACCACGTAGGGCCGGCCGGACAGGTCCACCACGGCCTGCGCCAGCGCCTCGTCCAAGGGGACCAGGGCATCGCCGAAGCGGCGGACGCCGACCTTGTCACCGAGCGCCTGGCGCAGGGCCGCACCGAACGCCAGGGAGGTGTCCTCGACCGTGTGGTGGGAGTCCACCTCGATGTCCCCAGTGGTCGCGATCGTGAGGTCGAAGCCGGCGTGCTTGCCGATCTGGGTCATCATGTGGTCGAAGAACGGCACGCCCGTGCTGATCTCGGTGGTGCCGGAGCCGTCGAGCTCCAGCGCCACCCGGACGTCGCTCTCCTTGGTCGTGCGCTCGACCGTCGCGTAGCGCCCCATCGTGGTCCTTCCCCGGAGGTTGTGCCTACCGTCTCACACGGACGCCGTCATCGGTTCGGGGCGTCATCACCTGGGCCGACACGGTCGGCCCTCCGCTGCGCGTGCCAGTCCCCACCGGATCATGCGACGACGTCGCCCGGCGCCACGCTGGCCGTGAGCGCCGCCCGGAACGCGGCCATCTCCTCCGGCGTGCCTGCACTGACCCGCAACCAGCCGGCCGGGCCGGTCGCTCGGATCAGGACCCCGCGGTCGAGCAGGCGTCGCCACATCGCGTCCCGATCCACGAAGCGCCCGAACATCACGAAGTTCGCGTCGGAGTCGGCAGCCACGAACCCCGGCTGCGCGCGCAGCCAGTCGACCAGCAGGTCGCGCTCATGGCGCAGCGCGGCCACGGCGCTGAGCAGCTCGGGTGCGTGCCGCAGCGCCGTGCGCGCCACGGCCTGGGTCACCGCCGAGAGGTGGTACGGCAGGCGCACCAACTGGACGGCGTCCACCACCGCAGGACTGGCGACCAGGTAGCCCAGCCGGGCGCCGGCCAGCGCGAACGCCTTGCTCATCGTTCGGGTGACGACCAGGCGGGGATGGTCGGGCAGCAGCTCGATGGCCGAGGGGGTCCCCGGGCGGCGGAACTCCGCGTAGGCCTCGTCGACGATGACCATGCCCGGCCCCGCGGCGTAGAGCGAGGCCACGTCCTCGAGTGCCGCGGCCGTCCCGGTCGGGTTGTTCGGCGCCGCCAGGAGGATCACGTCGGGCTGCTCGGCGGCGATGTGGGCCACCGCGGCCTCGACGTCGACGGTGAAGTCCGGTCGGCGGGGCAGGGTCGTGTATGCCGTGAACGTGTCGCGGCAGTAGTCCGGGTACATCGAGTAGGTCGGGTCGAAGGCCAGCGCCACGCGCCCTGGGCCGCCGAAGGCCTGCAGCAGTTGGAGCATCACCTCGTTGGATCCGTTCGCCGGCCAGACAGCCGCCGCCGACAGCGGGGGCGCCGCCGGCACGTCGTGCGCCACGTACGCGGCAAGGTCTGCGCGCAGGGCCGTCGCATCCCGGTCCGGGTAACGGTTCAGCGAGCCGGCCACCTCCGCCACGGCCGCGGCCAGATCGGCCACGAGCGCGGGCGAGGGCGGGTACGGGTTCTCGTTCACGTTGAGCCGATGGGCCACGTCGAGCTGCGGGGCGCCGTAGGGAACCTGGCCGCGCAGGTCGGGCCGCAGGGGCAGCTCGTCAAGGGTCACGGTCGGCGATGGCGCACGAGACGTCCCCGGAAGCTGACGGTCGGGCTGGGTGCTCATCCCTCGGACCGTGCCCTGCGGGGCGCCGCCCCTGCGTCGATCCGGGCCGTGATGGCCGCGGCATGAGCCGGCAGGTCCTCAGCCTTGGCCAAGGTCACGACGTCGTCGGCGACCTCGGCAAGTGCATCGCGGTCGTACTCGACCAGGCTGACGCCCCGGAGGAAGGTGGCCACGCCCAAGCCGCTGGAGTGGCTCGCAGATCCACCCGTGGGCAGGACGTGGTTCGAGCCCGCGGCGTAGTCCCCCAACGACACCGGCGACCACGTGCCGATGAAGATCGCCCCCGCGTTGCGGACCCGCCTGGCCACCGAGCGCGCATCCTTGGTGTGGATCTGGAGGTGCTCGGCGGCATAGGCGTTCACCACGGTCAGCGCGTCGGTGATCGAAGCGACGACCATGATGGCGCTCTGGGTTCCACCGAGGGCCTCGCGGATCCGCAGGGAGTGCTTCGTGCGGGCGACCTGGCGCTCCAGCTCGGCCTGAACCTGCGTGGCAAAGGGCGCCGACGTCGTGACCAGCACCGAGGCCGCCATCACGTCGTGCTCGGCCTGGCTGATCAGGTCCGCCGCGACGTGGCGGGCGTCGGCTGTCTCGTCGGCCAGGATGACGATCTCGGTGGGCCCAGCCTCCGAATCGATGCCGATGCGTCCCTTGAGCAGCCGCTTGGCCGCGGTCACCCAGACGTTGCCCGGACCAGTCACGAGGTTGACCGGGCGGCAGGTCGCGCCGTCCTCCAGCCGGGCCCCGTAGGCGAACATGGCGATGGCCTGCGCCCCACCGGCTGCGTACACCTCCTGCACCCCGAGGAGCGCGCACGCCGCCAGGATCGTCGGATGGGGCAGGCCGTTGAACTCGGCCTGCGGGGGCGATGCCACCGCCAGCGAGCCGACCCCGGCGACCTGAGCGGGCACCACGTTCATCACGACCGACGACGGGTACACCGCCCGGCCCCCCGGGACGTAGAGACCAACGCGATCGACCGGGACCCACCGCATCGTGACGGTGCCGCCGGGCACGACCTCAGTCGTGTGCTCCGGGCGGACCTGGTCGGCGTGTACGAGCTGCACGTGCTTGATGGCAACCTCGAGGGAGCGCCGGACCTCCGGGTCCAGCTCGGCCAGGGCCGTCGCGATATCGGCCGCTGGGACCCGGAGGTGGGCCGGACGCACGCCGTCGAGGCGCTCCCCGTGGTCGAGGACCGCGGCCGCCCCCCGCTTGGCGACGTCGGCCACGATCGGGCGCACGACGTCAAGGGCGCGCTCCACGTCCATGGGGGCGCGCGGGACGATGGCGCTGAGGTTCGCGGGCAGGCCGGCACGCAAGTCCAGACGGCGGATCATGGGCCAATCCTAGGTGTCAGTTGTTGCACGGCCGCGCGGCCGCCAGGTCGACAGCCGGCATCGAGGGCAGCGCGGACATCAGGGCGATCTCCCGGCGCAGCACCGCGCAGGCCGCAGCCAGGCGCCCCTCGGCGTCGGTGATCCCGAGCAGGCGCTGCCGCTCGGTCAGGTCGGTCACGATCGCCGAGGAGACCAGGTGGGACAGCACGACGGGGTCCTTCGGCAGATCCTCGATCTCGGCCAGCTCGATCACCCCCCAAGCGGCGATCAGCGAGCGGTACTGGCCCAGCAATGCGGTCGCTGCCCGCGCGAGGACGGCTGCCCGGCGGGGGTCGCCCACGGGCTCCCCGTGCAGCCGCACATCGGCGCGCAGGTACGGCAGGCCGGGGACCAGGGACAGGATGCTGAACCGCCGGGCGCCCACAGTCACCACGTCGAAGCGCCCGTCCGGGAGCGGATCGACGTCCATGATGCGCGCCATCGTGCCAACCGGGTACAGGGCCGAAAGGCCCTCGTTCTCGGGGTCGGAGCCTGGGCGGATGGCCACCACCCCGAACCCCCGGTCCTCCTCGGGGCTGTCTGCCAGGGTGCGGATCATCAGCCGGTAGCGCGGCTCGAAGATGTGCAGGGGCAGGACCAGCCCGGGGACCAGCACGGTCTGCAGGGGGAACAGCGGCACCGTGGGCACGGGTTTCAGGGTAGGGCCTGAACCGGCCACGCGCTGCCGAGTCACCGCGGCGCGCCGGACCCGCGGAGCGCGTTGGGCAGGGTCCTGAGCGCCAGCGTTCAGCCAGGAGTGCGCCCGCTTCCGAGCGAGAAAGGGGCGTCGGCTGGATGCGAGGATGGCGGCGTGGCACGCAAGTCATCAGGGTCGACCGGAACGCCTGCGACGAAGGTGCTGGCCGACTCGGGCATGGCCCACGTGCTTCGGCCCTACCGGCACGATCCACGGAGCCAGTCGTACGGCGCGGAGGCCGCTCAGGAGCTCGGCGTCGAGCCGGAGCGGGTGTTCAAGACGCTGTTGGCCGACGTCGACGGGGCACTCGTGGTGGGCGTCGTCCCGGTGAACGCCCAGCTGGACCTGAAGCTGCTGGCGTCCGCCGTGGGCGGGAAGCGAGCAGCCATGGCCGAGGTCGCCCGCGCCGAGCGGGCCACGGGATACGTGGCCGGTGGGATCTCCCCGCTCGGGCAGCGCAACGAGCATCCCACGGTGATCGACGACTCGGCGCTGGAGCACGCCACGGTCCTGGTGTCTGGGGGCCGCCGCGGGCTTGACATCGAGTTGAGCCCAGGGAACCTCATCACCCTGACGAACGCCCGCATCGCCCCGATCGCGCGCCGCGCCTAGCGGCGCAGCACAGTCCTGGGCCGATTCGAGCGACCCCTGACGGGCGGCGCGCCGGGCCCGACCCCCTGGTCAACCCAGCCCTGCTCAACCCAGGCAGGTTGGCCCCAGCAGCGCCTTGAGGTCCCCGTAGAGCGAGGGAGAGGGTGCCACGCTCAGCCGCTCGTCGATGGACAGCACCGTCGTCGACTCGCCGTTGCGCAGGTGGATGTGGACCGGGATGGTGCCCGGATGGTTGGCCAGCACCTCCTTGAGCCGTTCGACGACCGGCGGTGTGCAGCGACCGATGTCCAGGTGCACGGCCACGGGCCGGGAGTCGGCCACGGCGAGGTTGGGCACGGTGATGTCAAGGGCGCGGATCCGGGCCGCCTCGTCCCCGCCCTTCTCCAGCCGCCCGCGCACGACGATGACCGTGTCCTCAGCCAGCAGGAGACCAGCGGTCGCATACAGCGAGGGGAAGCACATCGAGTCAACCGAACCCTCGAGGTCCTCCACGGTGACGATGGCCCACGGCTCGCCCTTGGCCTTGGTGACCTTGCGCTGGATCGCCGTGACCAGACCGGCGATCGTGACGATCTGGCCATCGACCCGCTCGTCGGCCGAGAGGGCGGAGATAGGCATCTCGCCCAGCGAGGCGAGCACGTGCTCCAAGCCGAACAGCGGGTGGTCGGACACGTAGAGGCCCAGCATCTCGCGCTCATAGGCCAGCAGCGTCTTCTTCTCCCACTCGGTTGGCGGTGGCACCAGGCGGATGGCCGGTGCGGTCTCCCCCACGGAACCAGCCAGGTCTGCGAACAGGTCGAACTGCCCCACTGCCTCGGCCCGCTTCGTGTCCAGCGCCGCATCGATCGCCTGCTCGTGGATGGCGATCAGGCCCCGGCGAGGGTCCCCAAGGCTGTCGAACGCCCCGGCCTTGATCAGCGACTCGACCACGCGCTTGTTGCACACGGACATCTCGACCTTGCCGATGAAGTCGGCGAAGTCCACGAACCGGCCCTTGCTCCTGCGGGTGCGGATGATCGACTCCACGACGGCGGTCCCGACGTTGCGGATCGCCGAAAGGCCGAAGCGGATGTCCGCCCCGCGCGGGGCGAAGTCCGACTGCGACTCGTTGACGTCGGGAGGCAGCACCTTGATGCCCATCCGACGGCACTCGTTGAGGTAGACCGCCGACTTGTCCTTGTCATCGGCGATCGAGGTCAGCAGCGCGGCCATGTACTCGGCCGGGTAGTTGGCCTTCAAGTAGGCCGTCCAGTAGGAGACCAGCCCGTAGCCGGCCGTGTGCGCGCGGTTGAAGGCGTAGTCGGAGAACGGGACGAGGATCTCCCACAACGTGGTGATCGCGTCCTCGGAGTACCCATTCGCCCGCATGCCCTCGGCGAACGGGCCGTACTCCTTGTCCAGGATCTCCTTCTTCTTCTTCCCCATCGCCCGGCGCAGGAGGTCGGCCTTGCCCAGGGAGTACCCGGCGACCCGCTGGGCGATCTGCTGGACCTGCTCCTGGTAGCAGATGAGGCCGTACGTGTCCCCGAGGATGTCGGCCAGCGGTTCAGCGAGCTCGGGGTGGATGGGTCGCACGGGCTGCCGTCGGTTCTTCCGGTCGGCGT
The DNA here is from genome assembly GCA_049688595.1 of Candidatus Nanopelagicales bacterium. GTDB lineage: Bacteria > Actinomycetota > Actinomycetes > S36-B12 > CAIYMF01 > Prado023. The sequence continues at coordinate 5,909 of JBAVLA010000251.1, read as the reverse complement.
AGTCGTTGTGGGCGTTGGCACCCATTGGCCCCGGCCGGTAGAGGGCGAGGACCGCGGAGATGTCCTCGAAGTTCGTCGGCGCCAGGCGCATCAGCAGGGAGCGCATCCCCGAGTTGTCCAACTGGAACACGCCCAGGGTGTCTCCCCTGGCCAGCAGCTCGTAGGTCGCGACGTCGTCGAGGGCGAGCTCCTCCAGGACGACCTCCTGGCCACGGTTGGCCTCGATGTGGCGCAGCGCGTCATCCAGGATCGTCAGGTTGCGCAGCCCCAGGAAGTCCATCTTCAACAGGCCCAGGGATTCGCAGGCCCCCATGTCCAGCTGGGTGATGATCGCGCCGTCCTGATCGCGGCGCATGATCGGGACGACGTCGAGCAGCGGCTCGGCGGAGAGGATCACCCCGGCGGCGTGCACCCCCCACTGCCGGCGCAGCCCCTCGAGGCCGCGGGCGGTGTCAACGACCTGGTGCAGGTGGGGCTCTGACTCGTAGAGGGCGCGGAAGTCCCCGGCCTCCTTGTAGCGCGGGTGGTTCTCGTCGAAGATCCCGGACAGGGGGATCTCCTTGCCCATGACCGCCGGCGGCATCGCCTTGGTCAGCCGCTCCCCCACGGAGAACGGGTGGCCCAGAACCCGCGCGGCGTCCTTGAGCGCCGCCTTCGCCTTGATCGTGGAGTAGGTGACGATCTGGGCGACCCGCTCCTCGCCGTAGCGATCGGTGGCGTAGCGGATCATCTCAGCGCGCCGGCGCTCGTCGAAGTCCATGTCGATGTCGGGCATCGAGATGCGCTCCGGGTTCAGGAACCGCTCGAACAGCAGGCCATGCGACATGGGGTCGAGCTCGGTTATGCCCAGGGCATAGGCGATGAGCGCCCCGGCCGCCGACCCACGGCCAGGCCCAACTCGGATGCCCACCGACTTGGCGTGGGCGACGAGGTCGGCGACGACGAGGAAGTAGCCCGGGAACCCCATCTGGGCGACCACGCCGAGCTCGTAGGCGGCCTGGGCGCGCCGGTCCTCCGGGACCCCGTTGGGGAACCGCCGGGCCAGGCCGCGCTCGACCTCCTTGACCAGCCAGGACTCCTCGGTCTCCCCCTCGGGCACGGGGAAGCGGGGCATCAGGTTCGCCCCCTCGGTGAAGGACACCGAGCACCGCTCGGCCACCAGCAGCGTGTTGTCGCAGGCCTGCGGGTGCTCCGCCCAGAGCGCCCGCATCTCCTCGGCGGTCTTCAAGTAGAAGTCGCGGGCGCCGAACCTGAAGCGTTTCGGGTCGGCCAGGGTCCGGCCGGTCTGCACGCACAGCAGCACCTCATGGGCGTCGGCGTCCGAGGCGTAGGTGTAGTGCAGGTCGTTGCTGGCCAGCAGCGGGAGCTTGAGGTCCCCGGCGATCCGCAGCAGGTCGGGAAGCGTGCGCCGCTCGATCTCGAGGCCGTGGTCCATCACCTCGCAGAAGAAGTTCTCCGGGCCGAGGATGTCGCGGTAGTCCGCCGCCGCCTGCCGGGCCTTGGCGTACTGGCCGGCCTGCAGCCAACGGTTCACCTCACCCGAGGCGCACCCGGTCGTGGCGATTATCCCCCGGCCGTAGCGCTCCAGCAGGTCGCGGTCGAAGCGGGGCCACTTGCGGTACTGGCCCTCGAGGCTGGCCAGCGACGAGATCCGGAACAGGTTGTGCAGGCCCTCGTTGTTCTCGGCCAGCAGCGTCATGTGGGTGTAGTTGACCTTGCCCTTGGCGGTCCCCTCGTCCCCGACGTCCTGACCCACGTCGGCGCCGAACGAGAACGGGGCCCGGTCGAACCGCGACCCGATCGGCACGTAGTACCCCTCCATGCCGATGATCGGCTTGACGCCCGCAGCCCTTCCAGCCTTCCAGAACTCGAAGGCACCGAACACGTTCCCGTGGTCGGTGATGGCCAGCGCGGGCATCTCCATCCGCGCGGCCTCGGCGAACAGGTCCTTCACCCGGGCTGCGCCGTCCAGCATCGAGTACTCGGTGTGGGCGTGCAGGTGCGCGAAGTTGCCGCTCTGGTTGCTCCCCACGGTTGTCCTCCAGTGCTGGCATCGTGCGGTCTGGCATCGTGCGGTCCGGTCGCTGAGCGGGCCACCCGTATGCGGTCGCCCATCGAGCGGTCGCATCCAGCGGATCGGGCCTGCGCAAGCCGGGGGAAGCATCGGCTCCGGCAGACCCCGATGGTACCTCCCGTCCCCGACATCGCCCGGGAACCGACCCAACGATTGCGCCCTGGCTGCGACCGGCAGCGCCCCGTGCCACGATGCCGGATGTGCCGAGCCTGCCGACCGTTCCGAGGCGCCGACTGCGTCCGATCGCCGACGTGGCCGCAGAGGTCGGCCTGCCCGCCGACCTCGTGATCCCGTGGGGCCCGCACCGGGCGAAGGTCGATCTCGCGGCGCTCGTGGGCCGGCCCCCGACCGGGCGCCTGGTGCTGGTCTCGGCGATCACCCCCACGCCCGCCGGCGTGGGCAAGACCACGGTCGCGATCTCCCTGGCGATGGGCATGCGCCGCCGGGGTGGGCAGGTCGTGGTTGCCCTGCGCGAGCCGTCCCTGGGTCCGGTGTTCGGGATCAAGGGCGGCGGAACGGGCGGGGGGGCCGCGACGATCGAGCCCGCCGATGACATCAACCTGCACTTCACCGGGGACCTGCACGCGGTGACCTCAGCCCACAACCTCTTGTCGGCCCTGGTGGACAACACGCTGCAGCACCGGCTGCCGATCGGCCTGGACCCGCGGCAGGTCACGTGGCCCAGGGCCGTCGACATGAACGACCGGGCCCTGCGCAGCGTCGTCATCGGGCTGGGTGGAGTCGCCGACGGGGTCCCCCGCGAGTCCAGCTTCCAGATCACGGCCGCCAGCGAGGTCATGGCCGTCCTCTGCCTGGCCCGGGACCTGCCGGACCTGCAGGAGCGGCTCGGCCGGATGGTCGTCGGGTGGACGCCCGACAGCGATCCGGTGACCGCCGACGACGTCGGCGCCGCGCCGGCGATGGCCGCGCTGCTCCGCGACGCCCTGATGCCCAACCTCGTGCAGACGACGGAGGGTGGCCCGGCGCTCGTCCACGGCGGGCCGTTCGCCAACATCGCCCACGGCACGAGTTCGATGATCGCCACCCGGCTGGCCCTGGCGAGCGGCAGCGACGTGATCACGGAGGCCGGGTTCGGGTTCGACCTCGGCGCCGAGAAGTTCTTGGACATCGCATGCCCGGCGGCCGGCATCTGGCCGCGGGCAGTGGTCCTGGTGGCGACGCTACGAGCTCTGCGCTGCCACGGCGGGGCCGCCCCCGGCTGGGCTTCCCGGCCCGATACTGCCGCGATCGCCGCCGGATTGCCCCAGCTGGCCCACCACGTCGCCACCGCGCGCAGCTATGGCCTGCCCACGGTCGTGGCGCTCAACGCGTTCCCCGATGACGCCGCTGACGAGATCACCCTGGTGCGGGCCTGGTGCGCCGAGCATGGTGTCCCCATGGCGGCCTGCACCGGGTTCGCCGAAGGATCGGGCGGAGCCTTGGAACTGGCCGATGCGGTCTCCGCGGTCCTGGCCGGCACCGATGCTGACCTGCCGGCGCCCTGGCACCCGTACGCTCCGACCGACCCGTACGCCGACAAGATCGCCGCGGTCGCGCGGCACTGCTACGGCACGCAGCGGGTCGACGTCAGCCGACGCGCCGAGGCCGAGCTGGCCCGGATCACGGCGGCGATCGGCACCGGACTGCCGGTCTGCATCGCCAAGACCCACCTCTCGCTGACCGACGACCCGACCGTGCGCGGGGTCCCGATCGGGTTCCCGATCACGGTTCGCGACGCCCGGCTGTCGGCCGGCGCCGGGTTCGTCGTGGCCGGCACCGGCCTGATCGTCACGATGCCGGGACTGCCCCGGGAGCCGGCTGCGATGCACGTGCGGGTGCGGCCGGATGGGTCGATCGCCGGGCTGATGTCCGGGGAGCACGCCTGAGGGAACTATGCGCCCGGCTCCCCAATGATCGCCAGCTCGTGCACGGTCTCCGCGTCGAGGGTCACGCCCGCGGCGGCGCAGTTCTCCTCCAGGTGCGCGATGGACGACGTGCCCGGGATCGGCAGCATGACCGGCGACCGCTGCAGGAGCCAGGCAAGTGACAGCTGCGCCGCCGGGATGCCGGTTCGGGCAACCAGGCGGGCGAGCGGCCCCTCGGGTGCGGCCAGCGGCCCGGCCGCGACCGGGAACCACGGGATGAACGCGATGCCGTCCCGCTCGCAGGCCTGCAGCACGGACTCGGACCTGCGGTCGCTGAGGTTGTAGAGGTTCTGCACGCTGACCACGTCGATGATCCCCCGGGCGGCCGAGTAGTCCTCCGCGGTGACCTGGGAGATCCCGATGTGCCGGATCTTGCCTGCCCGCTGCATCCCGTGCAGGGCCCCCAGCTGGTCGGCCAGGGGGACGGTCGTATCGATGCGGTGCAGCTGGTAGAGGTCGATGCAGTCGACGCCCAGGCGTCGCAGTGACATCTCCACGCACTGGCGCAGGTAGTAGGGGCTGCCCACGGGCGCCCAACGATTCGGACCCTGGCGGGTCAGGCCCCCCTTGGTGGCAACGACGATCCCGTCATAGGGGTGGAGGGCCTCGCGGATGAGCTCCTCGGACACGTTCGGCCCGTAGGAGTCCGCAGTGTCGATGAAGTCCACGCCGAGCTCGACGGCCCGGCGCAGCAGGCGGATGGCCTCGCCCCGGTCGGCAGGCTCCCCCCAGATCCCCGGTCCGGTGATCCGCATGGCCCCGAACCCAAGGCGATGGACGGGGAGGTCGCCGCCGATGCGGAACGTTCCAGACGAGTGGATGATGGGCGCCGTGTCAGCCATGGCACAACTCTGCCACTGAGTGCCGGACTCGGGGGGGCCGAAGCCGGGATCCGCTCGCCGTCTGATCTGGCGTGCCCCAGCGCCAGGCGTGCGGGGGTCGCTGGACAGGCACCCTCATGCCCGATCGGCCAGATTCATCCGATCAGTCCGGGCCCAGCGTCCGCAGCGCGTGGTCGAGGTCGGCGGGGTAGGGCGAGGTGAACTCGACCCATTCGCCGGTCCCGGGGTGCCGGAAGCCCAGCCGGACCGCGTGCAGCCACTGCCGGTCCAGCCCGCACCGGGCCGAGAGGACGGGGTCGGCCCCGTACGTCAGGTCCCCCACGCAGGGGTGGCGGATGGCTGCCATGTGGACTCGGATCTGGTGCGTGCGCCCGGTCTCGAGGTGGACCTCGAGCAGGCTGGCGTACCGGAACGCCTCAAGCACCTCGTAGTGGGTGATCGAGCGCCGCCCACTTGCGATCACGCCGAACTTCCAGTCATGGCTCGGGTGCCGGCCGATGGGGGCGTCGATGGTCCCCCGGACCGGGTCTGGAAGGCCCTGGACCAAGGCGTGGTACACCTTCTCGGGCTTGTGGTCCCGGAACTGCTGCTTGAGGTCGCTGTAGGCGGGCTCGCTCCTGGCGAGCACCATCACGCCGGAGGTCCCCACGTCCAGCCGCTGCACGACGCCCCGCCGCTCGGGCGCCCCCGACGTGGCAATCCGGTACCCGCGGGAAGCGAGGATCCCGGTGACGCTGGGCCCGACGAACCCGAGGCTCGGGTGCGCCGCAACTCCGACTGGCTTGTCGACGACGACTATGTCGGCATCGTCGTGGAGCACGACGAGCTCGGGGAAGTCGGGCTCGGCCTGGGCGCCCGGCGGGGCCTGCTCCGGGATCAGCACCTCGATGAGCTGTCCGGGCTCGACCCGCGCGCTCTTGCCCACAGTCCTCCCGGCCAGCGTCACGTGGCCGGCCTCGGCCAGGTCGGCCGCACGGGTGCGCGAGAGCCCGAACATCCTGGCCAGCACCGAGTCGACCCGTTCCCCGCCCAGCCCGTCGGGAACCAGTGCGACCCTCGGTTCAGCCA
>JBAVLA010000250.1:0-7773 GCA_049688595.1 Candidatus Nanopelagicales bacterium | reverse complement strand
GAGCCGGTGAAGGCGGCCGTGCGCGAGTTCGGCATCACCGGCATGACCGTTTCGGAGGCCAGCGGCTACGGCCGCCAGGGCGGCCACACCGAGGTCTACCGGGGCGCCGAGTACCAGGTGGACCTCGTGCCGAAGATCCGCATCGAGTTGGTCGTCGAGGCCGACCAGGTCGAGCCACTGGTGAAGATCATCGCCGAGACCGCCCGCACGGGCCGGATCGGCGACGGCAAGATCTGGGTCGTGCCGATCGAGACGCTGGTCCGGGTGCGCACCGGCGAGCGCGACAGCGAAGCGGTCTGACGACAGGGTTACACGCGCCTGAGGCGCCCGACCTGCCCACGTGGCGGGTCGGGCGCCTTGCTGCGTGGAGGCACATGGTGCTCAGCACCGGGTGGTCAGAACTGGGGTGACCCAGGCGGCCCGCCGGAGCCGCTGCACACCCACTTGGTTCGCAGGTCCCTCACAGGTTCCTCGCCCCGCGCGCTCAGGTTGGCAGCCGGTTCTGGGTCGGTCAGCAGGCAACCGCGTGAGGAGACCCAATGGCCGCCACGACGACGAATCGCCCGCCCTGATGGGCCCCTTCGGTCCGCAAGGCGACCCCCCGACAGACAGCTGCGCGACACCCTGGGTGTCCCCCTGCTTCCGGCCAAGATCGTGACCGAGGCGACGCTGTTCGTCGTGAGCTACCTGGTGCAGCGCCACCACGTGTTCCGGCAGCCCGTGACGAGCGCTCAACGTCCAGCGGCCACCGGACCCAGTCGCAGTCAATCCCCGGCAGACTCGATACCCCGCCCAGCGGCAGCAATGTCGCAAAACAGTACCTGATCGGCGTTGCCGACCACGCCGGCCGGGATCGCCGGGTCCCGCGCCAGCAACTGGGCGAGCGCGGCCTGCTTGTCCGCCCCGGTCACCAGCCACAGGATCGCCCGGGCGCGGGCGATCGCGGGATAGGTCAGCGTCATCCGCCGGCGCGCCTGGTAGACCCCGGTGAGGGCGACATCGGCATCCGCGACCGCCAGGACCGGATCCCCCGGCACCAGCGAGGCCATGTGGCCGTCGGCCCCGAGGCCCAGGTGGATGAGGTCCAGGCTCCGCGGCAGCGCCGCGGCGTACGTGGCGCAGGCCGCAGCGAGGTCGTCGGACTCCACCGGCATCGGGACCAGCCGGGCCGGGCACCCGGCGGGAAGCGAGTTGCGCAGCCCGATCAGGTTGCGCAGCGGGTCGTCAGCCGGGCCGATCCGCTCGTCCACCTGGTAGATCGTCGTCGCCGCCCACGGCATGTCGAGCTCGGCAAGGTCGGCCAGCATTCGCCAGGGGCTGCGGCCTCCCGAGACGGCCAGCGTGAACGCGCCGCGCTCGGCCACAGCGGCCCGGGCCCGCCCGGCGATCTCGGCAGCGGCAGCCGCGGCGGCCGCATCACCGGTCGGGAGCACCCTCGTACGATCCGCAGCCATCACAGCCCCTTGTCCTCATGCCCGCCGAAGGCCCTGCGCATGGCGGACACGACCCGGTTGCCGTAGTCGGCCGCTCCCTGCGATTCGAACCGCGAAACCAGGGCAGCGGTCAGCACCGGCGCCGGCACGCCCTCCTCGATCGCGGCCAGCGCGGTCCACCGGCCCTCGCCCGAGTCGGAGACCACGCCAGAGAACTCCGCGAGGTCCGGCGACGCGTGCAGCGCCGCGGCCGTGAGGTCCAGCAGCCACGAGCCGACCACCGAGCCACGCCGCCACAGCTCGGCGATCGCGGGGACGTCCAGCTGGTACTGGTAGTGCTCGGGGTGCTCCAACGGCGCCGTCTCGGCGTCGGCGCCCCGGGGCCGCAGCCCAGCGTCGGCGTTGGCCAGGATGCTCAGTCCCTCGGCGTACGCGGCCATCAGCCCGTACTCGATGCCGTTGTGGACCATCTTGACGAAGTGGCCCGCGCCGTTCGGCCCGCAGTGCAGGTACCCCAGCTCTCCTGGTCCGGGTTCCCCGGAGCGCCCCGGCGTGCGCGTCGCGGATCCGAGGTCAGGCGCGAGCGAGGCGAACACTGGGGCGAGTCGTTCGACCGGGCCCGGCTCGCCGCCGATCATGAGGCAGTAGCCACGCTGCGCGCCCCAGATCCCGCCGCTGGTGCCGCAGTCCACGAGGTGGATCCCTCGCTCGCGCAGGGCCCGGGCGTGACGCAGGTCGTCGATGTGATGGGTGTTCCCGCCGTCGATGATCGTGTCCCCCGCAACCAGGACTTCCGCCACGGCGGCGATCGTCGAGTCGGTGATCCGACCGGCCGGGACCATGATCCACACGGAGCGGGGTGCGGGCAGCTGAGCGGCCAAGCCCGCCAGGGAGTCCGCCCCGACCGCACCCTCAGCGACGAGCGTCGCCACTGCTGACGGGTCGATGTCGAACACGACCGCGGAGTGCCCGTTACGCATCAGCCGCCGGACGATGTTGGCGCCCATCCGGCCAAGGCCGACGACGCCGAGGGTCATGGGCTGCGCTGCAGGTACCGCGGGCTCGGGCTCGGTCGCTGGCTCGGTCGCTGGCTCGGTCATAGGCTCAGGCATGGGCACGGTCATGGCACGGTCCTCGATCCCCTCGGCTGCGCACGGATGCGGCTCGCACTACGTCGATTCTGCCTCAGGGCCTGCCTCTGAGCCGGTTCAGAGGAAACGTCAAGGGACCGCTCAGGTTGGCGGGCAACGCTGTCATCGACGCGCCGAGAGCCAAGGACACCTACTCGTCGGCGCATGAGGAGGCGCTGAGCCGGCGTCGATGAAGGACAAGGCCCTGCTGCGGGCGCGCCCCCACCTGGTGCTCGACGGACTGCAGCTGGCAGCCGAGGCCATCTCGGCCCGGCGGTTCGTGCTGTACCTGCACCGCGACACCGAGATGCGCGGCGTGCTGCGCCGCCTGATCGCCGATCGGCGGCGCCATGGAATCGACGCCCATGACGTCGAGGTCGTCGAGGCCCCGCACCGGTTCCTGGCCGGTGAGGAGTCCGCGCTCGCGAATCGGGACAGAGGCGGGCTGGCCCTGCCGCGGTTCACGCCGCCGCGCGTGTTCGAGTCCGGCGTGGACGGCGCACCGACACTGGTCCAGAACGTCGAGACGCTCGCCCAGCTGGCCCTCCTGGCCCGCTTCGGAAGCGCGGGGTCCGCGCGGCCGGGACCGACGACGAGCGCGGCACGATGCTGACCACCGGGCACACGCGCGACGGGTGGGTGGTGAAGGAGGCCGCCCTCGGCACCCGGCTGACCGTCCTCCTGGCTGACCCGCTCGAACCCGGCGGCCGCACCTCCGCCGTGCTGGTCGGCGGGCACCACGGCACGTGGCTGCCACTGGACCGGGCTCGGGAGCTGCGCCTGGCCAACGCCAGCCTCCGCCCCCTCGGCGCGGCTGTCGGCGCGGGCGTGGGGGCCGCTCTGCCGGTGAGCACTTGTGGGCTCGTCGAGACTCGAGGATCGTCAACTACCTAGTAGCGGAGTCGAGTCCGCCGGGCAGTGCGGGCCGTGCCTCAACGGCCTGCCCGCGATCGCCCACGGCCTGGCCGAGCTGGCCGGACCCAGGCCGCGGCCCGAGGTCGCGGGGAGCGTCGCCCGGTGGTCCGGCCTGGTCGCCGGGCCCGGCGCCTCCTGCATCCATGAGCCCAGACATCCACGCCGAGGACCCGAGGTGTGCGTGCTGTTCCTCACCGCGCGCGACGCAGTGGAGGACCGGGTCGCCGGCATCACCGCCGGCGCCGACGACTACGTGACCAAGCCGTTCAGCATCGAGGAGGTCCTGGCCCGGATGCGCGGGCAGCTCCGGCTGACCGCGGGCGTGATCATCCTGCTGGCCTGGCCTCCGTCGCGATCGCCGCAGCCACTGCGCTCGGGCTGCGATCCTCCCTCATGGACCAGGTCGACGCGCAGTTGGCGCTGTCGGTCGGACGCTACGAGGAGTACCTCCGCGGACCGTCCGACGACGACCGCTCCGACGATTCAAGGGATTCTCCGGCCGCCGACCGGGCTGATCTCGGGGACGTGCCTGGCCTGACGGCGGGCATGCTGGCGGTGCGGCTGGAGGACGGCCTCAAGCCTGAGCAGGGCTACGTGATCGCCACTGGGCGGGTGCCCCTGGACCCCCAGGACGCCGCCGTCCTGGGGAGCCTGCCGGTCGGCGGGCAGCCGCAGACCGTACCGCTTGGCGGGGAGGGACTGGCCGAGGGCCGCCATCGGGCGGTCGCCACGTCGATCGAGTCCGGGGAGAGGCTGGTCGTCGGGGTCCCGCTGGAGACGCTGGAACGAACCATGGCCCGGCTGCTGGCCGTGGAGGCCGTCGTCTTCGTGGTCGTGATCATCGTGGCGGGGGCGGCTGGGGGCGTCCTCGTGGGCCGCGCCCTCCAGCCCCTGCGCCGGGTGGCCGGCACGGCGACCCGGGTGGTGGACGTGCCCCTCGGGTCCGGCGCCGTCGCTGTTCCCGATTCGTCGCCGACGCAAGCCGGAGGACCCGATCGAGGTTGTGGGCGACCACCAGCGGCTGCGTCAGGTCCTGGGCAACTTGGCCTCGAACGCCCGCATCCACAAACCGCCGGGTACCGCGGTGACGGTCGGCCTGCAGCCCAGCGAAGCCGAGCCGGAGTGGGTGGACATCCACGCCACGGACAACGGGCCGGGCATCCCACCCGACCTGCAGCCCGACCTGTCCGAGCGGTTCGTGCGCGGACAGCCTCCCGCTCACGGGCCGCTGGGAGCACCGGGCTCGGGCTGGCGATCGTCGCCGCGGTGGCGCCGGCCCACGGGGGCCGGGTCGAAGTGGAGAGCGAACCAGTGCGGACGAGGTTCACCCTGCACCTGCCGGCGGCTGGAGACTGAGGGGCCTTCGGGATCCAGCGGGCATGAGGGTGTCACCACACCACGATCGGCATGACCCGTCACCACAACCTCGCAGCCAAGTTGTCGAGAATGGCCCGCAGCCAGCTGGCTGAACGCGAACCTCGCAGCCAAGTTGTCGGTTATCCCGCGCGCGCGTGGCCTCATTCGCCACAACTGAGCTGCGAGGTCACCCCCAAGCAACTGCCACCCGAGCCATAAGCCACAACTCGGATGCGAGGTTCGTTCACCCGCACGAGGCCAGTCCCGGCCCGGCGAGCAGGCCCCTCGCCCACAGCCAACTGGCAGTTTTCGCGCATGTTGTTCAGAGGATCCGCAGAGGCGCGCTTGGCACCGTTGAATCACGGTAGACCACGGGATCGGCCGACTGAAGGAACTCGATGGACATCGATGACCCCAACCGGCGCCGCCTGCGGCTCGTGGGACTGGCGACCGCCGGTGTGGCGACTGCGGTACTGGCGGCCGCGGACGGCGCGGCAGCCAGCTCGAAGGCTTCGACCAGCACGAGTGCGGATTCCGCTGCGAGCACTGACAGCTCGGCGTCGCCGAGCGACTCCGGGTCGGGCAGCTCGAGTTCGGACGGCAAGGAAACGTAGGACAGCAAGGACTCGTCGGACACCAAGGCCTCGTCCGACCCGGGCGGGTCCTCCCCGGTGCGAGGTGATCAGGAGTCCGTGAGCAGTGCCAAGACGGAGAAGCTCAGTGCCGCAGCGCTGAACGAGGTGCCTGGCACGACAGTGATCCGGGTCGAGACCGATGCTGGGGACGGCGAGTACGAGGTGCACATGCGCAAGTCCGACGGCTCGCTGGTGACGGTGAAGTTCGACAAGGACCTTGCCGTCATCGAGGTCCAGGACGGGATGGGAACTGGCGACCCGGCTCCGCAGGGCGGTCCGGGTGGCCGGGGTCCCGGCGGCCGGGACAGTGGCCGCCAGGCCCCCAGCGGGACCGCCGGGCAGGACGGCGCAGCCTCGGGCTCGGCGTCGAGCGCGTCCCCGAACACATAGGCTCGGCCAGGGCCGGTCCGGCCCAGTGCAACCCAACGCTGCCCAGCGGTCGACGATCCCCAACAGGGGCCGTCCAATCCGCCGGGCGCCGCGTCCTAATAGAGGAAGTCCCCGATCCAGCCCAGTATCTCCGGCACGTCCACCCTGGCGGAGTATCCGACGCCCGAGCAGTTAGCGTTGGTCACATAGGAGTTGACCGCGAGCACGGTGCTGGTGCCAGCCAGGAGGTCAGGTCCGCCGGAGTCGCCGAAACACGTACCTCCCTTGCCGCGGCCGGGGTTCATCGATAGCCGGAGGTACTCAGCGCTGAACTTGAACTGGCCAGAGACCGTCACGCCGGTCGCGAACATCCGCTCGCGCGCCCCGGTCCAGCGGTCGTACGGGGACTGGCCGGGCTCACTCAGGACCTGCTCCTGGACGCCGTAGCCCACGTACTCGACCGCGGTTCGAGGTGGGAGCGTGTCGTTCAAGCCCGCATCCGGCAACTCGGCGTACCCCTTGTCCGTGACGGGCTCATCGAGGACGACCACGCCCACGTCCCGGTAGGAGAGCGCCGGGAGTCCGTTCCCTCCGCCAAAGGGGTTGTCCACGTTGTACCAAGGGTTGGTGTGGGCCGTGCCCTCGATTGCTCCGCTGCCCGACCCCCCGTACGGGAACAGCGGGAACGGCACGGCGTCGTACGTGACGTCCTCCTGGAACCACGTCCGCGCCGCCACGGCACCATCCGTGCAGTGAGCAGCGGTCAGCACGACAGTCGGGCTGATGAGCGAACCCGTGCAAAGCCACCCGGGCACGCCTGGCACCTCATCGAACATGATGAGGCCCACGTACGGGTGGTCGTCACCGTCGGGCTGACCATTCGTGACGGCGCTGGCATCACCGATCACACCCAGGCTGATCATCAGCGCTGTGGCCAGCGCCAACGAGATCCTTCTCATGGTCTCCCTTTCCGTCTGCGGAATCCGGCACGGGCAGCCACAAGTGCCAAGCGGAAGCCCCGCGCTGGCGCTAGCCGCTCAGGTCGAACCGTCTGCGCGGCTAGCCCTCACCCGAGGTGGGTGCGGAGCCAGACTGCCAGAAATGACCGATCTGAAGCAGGTTCGCCAGCGTCGGAAGTGGCGTGCTATTGGGATGCCACATGAGGCAGCTGACAGCCGGCGTCAAGCTGGCAATTGCCTGGTCCATCAACTGCGGCCGGTCGCTGCGCTCATCGACGGGGCCCCCGAGTTGGCCCTCCGGCGATCTCGGCCTGACGAGCCGCGATCAGCCGGCTCACCAACTCACGCGGCAGCGCCTCATCCCTGGCGAACCGGATCGCTCCCTTCGTGGTCTGGTACTCACGCAACTCAGGCGCCAGCCCCGACGTGACGGTCCCGCTCATGGGGAAGTAGCTGCAGTGGTCCTTGGAGAAGCCGAACCCGGCCACTCCCTTGCCGCCGACCTTGAACGTGGGGACCCCGTAGGAGATGACCTCCTCGGCATCGGGAAGCAGCGCGGCAATGGTGGCTCGCAACTGAGTCAGGGTTGTGCGCTGAGGCTCGGGGGCTGCGGCAAGGTACTCGTCTACTTGCTGGGACGTCATGCTTGACAAGGTAGACCGACCTATGGCAGCGGGGCACGCCCTTCGTCGCATGTCGATGCTGGACGCCGCGCCAGGACCCCTGCTTGCGGGGTTGGTTGCGGGGTGCTAGGATTCGAACACTTGTTCTAGTTGTTGTGTGCTTCTGGTTCTGGTGTTGTGGTGGTTGTCGCTCCGGTGTGTGGGGGCGGTCCTGTCTACGGGCGGGTGGGTCCACGGCGGCGGGTTGGGCGTCCCGCGGCTGTGTGTGGTTCGGGGGTCGTTGGGTCCCGGTGGTGCGTCCTTCCTTGGCTTCGGGTCCTCGGCGGTGTTGGGTGCCGCGGGTGGCCCGGGAG
>JBAVLA010000249.1:0-3716 GCA_049688595.1 Candidatus Nanopelagicales bacterium | reverse complement strand
GTCAACCGCAGCCGGCCCATGTTCGCCCGCACGCGATCCACGTCGGCGGACAGCCGGGTCACCCGCGCCTCGGCCCGCTCCAGCGCCCCCGCCGAGGCCCCACGCGCCCAGGCCGCCGCCAACGCCTCGACCGCCTTCGCCAGTTCGTCCTCCCGCCGATCCACCCGCTGGCGCAGCGTCCCCGCCGCCGTGTTCCGCGGGTTGGCGAACGGCGAACGACCCAACGCCAGCTGCTCGTCGTTGATCCGCTCGAAGTCGGCCACCGGGAAGAACACCTCCCCACGCACCTCCACCAGCGCTGGCACCAGCGCGTCACCCGGGACCGCCAGCCGCGGCGGGATCGCCTGGATGTAGCGCGCGTTGTAGGTGACGTCCTCCCCCACCCGGCCGTCACCCCGGGTCGCAACCGACGCCAACCGCCCCGCCCGATACACGATGTCCACAGCCAGACCGTCGATCTTCAGCTCGCAGAGGACGGCCGGGAACTCCCCGACCGCACCGACGACCCGCTCAGCCCAGGCGTCCAGGTCGGCATCGCTGAACGCGTTGTCCAGCGAGTACATCCGCTCCAGGTGCTCCACCGGCTCGAACATCTCCGAGCGCGCGCCACCCACCGACATGGTCGGGGAATCCTGGCTGACCAGCTCGGGATACGCCGCCTCCAGCGCAACGAGCTCGGCGAACAGCGCGTCGTACTCGGCATCCGAGATCGTCGGAGCATCACGGACGTAGTACGCGGTACGGGCGGCCTCCACCTGCTCGACCAGGGCCAACCAGCGCTCGCGCGGATCCTCCGGGCTCTTCACGGGATGCAGGCTACCTGCGGGGTCCGACAGCGGCCGCGCAGCTGGCGGGGGTCCGACGCTGACTCGAAGGGCTACTCCGCCGACTCGAGCAACGCGGCCGCCTTGCGCATCAAGCCACCCACCGAGCGGGCCCAACCGGGCGAGGCACCAGCCAAGCCGCAGGTCGGCGACAGCCAGGTCCGCGACCCGACGGCCTCGACGCCGAAGCCGATCCGCCGCCAGGTCCCGGACACCGACCGGGCCAGCGACTCCGGGGTCACCCGGGCGCGGTCGACGGCGGGAGCCACGCCCAGGACGACCGTGCCGCCGGACTGCCACCACGTCCCAAGGGCCTCGTCCGCGCCGGTCCCGAGGACGTCCGGGTCGACCGAGATCGCATCGAAGCCAGCCCGCCGGAACAGCTCGAATGGGACCTGCCGGGCGCAGCAGTGGGCGGCTGCGACGCCTCCCAGGCCATTCGCCACGCGCACGGGCGCGGCCAGGACGGCCAGCAGCTCCGCGGGCGGCGGCGTGCGGATCGCGCCCCGACCGCTGGGTGTGCGCACCCCGCCAGACACCACGATCGGCAGCATCGGCTCGTCGACCTGCACCACCACGGTCGCACCCGGGATCCGTCGGGCGACCTCAGCGATTTGGGCACCGAGAGCCTCCGCGACGGCCGCTGCCAGGTCGGCGCACGCGCCGGAGTCGGCCAGGATCCGCGTTCCCCGGGCTGACTCGACCGACGCCGCAAGAGTCCACGGTCCAGCGACCTGCACCTTCACCCGACCGGTGAACCCCTCGAGGGACTGCTCCAGGTGGTCGGCATCCTCGGCGAGCCATGAGGCGGCTCGCCGCATCTGCCGACCCGGGTCGCCGCCCGCCCGGCTGCCCGACAGCCGCCATCCCGACGGCGTGGTCTCCCCCGCGAACTCGCCCGTGACGGCGTTCAGCAGTCCCAACGTGCGGCCGATGACGTCCCCGCCCGGACCTCGGGCCGGCAGCTCCACGATGTGCGGGACGCTGAGCTCGCCGGCCACGATCCGCGTCGCCTCGGCTGAGTCCGTGCCGGGCATGGACCCGATGCCGGTCACTGCCACGACGCCGGTTGTCTTCGCCTCCATGGCCCCATTGTCGTCGGGCGGGTCACGTGGCGGTCGGCGGTGCCACGATGGGGCATGCAGAACGTGCAGAACGTGCGCTTTGCCGTCATCGGCACCAACTGGATCACTGGGGCCCTGATCGACGCGGGTCGAGCGGTGCCCGGGTTCGAGGTCGTGGCGGTGCAGTCCCGCACGGCCGATCGGGCGGCGACGTTCGCCGACCAGTACGACATCCCACAGGTGCACACCGACCTGGCCTCCCTGGCAGCCGACGACCGCGTCGACGCGGTCTACATCGCCAGCCCCAACTCACTGCACGCCGAGCAGTCGATCGCGATGCTGCGGGCCGGCAAGCACGTGCTCGCCGAGAAGCCCCTGGGAGCCAACGCCGCCGAAGTCGAGGCAATGACGGCAGCAGCGCGGGAGTCCGACCGCCTGCTCATGGAGGCCTACGTCGCGCCCTTCGAGCCGAACGTCCGGGCGATCCGGGCTGCGCTGCCGGAAGTCGGCCAGGTGCGGCGGGTCGTGCTCGTCAAGGACCAGTACTCGTCGAGGTACGACCTGCTCAAGTCCGGGCAGCTGCCCAACGCGTTCAACCCCCGGTTCGCCGCCGGGTCGCTCATGGACCTCGGCGTCTACGCGGTCAACCTGGCGATCCACCTGTTCGACGCGCCGACGTCGGTGATCGCCACGGGGACGATGCTGCCCAGCGGGGTCGACGGCCAGGGGACGATCCTCCTGGCCTACGACGGGTTCGAGGCCGTGTGCCTGCACTCGAAGATCGCCCCTTGTGGCATCGGCTCGCAGATCGCCGGGGAGTCGGGCGTGGTCACGTTCGATGACTGCAGCGTGCCGACGCGCGTCTCCCTCGCCCGGCGCGACGGGTCGACCCAGGACCTGACGCGCCCCCAGTCGATCCATCACATGCGCTACGAGGTGGAGGAGTTCGTCGGGCTGGTCGGCGCCGGCGCCCGCGAGTCGGAGATCCATCCACCCGCGCGGTCCCTTGCCGCGATCCGCGTGCTGGACGAGGCGCGCAGGCAGGTCGGGGTGCGCTTCCCGGCCGACGGGTGACGGATCCTGCGAACCGTGAAGACCCTCGCCCGGGCTGACACGCCCCACGGTGAGATCGCCCTGCGGGATCGAGGCGGGATCACCGAGTTGGTCGTCAACGGCGTGTTCGCGATGGACTCGGTCGATGTCTCCAGCGAGCTCGCGCTGGCCGAAGCTGCTGGTCCGACGCCGGGGAACGTGCTTGTGGGCGGGCTCGGTCTCGGCTTCACGGCAGCGCGGCTGCTCGATCTGGGCGCGGCGGCTGTGGAGGTGGTGGAACTGGCGGGCCCGCTGATCGATTGGGCACGGGCCGGACTGACGCCGACGCTGGGTCGGGTGGCCAGCGATCCACGGGTCAGGCTGCACCACGGTGACATCGTCGACTGGCTGGGCGACCATCCCGGCCCGTGGGACGCGATCCTGCTCGACGTCGACAACGGACCCAGCTTCCTGATCCACGAGGGCAACGCCCGCGTGTACGGCGCCGACTGGCTGCGGCTGGCGACGACGAGGCTGGCGCCCGACGGCTGCCTGGTCGTCTGGTGCGAGACGCGCTCCCCCGAGCTGGCCGGCACGCTGGCAGCAGTGCCCCTGCTGGTCACGGAGCGATTGGTGGCCGTGCAGCGCGAGGGCAGGGATTTGGAGTACGCGCTCTACGTGGGTCGCGTGGGGTGATCCAACGGGATAGGTCCGAGCGGCGCCTGCCCCGGTGGGCTGACGGTCCGACCGTGATGATCGACCGATGATCGGTGGTGTTCGCCGAGCTGGATCGAAG
>JBAVLA010000248.1:0-1808 GCA_049688595.1 Candidatus Nanopelagicales bacterium | reverse complement strand
ACGGACCGCTGCGCGAGCACTCGCTGTCACCGCGGACCTCGCGTTCATCGTTGCTCCCGCCTCCCGCTGATTTCCGGGCGCCCCGCGCCGCAGAACCCGCGCCAGCGCTCCGAGCAGCCCTGTCACGCGCCCTGCCCTTGCCGCGTTTCGGGCGCCGTCGGGGGTCGGCGTCGCCGGTTCCCTCGTCGGCCTCCCACGGTCCCCCGAACGTCGGCGAAGGGACCGTGGGGTCCCGACTCAGAAAGGGAGCCTCCCAGATGAACACTGAAGCCCGCAGCTCGATCGACAACCTGCTCTCGACGCTCAGAGAGAGCCTCGCCCAACCCGGCAAGTCACTCCTGCCGCTCCTCACCTCGATGAGCCGCTTCGCGAAGTACTCGCTCGCCAACCAGATGCTGATCTTCGCGCAACGCCCCGACGCCACCTGCGTGCAGGGCTACCGCGCCTGGAACAAGGCCGGCTACCAGGTCCGCAAGGGCGAACACGGTATCGCGATCTACGCTCCGATGATCTTCGCCAGCAAGCGCGACACCGCAGCGGAATCCGACACCGACGCCGCGCCCCGTCTCGGCTACCGCGTGGCCTACGTCTTCGACATCGCCCAGGTCGACGCGATCGCGGGCACCGACACAGCGGCAGTCACGGCGACACCCGCCGACGCAGGCGCCCACCGCCACCTCGAGGCGCTGAAAGCCTTCCTCGTCGGCCACAACGTCGAGCTCGAGTACCAGCCGCTCGCCCGCGGCCTGCTCGGCTACACCGACGGCCGCCGCATCACCTGCGGCACCGGTCAGGCCTCACACGTCGAATTCGCAACGATCGCCCACGAGACGACGCACGTGCTGCTGCACTTCCCCGCCGATCGCGGCACCCGCCCCGACCTAACCACGCGCGAGACCGAAGCCGAGGCTGTCACCTACCTGCTCTGCGCACAGCTGGGAATCGCCGGCACCGAGGCTTCCGTCGAATACATCCAGTCCTACCGCGGCACGCCCGACACGCTGGACGCTTCGCTCGAGCGCATTCGCGCCACCGCACAGCGGCTCTCGACCGAGCTCGACGCGATCCGCTTCGACGCAGAGCGCGACCTCAGCCCGGCGTAGCCGGGTATCGCTCGCTCTACAATCGACGTGCCGAACCAAATCAGAGGCGTCGCCGTGCGACGCGAGCCGCGCAGCGGCGTCCCCCCTCCTCCGGCTCCGAAATTCATTTCGTGAACCCGCAACTTGCGCTGCGCTTCCCAATGCGCAAACTGTGGAACCGGACCGCAGTGACCAGGACGCCCCACCGTGAACCGCACGACGAAATTCGTCATCTTCGGCATCGTCGGCCCCGTGCTGTTCGGACTCTTTGCCTACACCGTCCTGCGGTCCGCCTCGACCGTCGCGATTCACCAGATCGCCGACTCGACCAAGCAGCATTCCGCGGCGATACGGACGCAGGTGCAGGCGCAACAAGCCGATGCCGCCCGGCAGGCAGCCGATGCACAGCGCGCACAGCTCGAGGCCAAGGCCGCCCAGACACGAAGCGCCATGGAGACCGCTCGACTCGAGCAGCAGGAAGCCGCCCGCAAGGACGCCGCGTGGCAGGCATTCTTCAAGCCAAAGAAAGTCTGCGACAACCCGCCGGACTCGGACACGCAGGTCGAGTGCGGTAACGCCTACATGCGTGCCAAGCGGGAGTTCGAAGAGCGCTGGGAACGCGGGGACCTTCGGTAGGCGCCCGACGGCACGGCCGCGACCAGCGCCGTCAGGCGCCCGGCGTAGACCGCTTCAATGGGTATCGCAACGCGTCCGCCGCCCGCCGCG
>JBAVLA010000247.1:0-1924 GCA_049688595.1 Candidatus Nanopelagicales bacterium | reverse complement strand
GGTCTCATGTCAGATCGTGCCCCTGCCGGTCGGTGAGGAGGCTGGATGGCTGGTGGGATGTCGTGCCGTGAGCACTGGTCCATTAGGTTGCCGAGGGTCTTCTCCTGGCTCGTTGAGTCCCATTCCGCGAGGTCGAGCTTCAGGAGGGAACGTGCTGTTCGTCGGTGATGATTGGGCTGAGGCGCATCACGATGTGGAGGTGGTCGACGAGGCCGGGCGGGTGCTGGCCAAGCGTCATCTGCCCGAAGGGGTGGCCGGTCTGGCTGAGCTGCACGAGTTGATCGGCAAGCATCTGCGTGACGGTGAGGAACCCGGTGCGGTGCTGATCGGCATCGAGACGGATCGGGGGCCGTGGGTGCAGTCGCTGGAGGCCGCCGGCTACACCGTGTACGCGGTGAACCCGTTGCAGGTGGCCCGGTACCGCGAGCGTCACGGGGTGTCCGGGGCGAAGTCCGATGCTGGTGACGCCCATACCCTGGCCGAGCTGGTGAGACTGGATCGGGCCCACCACCGGCCGATGGCCCCGGACAGCCAGATCGCCGAACAGGTGAAGGTTCTGGCCCGCGCGCATCAGACGATGATCTGGACCAGGTGCCGCCAGCAGAACATGCTGCGCTCCACGCTGCGGGAGTTCTACCCAGCCGCGCTGGTGGCCTTCTCCGAGGACCTCGCGGGCCGGGATGCCCTGGCCGTGCTGGCCGCAGCACCGTCCCCCGCGGCTGGTCGAGCCCTGTCGAAGTCGCGGATCGAGACGGTCCTGCGCAAGGCCGGGCGGCAGCGCAACATCGCCAGGACCGCCGGGGAGATCCAGGCGGCCCTGCGCACCCCGCAGCTGCAGATCGACCCAGCCCTGGCCGCCACCTACGGGGTCACGGTGGGCGCGATGGTGGCCGTGCTGACCGCGCTGGTCGCCCAGGTCGAGACGCTGGAGACGGCGGTGGGTCAGTGTTTTGGCCGGCACCCGGACGCTGAGATCTACCTGAGCCAGCCCGGGCTCGGCAGCATCCTCGGCGCCCGGGTGCTCGCCGAGTTCGGTGACGCGCCGGACCGCTACGCCGACGCCAGAGCACGCAAGAACTACGCCGGGATGAGCCCGATCACCCGGGCGTCGGGCACCAAGCGCGTGGTCCTGGCCCGCTACGCGCGCAACAACCGGCTCGCCGATGCGCTCTACCACCAGGCCTTCAGCGCGCTGGGCAACTCCCCAGGGGCCCGGGCCTACTACGACCGCCGCCGGGACGCCAAGGCCACCCACCACCAAGCGCTGCGGGCCCTGGCCAACCGCCTCGTCGGCATCCTGCACGGCTGTCTGAAGAACGGCACCCTCTACGACGAGGAGCTCGCCTGGCAGCGCCAACCAGCAGACCGGACCCGCGCCGCCTGATGCTTGCTGCCACGTTCCCCGCTGGCCCGCCTGGGACCGCACCCGAAGTCCGCGGGTCAAGGCTGGCCGCAGGCCACCCGAAGGGCTTGGCCTTGACGCCGGCGAGGACGCGGTCATCCTGTGCTGCCGCGGGGCGTGGGGGGCCGCCGCGTCGTGTCTGCGTGCCTGCTCCCTCTGGTCACACCCCACGCAACGCCGCGCCCGGGACTCGTGTCTGCCACACCGAACGACACGCCACGCGGCTCCCCCTTGACAAATTGGAACCGTGGGATGTCTGACATAGGGGTGTGACGGTGGGGGCCGGTTGGTCCTGTGACCTGCGGTTTCGTGGTTGGTCTGGCTGGTCTCCGCGCCCCCGTTATGCCATAATTACTGGGGCATTTGAGGCGGCGGAAGGGGGTGGGATGATGGCGGTGATGACCGTGCAGCCGCCCCTGCCGCTGGCCCTGGGTGGGGTCGAGATCGGCGATGCGGTGGCGGTGCTCGTCGACGCTGACGGGGGTCGGGTGTTCGTCCACGGGGTGCTGTCGTTCGCCTGGG
>JBAVLA010000246.1:0-16370 GCA_049688595.1 Candidatus Nanopelagicales bacterium | reverse complement strand
GGTCTCATGTCAGATCGTGCCCCTGCCGGTCGGTGAGGAGGCTGGATGGCTGGTGGGATGTCGTGCCGTGAGCACTGGTCCATTAGGTTGCCGAGGGTCTTCTCCTGGCTCGTTGAGTCCCATTCCGGCGATAGTGGCGGCCATGTCCAGGGTGCCCACGGTGATCGCGTCGAGCCAGGCTTGCGGGCGTCGGGCCAGCCAGTCGATCACCGCCTCGGTGTCCCGCCCGGGGGTGATTTCGATCAGCCGGTGGTTGCCCACGTCGGCGATGGTGGTGGCCCACACCAGGCTGCGGAACCGGCCGGTGCGGGTGAACAGGGTCTCGTCGAGCCCGATCGCGGTGACCGCCCCGATCCGGTCGGGATGGTCGACCAGTTGGGCGCCGTAGCCGATCACCGCGTCATTGACGGTGTGCCAGTCGCAGCCCAGCTCGCGGGCCACCGCGGCCACCGCGCGACGGGCGTGCCCGACCTGCTCGGTCATCCACCGCGCCGCCCGATGGGTCACGGCAAAGCGGGGGGCGGCGATCCGGTCATCCCGAGAGGTCCAGGACCCGCGCGCGCAGTCCGGGTCGGGGCAGGCCCGACGGGTCTTGTGCCAGGCCAACCGGACCGGGCGGCCGAACGAGGGCAGGTCCGTGAGCATCACCACCCGTCGGTCCTTGACCCACCCGAAACGCCCACACGATGTGGCAATTCCGTGCTTCGACCTGGGATTCGATGTGGACCACCAACGGGGCGCCGTGAACATCGTCGACACCCAGGACGGTCACCTCGAGCAGGCCTACGAGGATCTGGCAGATTCGGGTAGGGTCGCACTCCACAGGGGTCCTCCTGTGCTCGGGATCTTGGTCGAAACCGACACTGGCAGGACCCCTGCCCCATGCCCCGGCTGCTCAACTAGACCGGGAACGGACAGGGACCGCTCCCCCGGTGCCGCTGGACACCGCGATCGCCGGGTTCCTGACCACGCTGCGGGCCGGGAAGCCGTCGCCGCACACGATCACCGCCTACGCCGTGGACCTGCACCTGGTCCGCGAGCGGCTCGCCGAGGATCCCGGGCAGCTGGTCGTGGCCGACCTGACCGCCGCGCGGCTGCGGGCCGGGTTCGCCTCCTACGCCGACGGGCACGCGAAATCCTCGGTGCGCCGGGCGTGGTCGACGTGGAACCGGCTGTGCGACCACCTGGTCGTCGAGGGCCAGCTGGCCGGCAACCCGATGGCCGCGGTGCCCAAGCCCAAGGCGGCCCGATCGGCACCGCAGGCGTTCACCGACGCGGACATGGCCGCACTGCTGGGCGTGCTGGTCGCCGGGCGGGTGCCCGCCCGGTACCCGTGGCCGATCCGCGACTACGCCTGGCGAGGGCTTCCACGACGCCCTGGTCGACTTGGCCCGGCCCGGGGTGGGGGCACGGGTGCTCAAGGCGCTGAAGACGGCTCCGAGCTTCAAGGCCTCCTACGACTCCACTGGGACGTGGAGCTTCGGGTTGGACGTCGCGGAGGCCGCTGGTGGTGGGGCGGACACGGGGGGGTTCGAGGCAGATCTCGGTAAGCTGCTGCGGGACCTGGCCGGGGCGGCCGAGGATCAGGGCGTTGGGGTCGCGGTGCTCATCGACGAGGCCCAGGACTTGCCCGAGGACGAGCTCGTCGCGCTGTGCGCGATCATCCACGCCGCGCACCAGCGCGGCGACCGGTTGGTGCTGGCGCTGGCCGGTCTGCCCAGCCTGCCGCGCCGGCTGGCCGAGGCCAAGTCCTACGCGGAGCGGTTGTTCCAGCTCTACCAGGTCGACGCCCTCGACACGGCCGCGGCCAGCGCCGCCCTGGTCGAACCCGCGGCCGCCCAGGGGGTCGGCTGGGATGCCGCGGCGTTGGAGGTGGTGTGCGCCGAGGCTGGCGGGTACCCGTACTTCTTGCAGCAGTACGGCCAGGACGCGTGGAACGCCGCCGAGGGTGTTGTGGTCACCCGGGCCGACGCCCACCTGGGCATTGCCCGGGGCCAGTTGGCGCTGGACATTGGCTTCTTCCGGGTGCGCTGGGATCGGGCCACGACTTCGGAGAAGGCCTACCTGCGGGCGGTGGCTGTGGACGGCGACACGGGCAGCGCCTCGGGTGAGGTAGCCGCCAGACTCGGCAAGAAGGTCACCTCGCTGGGCCCCACCCGAGCCAGCCTGATCGCCAAGGGGCTGATCTACTCCCCCGACCACGGCATCGTCGCCTACACCATGCCGGCGATGGCCGCATTCGTCCGCCGCCAAACCATGGACCTGTAGAGGCGCCGTCAAGCATGCCTGCGCCCTCTGCTTTCGCGAGCGTCCAGCCTCAAGGGCGGGTCTCGCGGCGCGCCGGCGCGCTTGATTCACGGTCCGTGAGGCTGATAAGACCCTGAGGGTACGGACCGTTCGGTGGGTCTACTGCCGGACTGCGGCCGCGGCGAAGGTGATGAGCGCGTGGGCTTGCCGGAGGACGGCCCGAAGGTCTGGGGCGGTGATGTGGATGATTCCGTACTGCGCCCCGTCCTTGACCGCGAGGAGCCGTTCGAGTTGCTGCGCGGCTTGGTTCCCGCCGGGCGACACCTGACGGACCAGGGCGACGGCCTGGCGGTGGTCCTGGCCGCGGGACCGCTGCCCGAGCAGGGCGCAGCAGGCGGCATCCGCGGCGGCGATCCCGGCGAGCACGGCCAGCGCGGCTGACACGCTTCGGGACTCGGGGACGTCGTCTCCTTCAGTGGCGACCAGTTCAGCGACCTCGAGGAACTTGCCCGCGTGCGCCAGTCGGACCCGGGCGGCGTTCCGGTCGCATGCCTCGGTTCGTCCCTGCGGGCGGGGGGTCATGCTGCGGCTCCGACCAGGGCCAACACCCCTGGTCCGACCAGTGGGACCTCGTCGTTTCGCAGCGAGTCCACGACCGGTTCGCCGCGGGCCACCATGTCGCCCACCTGGTCGGTGGTGACCTCGATGATGCTCGCCGTGTTTCCTGACCACTTCAGGATCCCCTGCCGAAGTCCGTCCACCGCGGCTGCCCAGGCTGGGTCGTCCTCGGGCACTCCCGGCGGGCGAACAAGCAGCACGTCGACGTCCGAGGCGGTGCTGCCGTCGCCCCGGGCGACCGACCCGAACACGGACAGGGCAAGGGGTGCCACGGGCCAGGCCTCGACGGTCGTGCGGATCCGGGTGAACAGTTCCCCCCTGAGGTCCTGAAGTGCCAGCACAGCGGGGGCCGCCACATGCTCGCGGTTCAGCACGTACAGGTAGGCGCTGCCGGCGTCGGTGACGTGCACCAGGCCGACGTCGACCAGCCGGGCGAGGACGTTGGCGACCCCTTGCCGGCTACCGACTCCCGCGACCCGGTGGACCTGGTGCCCGGTCATCGGCCGGGTCGTGCCTGCGAGCACGCGCAGCACGTCAGCGTCCAAGGTCGGGATCACCGCCCGTGCCGGGTTGCTCATGTCCATGACCAGCCATCCCATCGCCGCCAGCTTGTGACCGCCGTGGCAATCACGACAGCCAGGTGACCACAATACTAGTCGCGTGGCTACTTTGATAGGAGGCGACTGGTCCTCCGGACCACGCCCAGCCGACTCGGGACTGAACATCGTCGTCGAATAGTGATGGATCACTACACTGGCGCGCATGCTGGTTGGTGGGGTGGCTCTGGGTGAGGTTCTGCTCGGTGGGCTGGTGGACGCTGGTCGGACCGCGGCCCTGATCGCCCAGTCCAACCTCGATGAGGCTGGCGCCAGCAGCTTGCTGTTCGGCCAGGAGCGTTACCTGCGTTCCACCGAGTTGGCGCTTCCGGTGCTGACGTCCGCCGGGTACGTCACTCGGCGCAACGGCACCGGCCTTGTGGCCACCGGCCCGGGTCATGAGCTGCACTTCGCCACCGCGCAGGGGCTGGACCTGCGTGACCCGGGCACGTTCGACCCGGACTCGTCGGACAGCCGCCGGCGGGCCGCCCGGATCAACGCGGGCGGCAGTCATCCCACGTTGGAGGGAATGCCGGTGCGGGACATCGAGGTGGTGATCCAGTCACGTCGCGGCCGGGTTCGACGGGTCCCGGCTGCACCTCGCCCGCGCGTTCCGGGGCCTGACCCTTCGCGACCTCGGCGCAGGCGTGGGTCTCA
Source organism: Candidatus Nanopelagicales bacterium (assembly GCA_049688595.1). GTDB lineage: Bacteria > Actinomycetota > Actinomycetes > S36-B12 > CAIYMF01 > Prado023. The sequence continues at coordinate 12,252 of JBAVLA010000246.1, read as the reverse complement.
CGGCTGGGGCGTTGTCCCAGATGGAGAAGGGCCTGATCCGGCCCAGCCCGGCCACCGCGGCCAGCTTGGCCCTGGCCCTGGGGCTGCCGCGGGAGTTCTTCACCCTCGACCGGCGCGGCACCGGGGAGGCGACCCCGGCCGGGACGCATTTCCGGTCGCTGCGGTCCACGAGCGCCCGCGACCGTAACGCGGCCTGGGCGTGGAGCCAGATCGTGCTCGACGTGGCCGACGCGCTGCAGGCCTGGGTGGAGCTGCCCGACATCGCCATCCCCAGCCACCCGCTGGAATCCGCAGCGACCGCCGCGGACATCGCCAGGGCCGTCGACGCTGTTCGGGCCGCCTGGCAGCTGCCCGCCGGACCGGTCGGCAACCTCGTGCGCCACCTCGAGGCCCACGGTGTGATCGTGGCCCGTGCCCGCCTCTCCACGGCCAGGATCGACGCGTTCAGCAACAACCAGGCCCGAAGGCCGGTGGTCGTGCTGGGCACCAACAAGGCTGACGCCGCCCACGGCCGGTTCGACGTGGCCCACGAGTTGGGCCATCTCGTGGGCCATCCCGAGGCCGACCCGGGCGGAGGCCACGAACAGCAGGCCCATGCCTTCGCCGCCGAGCTGCTGATGCCCGCCGACCAGATCACCGCCGAACTGCCACGCAGGTTCGACCTCGGCGGCTACGGGCGGCTCAAGCACCGCTGGGGCGTCTCCATCCAGGCCCTGCTATATCGGGCCCGCACCCTGAACGTCATCACCGACGCGGCCTACCGGCGCGCCCTGGTCGCCATCGAAGCGACCCACGGGCGCACCGATGAGCCATTCCCACTCCCCCAACCTGAGCGGCCCGTCCTCCTCGCGCAGGCCTTCCAGCTCGCCAGCGAGCAGGGCGCCAGCCTCGACCTCATCGCCGGCCGGACAGGTCTCCCCCGCCAACTCGTCGAGGACATCGTCACCAACACCATGCCACCACGGGTCGACCTGAGCGAAGCAGACCATCCGTGAACCCCCAAACGGCCTTCCAGGAACGGGTGCACACGCTCGGGCAGGCCGAGGCCGAGTAGGCCCCATGCCTGCTGCTCTGACGCCGTCAGGTCGATCGTGGCCAGGATCCGGCAGATACGGGTAGGGTCACACTCCACAGGGGTCCTCAAGCGATCGGCTTCTTGGTCGAAACCGACACTGGCGGGACCCCTGCCACATCCCCACACGCCACGCCGAGGATCAGCCCCCCACTCCCCGCGCAAGTCCGAAGGGCCGACTTCAGCGTCACAGACCAGGACTGAGCACGCCCCGAACCCCCTCGGCCGTAGTAACACGACCCCTCACGCCCTCCCCTCGTCTTCGCAGGTCAAGACCGGATTTCCCAGAATCATGTGCCCAGCATCCGCGGAAGTCGAGCCAGTCGTCTCAGCTGCCACGGGCGAACTGCGTGATTGGGTTCGGCACCGCGGCGTCGAACCCGGCGATGTCGAGCATGCCGGCATCTTTCGGGTGGGCGATGCTGAACGCTGTGGCCGTCATGCCGACCACAACCAGCTTGGCCGGGATCCCGGTCTGCTGGCGATAGGCCTGCAGCGCCTGGTGCGGGGGTATCTCACCGGCCCAAGTCTCGTTGTCGGTGTACACCACGAACGTGTCCACGTCGAGACCCTGCCGCGCGGGGTGCAACATCGGCAGCGCACAGTCCGGCCTCCGACCTGCATCGCGTCGACCGCCCGCAACGCGTCGTCCAGCCGCCGCCGCGGCGAGATCGCCAGCGGCTCGAGCGCAGCGTCCCGCCGCGCCCCGGTCCCCGTCCAGGCGAAGCCCACCGCGGACGCGGACGGCTCGGTCGCCAACTGCACCAACACCAACGCCGCCGAAGCCTCCCGCGCCGTGATCGGCATGCCCGAGATGGGCACACGCATCGAGCCGGACACGTCGACCGCGAGCAGCGTGCGCTTCCCGGACGGCTCGACCGCCCCGAAGGCCGCGTAGAACGCCGCGTCGAGAGCGTCGACCACCTTCGGCGTCGGCGTCCACTCGCCCGCGCCACGCGCCGACCGACCCGCGGCGTAGGTGCGCTGCGCGATCAGGACGTTGACCGGGTGCACCCGGGCCGCCCGCAGCCGCCCGACATCAGTCAACTGAGCGACGACCTCGCCGGTGCGCCCGCCAAGATCGGGGAGCATCCCGAGCCGAGTGAGGCGCGGCAGCTGCCGCAACAAGGCGGTCTGCGGAACTCCCGCGTCCAGCAGCGCGTCCCAGACGGCCACTTCGCCCAAGGCTGCGTCCGGCAGCATCTCCCAGCTGAGCCCGTACTCGCGCACGAGCCGCGCCCAGACCACCGGGTCGGTCGCCTCCTGCGCGGCAGTGAAGCCCTCCACCAGCCGCGGCACCTCGGCACCGACCGTCCCTCGGACGATCCACTCGAACGTGTCCTTCAGCGCCGGCACGGTCGTGTACGGGTGCGCCAGCCGCAGTAGGTCGCGGTGTGACTGGCCGTCCCGCTGCCGGTACTTCACCACCTGATAGGCGAGCTGGTCGGGGTCCTTCGCCGTGTACCAGGCGCCGACCGCCCGCCGCAGACCACGGCCCCAGCCGCGGAACAACTCCACGTATCCGGCGAAGGCGAACACGTGGGTACCCGTGCGGGCCACCAGCGGGAGCGCGGCGAGGGCGGCCGGGGCAGCCCCCGGCACCTACGTGGCGTAGGCGAGCGCGAACAGCGCCGAATTCTGCCTTGGTGCTACGCCCCGCGTGGACACCTCCACGATCGTGGCGACCAGGCCTTCGGGGCCGTCGGCAGCCAGCCGGGTCAGCACGGCCGAGTTCTCCAACGCCAACGCCCGGTCGGACGCGCAACACGTGCCGCCGTCGACACCGAGAGTGAGGAACCGGCGCAGCCGGGCCAAGTCGTCTAGTTCGAAGGTGTAGCCACCTGCCGAGTTCGCGACCTGCCGCGGGTCCGCGGACTGACTCTGCGGCGTCCGCCGTGAGCCGATCCAACGCAAGACATCCATCAGTTCTCTCCCTACCTATGCGCGGGCGGGAGGGGCGTGTCATGCGCACCGAACGGGACCCGGCCTAGCCAGGGCCCAGCTCCTGCACCTCCCTGAAGTGGAGAGATGACCGATCCGCTCCGGCCCGTCCCGCACCTAGAGACAGCGGGGCGTGTCAGGCCCTCCGTTCCGGGAATCGAACCCGGTGACCAGATAACCGAAAGGCTCCGGGCCCGCTGTCCTCACGAGGCCTGGGCGGGCAGGTGATTGACCGCCGGAAGCTGCTCCACCAACTGAGCTACATCGACCGAAGCGACGACGGGACTCGAACCCGCAACTGGCAACCGACCGTCTCCGGCCCACCCAGGACTCGCTATGGTAGCCGTTGGACGCCGCGATCGCCGGGCTCGGTGAACGACCCCCGCGGGCAGGCCGACTCCCTGCACCGCCACCGCGCCCTGTGCCACACCAGCCGTACCGGGGCATCCCCGTACGGCACGTCCCGCGGGTGGGTGCGCACCCGCCCCCGGCGGGCGGTCGAGACCACCCGCACTTCGGGCAGGCCGGCGGCACACCCTCTTCGGTCACCGCGTGGACCACCCGACCGCCATCGGCGTCGACCTCGACGCCCACCACGAACAGTCCATCGATGCCGAGCAGACGCGTCGCGTCGATCGCGAAGGACGCGGCGAATGCCCTTATCGAGGACAAGGGCCGCGAGCTCGGAATGGTCGTCGCTCAGGAGTTCCTCGGCGTTGTCAAAGCCCGGCTTGGCCCAGGAGCCGGCGACGCTCTGGCTGCCTAGCGGCGATCGATACCCGGCACGGTATGGACAGGCTCAACTGCGCAATCCTAGTGTCCGAGTCCACCCGGCCTGACGAAGGAGTCCCATGCCCTCTCGACTCAATCCCTACATCAGCTTCGACGGCAACGCCCGCGCGGCGATGGAGTTCTACCGCGACGTCTTCGGCGGGGACCTCGTGGTCAACACCTACGGCGACTTCGGCCAAGCTGGCACCCCAGTGGAGAACCTGATCATGCACGGCATGCTCGAGTCCCCGAGCGGGTTCACCCTCATGGGCGCAGACTCGCCGCCCGGGATGGACCGCCACCCGGGCAGCGCCATCACGATCAGCCTCAGCGGCGACGACGAGGCCGAGCTGCGCGGGTACTGGGACAAGCTGTCGGATCAGGGCGAGGTCTCCGTCCCACTGGAGCGGCAGATGTGGGGTGACCTGTTCGGCCAGTGCACCGACCGGTTCGGCATCAACTGGATGGTGAACATCGCGACGCCAGCCGAGTAGGCCGCAGCTCCCGGGGCCCACGTCAGGGGGGACCCACGTCGCGCGCTCAACGACGGCCCGACCGGCTGCGCCATCCCCGGCGATGGAAATGGTCGATCGCGTAGTCGATGGCTTCAGCCACGCTCAACTGGCGCGTCGAGTTGCCGAAGCGCGCGAAGAACAGGACGTCGTCGCCCTTGGCCGGACGCACGAACACCGGCCGAGGGGACGAGGAGGCGTCAACGCGGCAGACCGCGGTCCCGCCCACGTACGGGAAGGTCACCCGGAGAATCGACACCGCGGGCGCGCCGAGCACGCGGGTCAAGTAGTCGTGCAGCCACAACTCGAAGCGGTCGAGGTCGGGAGCCCTCATGTGCACGAGGTCGGCGTCGAGGCCGAGCACGGACCCGTCGTCGTCCACGCCGATGATCAGGGTCCCGCCGCGGGTGTTCAGGAATCCGGCCAGGGTCTTGGCGATCACGGCCTCCATGCGGTCGTCGCGCTGCCCTGACCGCAGGTTGTGCCGGGCCGTCGACTTGAACTCCACGCTGGCCGACTCGCCAGCCTGGATGAGCTCGAGCGCAGTGGACGGCGGCCGTCGGATGAACCGCTCGGCGACGAGAAGCACCGCGACTGTGCCGATCACCGAGAAGATCAGGACCAGGCCGATTCGGATGTCGTCGGGGGTCCCCGTCACGACGTGGGTGACAACCGCCCCGATGACCGAGCCGACGATCCCGGCGAGGATGGAGCCGGACATCGGGACACTGCTCCGGCCCCGCAGGATGAGTCGGCTCAGCAGCCCCAGCCCGGCGCCGATGAGCAGGACGATCAGGCTCATGAGCGCCCAAGCACCTGCCAGGGCGCTCACGTTGGACCGACCGCCTCAGACGCGTACCCCACGACGGATCAACCTACCGTCTGGCCCGGACGAAGCAGGCCCGCCTGCGCAGCCTCGCCGAGCGCGGCACGGGCCAGCTTCGCCGACGGGCGCACGCCGACCGCGGAGTGGGCGAACACCCGCACGCCGGGCTCCGGGCCGTCCAGGATCGACACCCAACACGCCGCCGTGCCGTACCGGTACGGGTAGTCGGCATCGGCGTCCGTGATCAACTCCGTGCACTCCCAGATGTCCTGCAGGCAGCGCTCCACATGCGAGCGCAGCATCACCAGGATCCGCACCCGCTCCTCCGACTCCTTCGTGTGCCCCATCCCACTCACCTCCAGGGACCCGGTGGGCCCCAACCTCGCGTTAGCGCTGATCTGATCCAACTGATCCCTTGAGGTTAGCGCAGGGGTGCGACATTGCGTGATTTGATGGCCCCGTGAGCAGCGAACCCGCATACCGGGACACCACCGGCCGGTCATTGGCCGACTACCCCCACCCGTCGGTCGCGGTGGACACCGCGGTGCTGACGGTGCCCCCGGGGGCCGACGGCCTGAACGTGCTGCTGGTGCGCCGCGCCGGCACCCACGAGCACGGGGCGTGGGCGCTGCCCGGCACCTTCCTGCACCCCGGCGAGACCCTGGCCCAGGCGGTGCTGCGCTCGCTGGCCGACAAGGCCGGCATCAGGGGCCTCGCGCCGCGCCAGCTGCACGTGTTCGACGACCCTGACCGCGACGACCGCGGCTGGGTGCTGTCGGTCGCGCACCTGGACGCCGTCACCTGGCTCCGGCTGGCCGCCACGGTGGCCAGCCGCGACGACGGCGCCGTGGTGCCCGTCGCGCAGGCCGTCGGACTGCCCTACGACCACGACCAGATCGTCGCCCTGGCCGTGCACACCCTGCGTGCCCGCTACCGCGAGGAGCCCGACCCCGACCGGCTCCTGCCCGCCCCGTTCACCCTGCTCGAGCTGCGCCACCTGCACCAGGCCGTCCTGGGCACCCCGCTGCTCAAGGACACGTTCCGCCGGCAGATGGCCCCCCAGCTGACCGCCACCGACGAGACCCGGGAAGGCGTGGTCGGCAAGCCCGCCGCGCTGTTCCGGCACAAGCCCCGCCGCGGCCGCGGTGCGACCGGCTACTCGGTGCTGCCGGGCACGTAGTCCATCCCCACGCCCTCCTCCTCGAGGCTGGCCCAGCTCAGGTCGGGAGACCACTCCGGCGCCGGGGGCAGGCACCACCACGAGATCTTCGAGTTGTACGACCACCGCCCGGTAGCCGGCCCATACTGGAACGCCAGAGCCCCCCTCACGCTCAGCTCGCCCAGGGCGCGGCCCAGGAACGACGAGGCGGTGTAGCGCTTGGCCTTGACGGCGGTGTGCCCGTACCTCTCGACCAGCAGGGCGAAGTCCTGCGGACGTGCAAGGGCGTAGGCCCGCTCCAGCACCCCGTACTCCACCCAACGATGCCCAAACTGGGCCAACGCCGCCGGCAGCTCCACCGCCAGACCGAGCTCAGCGGTCAACCCCGACGGCTCACCACCCTCCGGCTCCGGGCTGGACAGCCACGAGAACGCAAGATCCCCGGGATGGCCCTTCGCCAGTGGGCAGGTGAACGAGTACTGCGGCCACTCCTTTGGCCCCGAGATCAACTCGCCGACCACGTCTTCGTACGTGTGGAACGGACACACCTGACGACTCGGCACGCCACCCTCCTCAGCTCGAGAATCGGGGAACCTTCCCCGGAATCACGTGCGTATCGAAGCACTCGCGCGGGCGAGCGCCGAAGACCCACCTCGATCCCGGCGGGGGTCACAGGCCGGGTTGACACTGGCCTCGGCCCAGGAGCGCCAGGCCGGTGCGGTCCCCCACGGCGTACTTGGTGACCCCGGCGTTGCCGCGAGGGAACATCAGCTGATCGTCATGTTCGGTGTGCGCCAGGCCGACCAGGTGCCCGAGCTCGTGCATGATGATCGCCCGGGCGACGGGTTCACCCATGCCGGTGCGGATCTGGTCGATCTTCACCGGGTCCAGGGCCACCATCCCGGACACGTACGCCGTGTGCTCGCCGTCGCCGCTGGTCACGCGCGATCACCTTCGCCCCACGGGGTGGGGCGTTGTCGGGACGCACGACGTAGTGGATCGGCCGGCATGGGGAGAAGGTGACCGGGTCGGTCCCGTTCGTGGTGCTGGTGAACCGGTACTTGCCGTCCCCGCCCCGGGGGACCGGGGCCGGCGTGCCCAGCGGCGCGGCTGCTTCCTCCAATCCGGGTGGCGAGGCGGGTGGGGTCGTCGGCGACCGCGGGGCCGAACCACCCCCGCGGGGAACCCACGACCGCGAGACCAACCACGCCCGCCACCACGGCCCCGGTCAGGACCCGCGTCGCCCACCGCCGACGAGGATAGGCCGTCGGAACTGCCCACCGATCCCGGACGTCACCGGGTGCGCCGCCGCCGGCCGCCCTCCGGCATCCACCATGTCCTGACGGCAGCCCAGATTGGGGGGCCCGGCTCCGAGAGGCACGGGGTCGATACAGTCCCGGGATGCTCGTCAGCGATCTGCACCACTTCCTGGACCTGCCTGACGACGTCCCAGGCCCGGCCCGGCGATTGGCCGAGCAGTTGGGCAACATCGTGCGCGCGGGCACCGCTGGCGACGTCGGGGCCGCCTGGCCGACCGCGCTGCCGTGTCGACGACGTCCGGCCAACCGGGCCTGCCCGGGCCGGGTGATCGTGGGCCGTCCACCAGATGGGCCGATCCGCTGGCAGTGCAGCGCCTGCGGCGACGCGGGTGTGATCAGCAACTGGGAGGACTCACCGTTCGACCTGCGCCGCCGAGGCCTGGCCGTCGCCCCGGCCGCCGCCGAGATCGTGATCCCAAGTGAGGTCGCGGCAGCGTTGCGTGATGTGCGCCTGCTCGACCGGGACTGCGAACGGATCGTGTTCGCCATCCGCGCTGAAGCGGACCACACGGTCCTCACCGCGACCGCCGACGATCTTGACGAGCTTATCGGTGGCGTGGCCGCTGAGGCCAACCACGAGACCAACCGCCGCCGACGACAGCGCCTCGACGCCGCGTTCAACGCCCTCACCAGCGCCGCCGAAACCCTGCCCTGGTGACCTCGACCCCTGCCAGGCCCAGAGCAGCCTGACCCTGGTCCGCACCGGCGCAGCAGTCAGATGGCGTGGTTGAGCACCGCGGTCGCGTGCGCGCTGAGTCGTGGGGTGATGTGGGAGTAGGTGTCCTCGGTGACGCGGGTGGAGGCGTGCCCGAGCAGGTCGGCGACGACCCGCATTGGGACGCCTTCCTCGAGCAGGATCGTCGCGGCCGAGTGCCGCAGGCTTGGGGGCCACCTGCACGGCCCGCGGCCGGCCGGTCTTGGTTACCAGGACCTCCAGGCGGCCGGTCCCGCCGGGGGTTGGGCCCAGTCGGTCCACCGCAGCGCCAGTGCTTCGCCAATGCGCATCCCGGTGTAGGCGAGGACCGCGACCAGGGCGCGGGGTGCACGGGTCGCCGGCGGCAGCCAGCCGGTATACCGCCCGCAGCGCATATGGGCGTGGCCCTGCGGCGACGGGCCCAACCCGGCCCGGTCCATCGCCACCAGCACATCGATCACCTGGCTGGGCTTCACCTCCCGCAACGGCACGTCGCCCATTCAGGGCAGCACGTGGCGGCGCAGCACCCGGCATACCGGCGGATCGTGGAGTCGGCCAGCCGTTGGGCCACCGGCGCCCGGGCCTGCCACCGGGCGGCGACCACCCGCAGCGGCGCCGTCGAGTCCGCACCCACCCTCCCGGCGGCCGCCCGCGTGGTGGCCGCCGGGAGCGCGACCACCGCCGCGGCCTTCGTCCTGGCGTACCCCGGACCGGCGCACCGACCCGCCGTCGACCCACTCGGTCCACCGGTACTGGTACAGGTCCCGCGACCGCATCCGCCGCAGCGACCCCTCCCCGTTGCTCCGCCGACCAGCCATCACGCGCACCTCCCGACCCACCACCGTGCGCCGGTGGTGACCCGTCCACGGTGGACCGCATGGCCGGGCGAAGCTCCGGGGTCGAACGGGGCCGGGCAGGCAGCGCTGCTGGGCGGATACCCGCCGGCCTCGCCAGCATGGCGCCCAGGTCGCCCCAGTCAGAGGGTCGCGTGCCCTCTTCGCCGCGCCGCAACCTCGGTGCGGATCCTGCGCACCACGCCCGCCAGCTACGACACCGGCACCCGCACCGTCGAGGTCGTGTTCCCGTGGGTCGTCGGCGCCCTGGTCACCGCGCTGCTGCTGATCACCGCCCAGTACCTGAACCGGGGGGTGCCACCGGCAACACCCCTGGGCGTGGTCGGACTGGCCGTGATCGGCGCGCTGATGGTCGCCCCGCTGCTGGCCCTGCCCTACCCGCCCGGGGGTCAGAGCAACTACGTCGACCCGACGGTCTTCCCGGCCGCCGAGATGCTCATCGTCACCGGATGGGCGGCCCTGGCCGGCGGGCTGATGGTCGTCGGCCTGCTCGGCGTCGACCGCCCCGCCGTCAGCGGGCTGCGGCTCACCGTCACCGCAGCCGCCCTCGGGGTGGGGCACTGGGCCACCGGCCCGACGGCGCCCCGATCGTGCCCGGCTGGGACAGCATCGGAAGCCCGCACCTGATCTGCGCCCTCATCACCCTCCTGCTGCTGGGCGCCGCGACCATCGGCCTGCTGCTGCACACCACCGGCGTCGGCGCCCACCTGGCCAGGACCGCGGTGCCCACCGCCCAGCGATCCTGAGGGCCCGGCGCGGATAGTCCCCCTCAAGCCGGGCGGCACTGACCGGGCCGGGTCCCCCACCGTGCGGGGCTGTCCGGCGCGTTCCCACTGACCAGCGGCCGTGGTTGGCCGGGAACGAGGGTGCAGGTGGCGGGGGCCAGCAGATGAGGGGTGGGGATCAGACCGGGTCGTGGAGCCCGGCGCAGTGACTGTCGCACCGACACCGAGCCGTCATCAAACCCGAACCGCGCCGAGCGCCACAACCACGGCGACGACCGGGCCAACCGCCGAAACCGCGCAACCCCGTCCACGATCCCCAGACTCCCACCAGACCCCCGAGTGACTGCTCCGGGCATGGTGCCCATCCTTCCCTGCATAGACAAGACCACCCCGTTTTGGTCATACTTAGGACCATGTCCACGATGTCGTTGGCCGAGGCGAAGGCCCACCTGTCCGAGGTCGTCAACCGGGTGAGCACCCAGCACGAGCGGGTGACCGTGACCGTGCACGGGCGCGCGTCGGCCGTGTTGCTGGCACCGGAGGACCTTGAACGGCTGGAGGAGACCATCGCCGTCCTGGCTGACGGCGACCTGCTGCGCCAGCTGGCCCTGGCCGACGCCGACGTGGCGTCCGGACGGGTCGAGACCGCCGACGAGCTGGCTGAGGCGATGCGCCAGCGCCGGACCACGGCGTGAGCTTCGAGGAGCCCTACCTGTTGGCGATCACTGCGACCGCGCGACGGCAGCTCGCCGAACAGCTCCCAGAAGCCGTCGCATTCGCCACGCATGCGTTCATCAACGGACCCCTGCTGGCCAACCCGCACCGCGTCGGCAAGCGGCTGATGCCCCCGCTCGACGATCGCCACAGCGCACGCCGGGGGACCTACCGCGTCATCTACCGAATCGACGACAGCGCCCGCATCGTGACCGTGCTTGCTGTGGCACCCCGATCCGACGTCTACCGACCGCAGTAGTCCAGAGACGCCGCATCGTGCCGGTGGGCTACGAATTCCGCATAACCGCCAGCGAACGGCGGCGGCCTCGACTGCGCCGACGTGGTCCTCGGCACCGGCGGCCACGTCCGATGCCAGGGCAAGGGCCGCAAGCAGCGAGCCGTCCACCTCACCAACTCCGCCCAGCAAGTGCTTCGGACCTGGCTGGCCGAACGAGCCGGCCGGGCAGGCGACCCGCTGTTCCCGACCAGGACCGGCCGCCGACTCAGCCCGGACGCCATCGAACGACGGGCTCTGGCCCTGATCACCCCAGCCTCCGTCAAACCCGGACGCTGCAAGCCACCCGACGCGCTCCTGGCCTTCCTCGAAAGCCTGCGACCATGCCGACAGGCTGGCCGCAGGCTCAGTCGGTGGAGCCCACCCCTACGGGGGTCTCGGCTATCGCCGGGAGCCGACGTCGGCATAGTCCCGTTGTCGGGATAGGTCGATCTATCCCGATGTCCGGATAGATCGACGAGGCCCACCTGCTGGACAACCCCCAGATGGAAGCCGTGCGCATCCTGACCAACCACGACTGGACTCCGGCGCCCCGTTCGCCACCCTGCTCGTCGGCCAACCCACCTGCGCCAACGCCTACGACTCGGGGTCCTGGCCGCACTCGACCAACGCATCGGCGTGCGCGCCACCATCAACGGCATGACCCCCGCGGACACCGCCGACTACATCACCCACCACCTCAAGCTCGCCGGACGTACCGACACCCTGTTCACCGCCGACGCCGCCAGCCTGATCCACAACGCCTCCCGCGGCTACCCCGCGCAGTGAACAACCTCGCCCTCAACGCGCTGACCGCCGCGTTCACCCGCGACAACCCCATCGTCGACGAGAAGGCCGCCCGAGCCGCCATCGCCGAGACCAACACAGACTGACCCCCCGTCACCACGACGACCACCCCGTCACCACGACGACGAAGGGCCCCACCCGAACCCCGGGCGGGGCCTTTCACACACCCCCGACACCGTCAAGACCAGCGACGCCATCATCGTCAGAACGAATGACGGACAACACTCCCCGTCGCCCGCGCCCACGCACCCGTGACAGCTGTTCTCTGAACCTGACCAGACGACCCAGGGGTTCCACGCCGCTCTTAGTCGACACATATGTACCAATTTGGGATCCAATGTCTATCGGGACCTAGGTCCTGACTTGGCCCAGCACCAGGGCCCCGGCCGGCACCGACGATCCGCTGGGGAAACTCCGCCTTGTCGGGGATCTGCTGGGCCACGCCCCGGCCGCGGGCTTACTGACGCGACCGTTAGTAGTCCGACTTTTGGGGCGTTTCTCGGTACAATTGGGTGTGCGGGATAACGACGGCCGGAAGTTGGACCACAAGACCCTCGAGGCAATGCGAATGAGGGCGGTGGATC
>JBAVLA010000245.1:0-1987 GCA_049688595.1 Candidatus Nanopelagicales bacterium | reverse complement strand
GCCGGGGGGTTGATCCGCGCGACGACGACGGACTCCACGCCCATCGTCCATACCCTGTTCGACCTTGGAGACGTCACCGGCTGCAGCCCTGCGTCGTACGCCTGCGCCCAGTCCGCAGCCGGCGCCCAGATGTTCAGGTGCAGGTTCATCGGAGTCGAGGGCACCCTGCGGGTCTCCCTGCGCACCAGCGACCCGTCGACGTACCAGGACACCTCCCCGGGCAGCCAGCGGATCTCGTAGTCGTGGTAGTCCGTGACCGTGCCGGCGGCGTAGCGCGTCGCTGCCGGACGTCCGGCGCCCAGCGGTTCGCCGGCGTAGACGTTCGTGTGCACGTGCGTCGGATCGTTGCCGAGCAACTCGAAGTCGATCTCGTCGTGCAGCGTGGTGCTGCCCGGCTCGAGGGCGTACAGGAAGATCCCGCCGACCAGGCCCCTGCGGGTCGGGGTGTCCATCTTCGCTCGCACCTGGACGGCCAGGCCGTTGCCCACTGTGAAGGCCCGATCGCTGATCAGGTCCGTGCCGTAGAAGGAGAACCCGGTCGGGTTGTAGGTCTCCAGTGCGAGCTCGACGTCCCCGTGCGCGACGCCCGGCATCATCGCGTTCTGCGTCACGCGGAACTGGGTCCGGCCCACGTATGTGCCATCGGTTGGTGACACCCAGGTCGGGATGTGCCAGGAACTCGGGTGCACGCTCCTGCCGTCGAAGCCGTCACCGAGCAGGACGCTCCCCGACCTTGGGGATGCCTGGACCGGCTGGGCCACGGCCGCGGCGCACAGCAGGGCGAGCAGCAACCTCTTCACGACTCTGCTCCATGTCTCGACGCCGGCCGGCTTGACCAGGTCCGTACGAGCCTTCGTCGGTGTCCGGTCCAGGCCGGTCTGCGGGAACAGGGCGCACCCGGACGGGGCCGCCCTCCGCTCCCCCGCCCTCCCGGGCACGGTCCACACCTGGGTGCCCGCCCGAGGCTGACCTGCTTGACGTCTCCGTCCGCCATGCGCACCAGCGCCGGGCCTCTGGGGAGTGACGGTGACGGCATGAGTACCTCCTGTGGTCGACGGATCGGCGATCGGGAGCGGCCGAGATTCAGGCAGCCATCACGACAGTAGCGTGGACGGCGCCAGCCCAGGTGTGAGGGGCGGCGCCGGCCAGATGCGCCTCGTGCGCGGTTGAACGTGATGGTGGCGGCCACGCTCGCCAACCGTCACCACGCCAGCCATCCCCCCCAGCATGACCACGCCGGACAGACCAAGCCAGCCCCAAGCCTCGGCGGGCAAAGGCGAAGGCCTCATTGGCAGGCTGCGTGCGGAGAACGTAGCAACGGCCGGGGCGGCAACGCTGGGTTCGAGGGCCGGGGTGCCGAGCAGCGAGGCGCTCAGAATCGCCATGGTCACGATGGCGTGCATGATGGTCTGCATCCCCCCGCGTCCTGTGACGCCGACCGCCACGCCTCAAGCAGCGTACGCCGGGGCCCTGACGTTGCTCGGGCATCCGGCGGAGACCGTCCTCACCGGCTGTCTCGCGCAGCGGTGGGCCAAGCTCCCGCCCCCGGGCCGCCGGGCCGACCCACTCCCCCGACCCGGGACCGCGGCCCCCCGGCACCCGCTCTGGGCAGACCGCGCCGGGGTGGGTGCGATGACTATCTGCAAGCTGGAGGACCTGGTCGCCAAGGCCTCCACCGACGCTGGGATCAACTCCCACCGCCCGACCGGGCCCTCCCTCAGGTCCACGCTCTGCGGCACAGGTTCGCCACCGGCGTGATCGAGAACGGCGCCACTGCCATGGAGGTCATGGGATTGTTCGGCCACGCCGGCCTGGCCACCACCCAGCGCTACCCGACCACCCGACACAACCACCTGCGAGTCGCCGTCGCCGCCAACCCCCTCCTCGCCCACGTCACACCCGGTGACACCGGGCCGGCAGGTTCCCGCGCCGGCCGGCTGCGCCGACCCCACGCCGCTCCCCCATGCGGCGGAGGCCCAGTTCGCCC
>JBAVLA010000244.1:0-16387 GCA_049688595.1 Candidatus Nanopelagicales bacterium | reverse complement strand
GCGCAGGTCGAGGCCGCGGCTCCCGTGGTCGTCGTCGACACGCCGAGCGAGGCTGGGGCCGCCGATGCGGCGAAGGCTGTCGATCCCGCGGGAGCCGAGCCTGCGCCACCAGCCCGCAAGGGCGGCGCCCCCAAGGCGTGAACCCCGCGGACCCGGGTCCGCCGACTCCTCGGTCCGTCGGCTTGGGGGACGCCCAAGGGCCCCCAGATCGCGATCCGGAGCTCGTCCGCCTGCGGTTGGACGTGGCGTACGACGGAGCCGGCTTCCACGGGTTCGCCCGGCAGCCCGGGCTGCGCACCGTCCAGTGCGAGTTGGAGTCCGCCCTGAGGCTGGTCCTGCGAGTGCCAGCCCAGGTCCGCGTGCGGGTGGCGGTCGCCGGTCGCACTGACGCCGGGGTGCACGCGCTGGAACAGGTGTGCCACGCGGACATCCCCGTGCAGTGCCTTGTCGGCTCGGCGGTCGATCGGGAGGCCGGCGCGGGGGGCCTCCCGGTGGTGTTGCGCCGACTCAATGGCGTGCTCGCCCTCGACTTGCGGGTTCGCGGGTTGCGGGTCGCGCCGCCGGGATTCGATGCCAGGTGGTCGGCGCTGTGGCGGCGCTACTCCTACTCGGTGGCCGATGACCCGGTCGCCCAGGACCCGCGCACGCGGGGGCACGTCCTGTGGCACGCACGACCACTTGATGTCGCTGCGATGGACGCATCGGCCCGGGGGTTCCTGGGGGAGCACGACTTCGCCGCGTACTGCCGAGCGCGCGAGGGGGCATCGAGCGTGCGGACCATCCACGACATCGGCTGGTTCGGTGGCCAAGGGGCCCCGATCCAGTTCCGGGTCCGAGCCGACGCGTTCTGTCACTCGATGGTCCGGTCCCTCGTCGGGGCGTTCCTTGCAGTGGGGGATGGGCGATGGCCGGAGGAGCGACCCGGGCAGTTGCTGACCCGGGGCGTCCGGGGGCCGTGGATCGCCACCGCGCCGGCGCACGGGCTCACGCTCGTCGAGGTGGGGTACCCGGCGGATGGGGACCTGGCGGCCCAGGCGCGGCGCGCCCGACGATGGCGCGGACGCTGATGGGCCCACCGGCGGGCGGCTGGCCCATGGGCCTGGTCCAGCCCGAGGGGTGAGGGCCCAGCCATGAGCTGCGCAGGGGGCGATTTGGCGGCCCGCGCCGCCGCCGGTACCCTAAGCAGCGCATGTGTGCGGGACCTCCCGCGCACGTCGAACGGTCTCGCAGCGCGATCGAGTCGCGGAGCGGTCGCCCAAGCGGCTGCCAGCCGGCGTTGGTCGCCTCGATTCCTGTCCGACCACCACTGTCAACGAACGAAGGCTCCCAAAGTGCGCACGTACAGCCCAAAGGCTGGCGAGACCACCCGCCAGTGGCACGTCATCGACGCGACCGACGTAGTCCTCGGACGCTTGGCAGCACAGGCTGCGGTCCTGTTGCGAGGCAAGCACAAGCCGACTTTCGCTCCACACGTGGACACGGGCGACTTCGTGATCATCGTCAACGCGGAGAAGGTCGCGCTGACTGGCGCGAAGCGGGAGCAGAAGCGCGCGTTCCGCCACTCCGGCTACCCGGGTGGGCTGCGGTCCATCGCGTACGGCGACCTGCTCGAGACGAATCCCCGTCGCGCTGTGGAGAAGGCCGTGAAGGGCATGCTCCCGCACAACAAGCTGGGCCGCGCCCAGGCTGGCAAGCTCAAGGTCTATGCAGGTGCCGAGCACCCGCACGCGGCCCAGAAGCCAGTGCCGTTCACGATTTCCCAGGTCGCGCAGTAGGCGCCACGGCGACCCAGGCAGAGGAAAGGATTCCCGTGGCTGTTAGCACCGAGATCACCCCGGCCCCCGATGAGGCCATCGAGGGCAACTACACCACCGAGACGACGGTCGCCTCTGGGGCTTCTGCCGCCCGGCCCGCGCTGACCGGCCCGGGACAGGCCACTGGCCGTCGCAAGGAGGCTGTCGCCCGTGTCCGCCTCGTTCCGGGCAGCGGATCGTGGACCATCAACGGACGCGCCCTCGAGGACTACTTCCCCAACAAGGTGCACCAGCAGCTGGTCAACGAGCCCTTCCGGACCCTCGAGGTCCAAGGCTCCTACGACGTAATCGCGCGCATCGACGGGGGCGGCGTGACCGGTCAGGCCGGCGCCCTGCGGCTGGGCATCGCCCGGGCCCTGAACGAGATCGACGCCGAGGCCAACCGGCCCGCCCTGAAGAAGGCGGGCTTCCTGACTCGGGACCCGCGGATCAAGGAGCGCAAGAAGTACGGGCTGAAGAAGGCCCGCAAGGCGCCGCAGTACAGCAAGCGCTGAGCGAGCGCGCGAGGCCTTGGCCTCGCACGCGGGCGACCGGCGCCCTGCCGGTGCCCAGATCGACTCGGCCCCAGCAGTGCTCGTTCGCTTGTCACGTTCGCGGGAGCACGGCTCGTTGGCCTTGGAAGCCAACTGGAGGCGCCTCCCGTGCCTGCGGCGTGGGGGTACCTGCTCGGCCGGACTGCGACGGAGTCGGCCGGTAGGCTCGCGGTAGTTGCGACTTGGAGGTGCGCGGTGGGCAGGTTGTTCGGCACGGATGGCGTACGCGGCTTGGCCAACCGGGATCTCACGGCCGACCTCGCCCTCGGGCTGTCCGGCGCGGCCGCGCATGTGCTCGCCGAGATGGGCGCCCTGCACCGACCGGAGAAGCCCGGCTCCCGGCCTCGAGCGGTCGTGGGCCGCGATCCCCGCGCCAGCGGCGAGTTCCTCGAGGCGGCCACAGTCGCCGGGCTGGCCAGTGCGGGTCTGGATGTCCGAATCCTGGGGGTCCTGCCCACCCCGGCCGTGGCCCACCTGACTGCCGAGCTCGGAGCGGATCTCGGGGTCATGATCTCGGCGTCGCACAATCCCATGCCAGACAACGGCATCAAGTTCTTCGCGCGTGGCGGGCACAAGCTGCCCGACGACGTGGAGGACCAGATCGAGCTGCGACTCGATGAGGGCTGGGACCGGCCGACCGGCTCGGGCGTTGGCCGGGTCGTCCATTACGAGGATGCCCTGACCGACTACGTGGAGCACCTGCTCTCGTGCACGCCGAACCGGTTGAACGGCCTGCGCGTCGTCGTCGACTGCGGCAACGGGGCGGCTTCCGGCGCCTCGCCCCGGGCGTTGCGCCGGATGGGCGCTGACGTCCTGGCCATCCACTCCAGCCCGGACGGGTACAACATCAACGAGGGCTGCGGGTCCACCCATCTGGCGGACCTCCGCTCGGCCGTCGTCGAGCACGGCTTCGACGTCGGCATCGCCCACGACGGCGACGCCGACCGCTGCCTGGCCGTTGACGCCGAGGGCAACGTCGTCGACGGCGACCAGATCATGGCCGTCCTGGCACTGGCGATGCTTGATCAGGGCAAGCTGGCGCGCAACACGGTGGTCGCGACGGTGATGTCCAACCTCGGGTTCAAGCTGGCCATGCGCCGGGAGGGCGTCGAGGTCGTGGAGACCGGTGTGGGCGACCGGTACGTCCTGGAGTCCATGCGGGCCAACGACTTCAACCTCGGCGGGGAGCAGAGCGGCCACGTCGTGCTGCTGGACTACGCCACGACTGGGGACGGCACCCTGACCGCCCTGCACCTGCTCGCCCGGATGGCCTCGACCCGCAAGTCGCTGGCTGAGCTGGCCGCGGTGATGTCCCACCTGCCCCAGGTGCTCATCAACGTCCGGGGCGTCGACCGCACCGCGGTCAGCACGTCGCTTGGGCTTTCCGCAGCTGTCGCGGCCGCGCAGCAGGGCCTGGGCGAGAGCGGGCGCGTCCTGCTGCGTCCCAGCGGGACGGAGCCGGTGGTCCGGGTGATGGTCGAGGCACCGACCGACGCCGAGGCGCGTTCCGTGGCCGAGGAGCTGGCCGGCGTCGTGGCCCGGGAGATCCCACTGGGCTGAGGCGTCCTCGGGACGGTCACGATGCCTCGCCCGACGGCTATCCGTGGTGCCAGTCGGAGTGCTTGTCGGTCGGTGGTGGGTCCGCGATCCCGCCCCAGCGCGGATACCCTTGTCCCATGTGTGGAATCGTCGGGTACGCGGGACATCGGCCGGCTGTTGACGTTGTCGTTGGTGGGCTGCGCCGCTTGGAGTACCGAGGGTACGACTCCGCGGGCGTCGCTGTCGTAGCCGGACCAGGCCTGGACGTCCGGAAGAAGGCCGGCAAGCTGGCCAACCTGGAGGCGCTTCTTGCCACCGATCCGATGAGCCCGTCCACCACGGGAATCGGCCACACCAGGTGGGCGACCCACGGGGGACCCACGGACATCAACGCCCACCCGCACGTCTCCAGCCGCGGGCAGGTCGCGGTGATCCACAACGGCATCATCGAGAACTTCGCCGAGCTCACCACCGAGCTCGTGGCCAGCGGCGTCGTGATGGCATCGGAGACCGACACCGAGGTCGTCGCCCACCTGCTGGAGTCGACCCTCGAGCAATCCGGCGACCTGGCCGAGGCCATGCGCACCGCTTGCCGCAGGCTGTCCGGGGCGTTCACCCTCGTGGCGGTGCATGCCGGCGAGCCCGGTCGCCTCGTGGCCGCCCGGCGCAACTCGCCCCTCGTCGTCGGACTCGGCGAGAGGGAGAACTTCCTGGCCTCGGACGTGTCGGCGTTCATCGACTTCACCCGAGAGGCCATCGAGCTCGGCCAGGACCAGGTCGTCGACCTTCGCCCGGACTCCGTCCTGGTCACCGACTTCGCAGGCGAGCCGGTGGAGGTCAAGCGGTTCACGGTGACGTGGGACGCTGCCGCCGCGGAGAAGGGCGGGTACGAGCTGTTCATGCTGAAGGAGATCGCCGAGCAGCCCAAGGCCGTGGCCGACACGCTGCTTGGCCGGATCGCGCCGGACGGCCTGCTGCGCCTGGACGAGATCCGCCTGGCCGATGCCGAGCTGCGCGAGATCGACAAGATCGTCATCATCGCGTGCGGCACTGCCTACCATGCGGGCATGGTCGCCAAGTACGCGATCGAGCACTGGTGCCGGATCCCATGTGAGGTGGAGCTGGCCAGCGAGTTCCGCTACCGGGACCCGATCCTCAACCGCCGGATCCTGGTGATCGCCATCAGCCAGTCCGGCGAGACGATGGACACGCTCATGGCGGTCCGGCACGCCCGCGAGCAGGGGGCGCGCGTGCTGGCGATCTGCAACACCAACGGCTCGACGATCCCGCGCGAGAGCGACGCGGTCCTCTACACCAACGCCGGGCCCGAGATCGCGGTGGCCTCCACCAAGGCGTTCCTCACGCAGATCGTCGCGGTCTACCTGGTGGCGCTCTACCTGGCCCAGGTCCGCGGCAACAAGTTCGGCGACGAGGTGGCGGCGATCGTGGGCCAATTGGCGACGATGCCCCAGAAGGTCGACCTGGTGCTGGACACGGTCGAGGGCGTCCGCGAGCTGGCCCGCCAGTACGCGCACTCCCGTTCGGTGCTGTTCATCGGTCGCCACGTCGGGTACCCGGTGGCCCTCGAGGGCGCGCTGAAGCTCAAGGAGCTTGCCTACATGCACGCCGAGGGATTCGCTGCGGGGGAGTTGAAGCACGGTCCGATCGCCCTGATCGAGGAGGGCATCCCGGTGATCGTGGTCGTGCCGCCGCCGCAGGGCCGCAGCGTGCTGCACGAGAAGATCATCTCCAACATCCAGGAGGTCCGCGCCCGCGGTGCCGTTACGATCGTCATCGCCGAGGAGGGCGACGACGTGGTCACCCCGTACGCCGACCACGTGATCCGCATCCCGGCATGTCCGACCCTGATGCAGCCCCTGGTCGCCACCGTGCCCCTCCAGGTGTTCGCCTGCGAGCTGGCCACCGCCAAGGGCCACGACGTGGACCAGCCGCGCAACCTGGCCAAGTCGGTGACCGTCGAGTAGCAGCCCGGCCTGCGTGTTCGGCAGCAGCTCAGCCGACGCGGACGGCCGTCACGAAGCGGTCGCGATACCACTTCATGTTCAGGTCGCGCAGCCGTACGCCACGGCGCGGGTTGGCCGCCTCCACGGCCTGTCCGTTGCCCGCATACAGCGCGATGTGGGGCCTCCGCTTCGAGCCGTCCTCGTAGTAGAGCAGGTCGCCTGGCCGGATCTGTTCGATGCCGATCTGCTCG
Organism: Candidatus Nanopelagicales bacterium; assembly: GCA_049688595.1. Lineage (GTDB taxonomy): Bacteria > Actinomycetota > Actinomycetes > S36-B12 > CAIYMF01 > Prado023. The sequence continues at coordinate 10,286 of JBAVLA010000244.1, read as the reverse complement.
CCGGCGAATCGCTGCTTGGCTGCTGTTCGCGGCAGCCGGATCCCGACCTTGAGGTAGGCCTGCTGGACGAGGCCGGAGCAGTCGAACGCGTCGGGCCCGTTACCGCCGAGGACGTAGGACTTGCCGACCTGGGCCAGGGCATAGGCCAGGGCCGCCCGGGCCGATCCGCTCCCCGTGGCCCCGGACCGCGGCGACTCGGTGCCACCCCGGGAGGTGTTGGCCGGCTCGGTCCGGGCCGCCGGCGTGGGCTGGGTCGGGGTGGCCACGCGACCGGCGGCGATCGCGGCCCATGTCAGTGGCCCCACGTTGCCCGTGGCGCGGATGCCAAGTCCACGCTGGTATGCCCGCACGGCCGCCTTGGTGCGGGCTCCGAAGTAGCCGGTGGCGGGCGTCACGTGCAGGTACTGCTGGACGAAGACGACGGCCGGGTTGCCCGGCCCCGCGCCCGGCTTGAGCACGGGGCGGGCTTTCGCCGCCTCGGCGGGGGTCGGGCTCGTGGCAGCCGGCGTCGCGGCAGACGTGTCCTGGGGCTTGGCGATGACGCCGGTGCCCTTGAGCAGGACCTTCCACGTTGCCGTGCCGACCCGGCCCGTCTGCTTGAGTCCCCGCTCCTTCTGCAGGGCAGTGACCGCAGCCTCGGTCAGCTTGCCGTAGTAACCACTCGCCGGGGTGACGCCGAGCCGGCGCTGGACGAAGACCACGGCTGGGCTGCGCGTGCCCCGGGATAGGAGGGGCTTGAGCCGGGCGGCCTGCTCGGGGTTGAGCTTCGCAGCCAGGCTGGTGCCCTGCTGGATCGCCGCAGACCGGGTCAAGGTCGGCACGTCGGCAGCCTGGCTGGGTACTCCTGCGCCGCTGACGAGCGCGGCGGTGAGGACTGTGCATTCCACGATCCTGCGCATCGGGTGCCCCTTGCCGCCTACGGGTCCAGAGGCCGGGTCCCCGCCGCTTCGCGGCACGACCGAATGGCACGCCCAAGCTTGGGCATGCCAGATCGAGCGTGGGACCCCTCGGGTTCCCGGAGCCATGTCTGGCCGCGGGGCCCCGGACGCGCATGGTCCCCGCTCCCGCCCTAGGTTGGGGAAGCGTCGGAGGGGGCGGGATGAGGCGTCCTCCGACGTGGCCCCGTTCGGGGTGTTAGGCACGCTACCAATGTGACGAATGTGACGGAAGCGGAGTGGCGTTACAGGAGTTTCAACATTCGGTGTGGTAATGGACGCAGGTCGTCGGCGGAGGTGCCAGATGCGCTGGGTGTGCTCGGAGTCGCAGGTGCGCAAGGCGGAGGCGGGGGCCGGAGTCCCCGAGCCGGTGCTCATGCAGCGCGCGGCCAGCGGGCTTTCCGGGGCCTGCGTCGACGTGCTGCGCCACCGCCGAGGATCGGTGCGGGGCTCACACGTGGTTGCGCTCGTGGGGTCTGGGAACAACGGGGGGGATGCGTTGTGGGCCCTGGCCCGGCTCCGGAGTCGGGGCGCCTCCTGCGTGGCGATCGGGGATCCGGCACGGATGCATGCGCCCGGCGCTGCGGCGGCCCTTGCCGCCGGGGCGCGGATCGTTGCGTGGGACTGCGCGGAGGCAATGAGCGCGCTGTCGTCGGCGGACCTCGCATTGGACGGGATAGTCGGGATCGGCGGCTCCGGCGGGCTGCGGGAGCCGGCGGCCAGGGCGGTCCAGGTCCTGGCCCGGGCCGGTGTCCCGATCATCGCCGTGGACCTGCCCAGCGGGGTGGACACTGACTCCGGGCAGGTGGTCGGTGCGGCGGTCCGTGCGTACGCGACCGTGTGCTTCGGACTGCTCAAGGCCGGGCTGCTGGTCGGCGCGGGGCGGGAGCACGCCGGAACGGTCGCCCTCGTGGAGATCGGGCTGGCGCCGGAGGGGGAGCCCGAGGCCTGGGCCCTCAGCCTGCCCGACCTCGCCGTCGCAGCTCCGGCGCCGGCTGATCACAAGTACCGCCGCGGTGTCGTCGGGGTGGTCGCCGGGAGCTCGGAGTTCCCCGGGGCTGCGCTGCTGGCGGTAGGGGGCGCCCGCCGTTCCGGGGCAGGGATGGTGGCGTTCAGCTCCCCCGGTCCGGTGCGCCAGGCTCCATCATCGGCAGCCCCGTCGTCTCGGGCGCCCGCCGACGTGCTCGTCCCGCAGCTCGTGGTGGCCAGGTACCCCGATGTGGTGCTCAGTCCCGACCGGAGGGTGGATGCCCGTTGTGTCGGTCCCGGTCTGGGTTCGTCCCGGCCGGCTGTCGAGGCAGTCCTGGCCGCCCTGGCTGACCGGTGTCCGCTCGTGATCGACGCGTCCGCCCTGGAGGTCGTGGGCACGCGCGAGGGGCGAGCGGCGCTGGCCGAGCGGTCTGCGGCAGGGCTGGTCAGCGTTCTGACCCCGCACGCCGGCGAGTTCGTCCGGCTGGGGTTCGATCCCGCCGGTGGGGTGCTTGCCGCTGCCCAGCGGGCGGCCCGGGAGACCGGCGCGGTCGTCGTGCACAAGGGCCCAGGGACGATCGTAGCGGCACCGGGCGGCCCGACGTTCGTGGACACGTTCGGCAGCGCGGAGCTTGCCACCGCCGGGTCGGGAGATGTGCTGGCGGGCTTGTTGGCAGGCATGCTCGCGGGTGCGTCGGTTCTGGGCGTCGGCGTTGCGGGCGGAGGCGTGACCCCGGCGCAGGCCGCACTCGTGGCCGCCCGGGCCGTTGGGCTGCACGGGCTGGCCGGGCGGCTTGCCGGTGCCACCGGAGGCCCCGTGACCGCGACCGATGTGCTGGCCCGACTCCCTGATGCGCACGCGGAGGCCCGACGATCCCGGGTCGACCACCAGATGAGTCACGCCTGAGCGGTGTTGGTGGCGGCGCTTGGGGCAGGATGGGGCTGTGGCTGCCCGTGCTGTCTGCGAGGTTGACCTGGATGCGATCTCGGCCAACGTGGCTGCCCTCGGCGCACACGCCCCAGGGGCTGGGCTGCTGGCGGTCGTCAAGGCCGACGCATATGGACATGGGCTGATCGAGGTGGCTCGTGCCGCCCTGGACGGCGGGGCCACCTGGCTGGGCACTGCGCTCCTGCGCGAGTCGGTCGTCCTTCGCCATCACGGATTCAGCTCTCCGATCCTGACCTGGCTGTGGGCGCCGGGCGACCCGGATCTCGCCGACTGCGTGCGCTCCGAGATCGATGTCACCGCCTCCTCGGCCTGGCAGTTGGATGCCCTCACCTCGGCGGCCCACGCGACCGGGATCCGGGCCCGCGTGCAGTTGAAGATCGACACCGGCTTGGGACGCAGCGGCGCAACGCCCGACGACTGGCCGGCCCTGGTGGACCGGGCCGTGCGCCTGCAGGCCGCGGGAACCGTGCGCGTGACGGGCATCTGGTCGCACTTCTCGTCTGCAGACGCCCCTTCCAGCAGCAGCAACGCCGCCGAGCTCGCGGCCTTCGATGCCGCGCTCGAGGTCGCCGCCGCAGCCGGGCTGTCCCCCGAGGTGCGCCACATCGCCAACTCCGCGGCGACGCTGGTCGCCCCCCGCGCCCACTACGACCTGGTCCGGCCCGGCATTGCGATGTACGGAGTCTCTCCCGGCGGGGAGGTCGGGCCCCCCGAGGAGTTCGGGCTCGTCCCCGCGATGACACTGCGTGCCCGACTGGCAGGTGTCAAGCGCGTGCCAGCCGGACAAGGCGTGTCCTACGGCCATGAGTACGTCACGGTCGCCCGCACGACGCTGGGGCTGGTTCCCCTGGGGTATGCCGATGGCATCCCCCGGGCCGCCAGCGGTCGCGGCCCCGTGCTGGCAGCCGGACGCATCCGTCCGATTGCCGGACGCGTCTGCATGGACCAGTTCGTCATAGACCTCGACGACTCCCCGGCGGAGCCCGGCGACGAGGTGGTCCTCTTCGGTCGGCCGTCGCGCGGCGAGCCATCGGCGGAGGACTGGGCCCGCGCATCCGGGACGATCGGGTACGAGATCGTGACCCGGTTGGGACCCAGGATCGAGCGGGTGCACGTGGGAGGGGGGCGCTCGTGAGCCTTCCGGTCAACCTGCGCGCGGTGGCCGGCGCGGTGAGCGCCGCCGCCGGGTTGATCGCGGTTGGGGCAGCCGCAGGGGTCGTCGCGGAGCGGTCGGTCGTCGGCAAGACCCCGCGGGCCGACTCGGAGGCCGAGGAACCGTTCGGACGCTTGCGCAGCGCGCCCATCGTCGTGGACTCCGACGGCATCCAGATCCACGTCGAAGTCGAGGAGTGCACCAGGGCGAACCCGGAGAACCTGACTGTCGTGTTCTGCCATGGGTACTCCCTGAACCAGGATTGCTGGCACTACCAGCGCCGTGATCTCAAGGCGCTGGGGCGGCTGGTGTTCTGGGACCAGCGCAGCCATGGGCGCTCTGCTCGCTCGGTGGCCGAGACGAACACGATCGAGCAGCTCGGTCGCGACCTGTACGCGGTCCTCGAAGCGGTGGTCCCGGCGGGACCCGTGGTGCTGGTCGGGCACTCGATGGGCGGCATGACCATCATGCAGTTCGCCCTGGACCACCCGGAGCTGCTCGGCTCGCGCGTGCGTGGGGTGGCGCTGCTGTCCACGTCACCGGGCGGGCTCCGGGAAGTCGGCCTGGGCCTGCCCGACTTCGCCGCCCGACCACTGCACCGGCTGCTTCCGGTCACCACCGCCGTCCTCACGCGCAACGCCGACCTCGTCGAGATGGGCCGCTCACGGGCGAACGACCTGAGCCTGCTGCTCACCCGGCGCTACTCGTTCGGTTCGAACGTCGCGCCGGCGGTCGCCGAGTTCACCCATCGCATGCTCAACGACACGTCGATCGGCGTGATCTCGGAGTTCCTGCCGACCCTGCAGGCCCACGACCGGCACCGGTCCCTCAAGGTCCTGTCGAAGGTCCCCGTCCTGCTCATGGTCGGGCTGGATGATCGGATGACGCCTGCCGAGCACACCCGGGAGATGGCCTCCCGCATGCCGGACGCAGAGCTCGTGCTCGTCCCGGACGCCGGCCACATGATGATCCTCGAGCACTACGGGCGGGTGAACCACCAGCTGCGCCGGCTGGTTGCACAGGTCCGAGACGAATTGGCCGTGCCCCCGGACAATACGTCCGCAGGCGGCCGGGAAGCTGCGTCGGAGACCGAGCCCGCGGTGGGGACCCCAGCTGGCCCAGGTCCTGGGGCCGGGGTCGGATCCGGGCCCGGGGTCGAGGCGGCAGCCGGGATCGGATCCGGGGCCGAGCCGGGCGCCGGCCAGTGACGGGCTGGCACTGGGACGGTCAGGCCTGGAACGCAACGGCATTGGATGCCGACCAGATGCGCGATCTGGGCGCCCAGGTCGCTGCGATCCTGCGCCCCGGTGACGTGGTCGTGCTCGACGGCCCGCTCGGCGCTGGGAAGACCACCTTCACCCAGGGGATCGGCCGGGCGCTGGAGGTGCGGGGCCCCGTCACCAGCCCGACTTTCGTGATCGCCCGCAGCCACCCCGGACCACGGGGTTCGCTGGTCCACGTGGATGCCTATCGACTCAGTGCCGTCGAGGTCGATGACCTCGACCTTGACGCCGACCTCTCCTCGGCAGTCACCGTCGTCGAGTGGGGGGCGGGCAAGGTCGAGGGCCTTGCCCCTGACCGGCTGGAGGTCCTGATCCGGCGGGCGGTCGGGTCGCCAGTCGATCCCCACGATCCGTCGGGCGGTTCGCGGACGGTGTCCGTGCGCGGGATCGGTCCGCGCTGGGCGGGCCTCTCCCTCCCGGCTGGGTGAGCCTCCTGGCCGGTGCCAACGGCTACGTGGGTGCAGGTGGCGCTAGTAGGTTGGGTTCGTGCTGATCCTCGGTGTGGACACCGCGACCGAGCAGGTCGGGGCCGCGATCCTTGACACCGACCGGGCCGCGGTGCTCGGCTGGGCGGTGACCACGGGCCCCGCTGTGCACGGTGAGCAACTGGCCCCGATCGTCGTCAGGGCGCTGGCTGAGGCGGGGGTGGCGCCCAGCGACCTGGGCGCGGTCGGGGTGGGCCGCGGCCCTGGCCCATTCACCGGCCTGCGCGTGGGCCTGGTGCATGCCCGCGTGCTCGGCTGGGCGCTGGGGATCCCCGTGCACGGCGTTTGCACCCTCGACGTCCTGGCCGCCGAGGCTGTGGCCGGGGGATTGTCCGAGAGGTTCCTCGTGGCCACCGACGCCAGGCGACGTGAGGTCTACTGGGCGCTGTACGACGAGTCGGGGGGCCGAGTCGCGGGACCGGAGGTGGGGGCAGCGACCGCCATCCCCTGCCGCGACCTGCCGGCGGTTGGCGCAGGAGCTGCCCGCTACCCGGAGGCGTTCGCCGATCGGCGCGGACCGCTGCACCCGGACCCGGGTGTCCTGGCCCAGCTGGTCGCTCGGATGGTGGCCTCCAACGCGGCAGCGGATGCCTCCCCGCTGTACCTGCGCCGTCCGGACGCTGTGGCCAATGCATCCCGAAAGCGGGTCACGCCGCCATGAGCGGGGCAGGTGCCTCGCCGGCCCAAGGCGTCCGCATCCGGCGGCTGCGGTGGTGGGACATCGAGGAGGTCCATGAGCTGGAGCGCCAGCTCTTCCCGACCGACCCGTGGACCGTCACCCAGTTCTGGGCCGAGCTGGCACGGGTTCCCGAATCGCGATGCTACTTCGTCGCCCGCCGCGGGGAGCGGATCGTCGGGTACGCGGGCATCTTCCTGACCGGACCGACCGCAGACGTGCAGACGGTGGCAGTCGCGGGGGACGTGCAGGGCGGGGGGATCGGTCGGCTCCTGATGGCTGAGCTGATCGACGCCGCTCGCGAGCGTGGCGCGCGCGTGCTGCAGCTGGAGGTCCGGGCCGAGAACGCCAGTGCGATGGGCCTCTACGAACGGCTGGGCTTCGTGGCGGACGGTCGTCGAAGGGACTACTACGGCCGCGGTGCGGACGCCGTCCTGATGTCCCTGGACCTGGTGGCGACCCGCGCGGGTCGGGAGGGAGGCGTTCGTGCCTGACGAGCCGCTCGTGCTTGGCATCGAGACGTCATGCGATGAGACTGGTGTTGGAATCGTGCGCGGCCGGACGCTCCTGGCCGACGTGGTGGCCTCCAGCGTCGAGCAGCACGCCAGGTTCGGCGGCGTCGTGCCCGAGGTCGCCAGCCGGGCCCACCTGGAGGCGATGGTCCCCACGCTGGAGGCGGCCTGCTCGCGCGCGGACGTGCGCCTTGCTGACATCGATGCCGTCTCGGTGACGGCCGGACCCGGCTTGGCCGGTTCGCTCCTCGTGGGGCTCTCGGCCGCCAAGGCGCTGGCGCTGGCCCTGGGGGTGCCCCTGCACGGGGTCAATCACCTCGCCGCGCACGTTGCGGTGGACGTCCTGGAGCACGGGCCGCTGGCGGAGCCGACCGTGGCGCTGCTCGTGTCTGGAGGGCACTCGTCCCTGCTGCTGGTCCCAGACGTGACAGCTGACGTCCAGCCGTTGGGGTCGACGATCGACGACGCGGCCGGTGAGGCCTTCGACAAGGTGGCCCGGGTGCTCGGCCTGCCGTTCCCCGGAGGGCCGCACATCGACCGCGCCGCCGTCGGCGGCGACCGGGCGTACGTGCATTTCCCCCGAGGCCTGAGCCTTCCCAAGGACATGGAGCGGCATCGCTTCGACTTCTCCTTCTCCGGGCTGAAGACCGCGGTGGCCCGCTGGGTCGAGGCCCGCGAGGCAGAGGGGGCTGCGGTTCCGGTCGCTGACGTGTCAGCGGCGTTCCAGGAGGCAGTCGTCGATGTCCTGACCCGCAAGGCGATTGACGCCTGCCGGCAGCACGACGTGGCCGACCTGCAGATCGGCGGGGGGGTCGCTGCCAACTCGCGGCTGCGAGCGCTGGCGGCGGCGCGCTGCGCGTCCGCCGGCATCCGGCTGCGCGTGCCCAGACCGGGGTTGTGCACGGACAACGGGGCGATGGTGGCTGCGCTGGGGGCGCAGATGGTGTCCCGCGGGCGGCCGGCGTCGGCGTGGGAGATCCCGGCCGACTCCTCCCTGCCCGTCGAGGTGGTCGGTGTGTGACGTGTTGGGCCCGCGTCTTGGCACTCTTTCACTGCGAGTGCCAGATGGTGTTAGTGTTCCCCCTAGCACTCGACCAGAGTGAGTGCTACTAGCGACGCAGGTCGTGCCGGCACCGCGACGACGGTACGCACCCGCCCGCAGCACACCCGTATCGACGAATCCCGCAAGGGGGAGGTCAGACCGTGGCGGTCACCATCAAGCCACTCGAGGACCGGATCCTCGTAAAGCCACTCGACGCCGAGCAGAAGACGGCCTCGGGCCTCGTCATCCCGGACACCGCGAAGGAGAAGCCCCAGGAGGGCAAGGTCCTGGCTGTGGGTCCGGGCCGCTTCGACGAGGAGGGCGAGAAGCGCATCCCGCTGGATGTGAAGGTCGATGACATCGTCATCTACTCCAAGTACGGCGGCACCGAGATCAAGTACAACGGCGAGGAGTACCTGCTGCTGTCGGCCCGCGACGTCCTCGCGGTCGTCGTCAAGTAGCCGATCCATCCCGAGGCAGCCCCGGTTCTCCCGCATTGGGGCCGGGGCTGCCCCGTCACTCAAGCAGACTCAAGAGCGGAAGCAACACATGGCCAAGATTCTGGAGTTCGACGAGGACGCCCGCCGCGCGCTCGAGCGCGGGGTCAACGCCCTGGCCGACACCGTCAAGGTGACGCTGGGGCCGAAGGGCCGCAACGTCGTCATCGACAAGAAGTGGGGTGCGCCGACCATCACCAACGATGGCGTGACGATCGCCCGCGAGATCGAACTGTCCGACCCGTACGAGAACCTTGGTGCCCAGTTGGCCAAGGAGGTTGCCACCAAGACCAACGACGTCGCCGGCGACGGCACGACCACGGCCACCGTCCTCGCGCAGGCGCTGGTCGCCGAGGGGCTCAAGGTCGTGACCGCCGGCGTCCCGCCGGTTGAGCTGAAGAAGGGCATGGCCGCAGCTGTTGAGGCCGTGACGGCTGAGCTGGCCAAGGCTGGCCGCGAGGTCCAGGGCCGCGAGGAGATCGCGCAGGTGGCGACCATCTCCTGCCAGGACGCCCAGATCGGCGACCTGATCGCTGAGGCGTTCGACAAGGTCGGCAAGGACGGCGTGATCTCGGTCGAGGAGTCCTCCACCACCTCATTGGAGATGGAGTTCACCGAGGGGATGCAGTTCGACAAGGGCTACCTCTCGCCATACTTCGTGACCGATCCGGAGCGGATGGAGGCCGTCCTCGAGGACGCCCTCATCCTGCTCGTGCAGGGCAAGGTCGCGGCCATCGCCGAGATCCTCCCCCTGCTGGAGAAGGTCATGCAGGCTGGGAAGCCCCTGCTGGTCATCGCCGAGGACGTGGAGGGTGAGGCCCTTTCCACGCTCGTCGTGAACAAGATCCGCGGAACCTTCAACTCGGCGGCGGTCAAGGCGCCCGCGTTCGGCGACCGGCGCAAGGCGATCCTGCAGGACATCGCGATCCTGACCGCTGCCCAGGTCGTCTCCAGCGAGGTCGGGCTGAAGCTGGACCAGGTGGGCCTGGAGGTGCTGGGCACCGCTCGGCGGATCGTGATCACGAAGGACAACACGACGATCGTCGACGGTGGCGGCGAACCCGGCGCGGTGGCTGATCGCGTGGCGCAGATCCGCAAGGAGATCGAGGACTCGGACTCCGACTGGGACCGCGAGAAGCTGCAGGAGCGGCTGGCCAAGCTCGCAGGGGGCGTGTCGGTCATCAAGGTCGGCGCCCACACCGAGGTCGAGCTCAAGGAGAAGAAGCACCGCATCGAGGACGCCGTTTCGGCCACCCGCGCGGCCATCGAGGAGGGCATCGTCGCAGGTGGCGGCTCGGCCCTGGTGCATGCTGCCGCGGCGCTCGAGGGCGGCCTGGGCCGCAGCGGCGACCAGCTCGTCGGGGTCAACGTGGTCCGCCGGGCCTTGGACGAGCCGTTGCGCTGGATCGCCGAGAACGCCGGGCAGCAGGGCTATGTCGTCGTGACGAAGGTCCGCGAACTCGGTGCCGGCAAGGGGCTCGACGCGGCGACCGGGCGGTACGTCGACATGATCGCCGAGGGCATCATCGACCCGCTGAAGGTGACTCGGTCGGCTCTGGAGAATGCTGCTTCCATCGCTGAGATGCTGCTGACCACCGATGTCCTCGTCGTCGAGAAGCCGGCCGAGCCGGACGACGAAGGCCATGGACACACCCACGGACATGGCCACCGCCACGGCCCGGGGGGTCACACGCACTGAGCAACGACGAAGCGTGCTGTCGATTCCGACGATCCGATCCTGGGAATCGACACCACGCTTCTGTGCTGGTCACGTGTGCGACGCTG
>JBAVLA010000243.1:0-1993 GCA_049688595.1 Candidatus Nanopelagicales bacterium | reverse complement strand
CCAACGCCCCGCAGGGTTCCGCGGGCACCCCGACCGTGTCGGTCACCTGCGAGGACGGCAACTTCAATGTGACCGTGCGCGGGGAGAGCTCCTTGCCCACGTTCCTGGGCGGGCTGCTGGGCCAGTCCGAGCTCCATCCAGCTGCTCAGGCAACCGCCCAGGTGGCCGGCGCGCCGGCCTACGGCGGACTGCGCCCGTACGCGATCTGTGTGAACGAGCTGACCACTGCGTCGGAGACCACCACGAGCCAGTCGGAGTTCTTCAAGACCAATGGGCAGAAGCAGTGCGACGGGAATCCCCCGGGCAACTGGGGCCTCGTCGACTTCGACGGCGGCAGCAACGCCAACGGTGACATCGCCAACTGGACCGAGCACGGCTACCCCGACGCCATCCATTTCCCTGGGCCAATGGCCGGCGATCCCGGCGCCAACTTCAACTCCAGCACGGTCCAGAACGCCCTGGACACGATCGTCGGGGAGACGGTGCCGCTGCCCGTGGCCACGAAGTGGACCCAGAGCGGGGGCAACAACGCCTCATTCACGGCCGTGGGGGCGGTGCAGGTGAAGGTTTGCGGGTACGGGATCAAGGGCAAGACGCCTGTGACTGACTCGAGCTGCTGGAACCAGACCCTCTACAACAACCGGAACAGCAACGCCGACCTGGTGATCCAGTGGAGGTACGTCGCCTACCCGATGTCGTACGACCCGGGAGACGTCAGCGGCACCAGCTGCAGCTTGAGCGACAGGTACTGCATTCCGACGATCCGGCTCTGGCAGTAGGCCAGGCCCACTGCGAGACACGCAAGACCCTCGCCGGGGGGCGAGGCCAACCGAAACGATCCCGGGACTCCCGGGGGGGTTCTTGAGATAGAGGGAGTTTGAGCTGGTATGGGACGTCGGACTGTTCTTCTGGTCGCCTCGGTGATGGTGGCGGCGTTGGGGACCTTGATGGTCTTCCTGTATGCGAGCAAGGCACAGTCTGCGGCTGCCGCCGGGCAGAGCCCCGTGGAGGTGCTCGTGGCCACGGACTCGATCCCGGCCGGCAGCACGGGTGCGGCGATCATGGCTTCCGGTGATGTCGAGCTTCGCACCCTGCCCAAGGCATCGGTCCCGGAGGGGGCGTTGTCGAACGTGACCGGGGTGACGGCCCTGCTGAACGCGGCCCCGATCTACGCCGGCCAGGTGCTGATCGCCGACATGTTCACCGGCGCGAGCAACACGACCGCGTTGACCCTGCCCAAGGGGACGATGGCGATGTCCGTGGAGCTGGAGGACCCGGAGCGGGTTGCCGGGTTCGTCACGCCCGGTTCCGATGTCGCGGTGTTCGCCAGCGTGGACATGAAGGACAAGGACAACGAGGACCTGGGCCGCTGGTCCGACCTGCTGCTGGACCGGGTCCGCGTGGTCGCGGTCGGCCCGAGCACGCTGCGGCCCAACTCTGATGGGGACTCCAAGTCGACGAACACCGAGGAGATCCCGACGGCGATCCTGACCCTGGCGGTGACCACGGAGCAGGCCAAGCGCCTGGCTCTCACCTACAGCTCGGGCGACCTGCACCTGGCCCTGCTGGACTCGAACACCAAGGTCCAGATGGGCAATCCCGTGGCCGGCTACAACGTCTTCCAGTGAGCGGAAAAATGACTGCAGTCCTTGAACGTGATCCGGTGACCGCCCGCGGTCTGTGCAACGCGGTGGGGGATGCCGCCGTCGCATTCGACTCGTTCGAAGCGCTGGGCATCCGCCCGGCGCACCAGGTGCCCCAGGCCACGATCGTCCTGGGCCCCAGCATCGACACCGAGCTGGCCCTGGAGTTCGCGGCGTCGACGCGCCGGGCTGATCCCACCTGCGGGGTCGTGCTGGTCCGGCGGCGGATCGACGCCAACGTGCTGGCCGCCGCGCTGCGGGCCGGGGTTCGGGAGGTCATCGCCGAGCGGGACCTCCCGGGCCTGGCCGAGGCCGTGCGGCGCAGCGATGAGCTGACCCGTGCGCTGCGC
>JBAVLA010000242.1:0-11332 GCA_049688595.1 Candidatus Nanopelagicales bacterium | reverse complement strand
CCGCGAGCACGCGTGCGCTGCCTGCGGCGTGCGTCTGCAGCGGTCCGACGCCATCCCGATGGTCCTGATCGGCGGGGGGCGGGGAGGCGTGGAATGGGTGCGCCGGGCGATCTCGGCCTCGCAGCTGTCGCCGGATCCCCCGCACCTGGAGTCGCGCGGGGTGTTCCGGCGGGTCGGCCCGTGGGATGCCTGCGAAGTCCTGGTGCGCGCAGGGGCCAGGCGGGTCGGCCTCCTGGCGCTCGCCGCCGGAGCTTCGGCGGACTGGCATGATTGGCTGCTGGGAGTCGCCGGGCACGTGCAGACGGGGGTCGTCTGCCTGGTCGGGCCCCTCGGCGCTGGGGGAGGGACAAGGCGTGAGCGCAGGCCTTCCCTGGCCACCGAGAGCGCCATCATCGACCGGTCCGTCGGCCGTGCGCTGCGTGGCGCCGACGGCTGGGAGGTGCTGCGCCCGATTGGCCGCGATGAGCCGTACGAGATGGTCTCCGACTGGCTGCGAAGGAGCGAATTGCTGTGAGCGGGCTGCACCCTACGCACCGTGACCCCGTGTACCTCGACCGGGTCTTCGCATGGTTCGCCTGGCGGCTGGTCGTGTACGGCGGGGTCGGCGCCGCGGCGGGGTTCCTGTGGGCGTGGGTGAGCACCGCATGGTCATGAGCTGGCCGCGCGCGGACCGCCCCACGTGCCCGGTCTGCTACTGCGCCCTGGACCTGCGCCGTGAGCCCGGCTCCCCGACCACCCGGGGGTTCGCCGGGGCCCTGCGGGCCCTCCGGGACTTCCACGCGCTCCCGCAACCCATGGACAACCGGGAGGTGGCCGCGTCGGGGCTGCTGCGCTCGTGGACGTGCGCGACGTGCCACTTCGATTGGGAGCAGGCCAGCGGCCCCCTGGAACACGCCATGGCCATCAGCATCATGGGGTTCAGCGCCTCCGGGAAGAGCACGTACATCGGCGCGATCGGGCGGGGCGTCGACCGTGTCTCAGGCTACCTGGGCATGATGCCGGGCGGCGGGTCGTGGCCCGCGCTGACCCCCTTCATCGTCGACGGGGAGGCCCTGGACCAGACCCGGCTCAACCGCGACCTCAACGCGCTCATCCCCAAGCCGGACCTGGAGCCGACGGTCCGGCTCGGTTCCCCTGCCCCGGCGCGCCCCCCCGTGCTGGCGGACACCCCGGACCCCACTGCCTGGCACCGCGTGTACCCGATCCGGGTCAGGGTCAACCTGCCCAGGTACCGTGGGGCCAGCACCGCGATCCTGCTCGACACCCCCGGCGAGGCACTGGCTCCCGACCGGGACATGCGCGACGTCCTTAACCATGTGCCGTCGCTGGCCAACGCCCCCGTCCTCGTCTACTGCCTCGATCCGACCCAGCTGCTCGGCCTGCAGGACCACTGGGCCGCGCTGGGCCTCGTGCCAGACCGGGACGCACCCGCTTCGCTGGCCCCGTGGCGGCTGTCCGAGGCCGCGACGATCCGGACCCAGGCGGTGACGGGGGCGAGCAGGGCGCACGGGCACCTGGCCGTGGTCGTGCTCAAGGCTGATCTGATCGAGGGGCTCGACGGCTTCCCCCGGCGGGCCATCGAGGAGCTCGACCTCGGCACGATGTCGCCGGAGTCCGCGATGCGCCGGCTCACCGACGACTCGGCGCGGGTGAAGTCGTGGCTGGGCCGGGTCGCTCCCGGCATCGTCAGCAGCGCCGAGGACGGATTCGCCAGCGTCAGCTTCCACGTCGCCACCGCCACTGGCGGTCCGCCGGTCGTGGACGAGTCGGGGCGCAGGCGCTATCCGCGGGTCCGGTCGAGGCGGATCTTCGACCCGATGTACTACTTCTTCCTCAACCGCTACCTGCTCCGGTGACTGGCATGGATGAGACCCTGGACGCCTTCCTCTTCGGCAACCGGCTATCGGGCGGTCGATGGGGCAACGGACTGCACGACCTGGCTGCCACGCGCGTCCCCGTCGAACTCGGCCCGGTCGCCCACTGGCAGGTGTCGGCGGCGGCCGGCAAGACCGGTGACCGCAGCCTGATCCTGGCCAGCCTCCCGGATGGCCGGCGGGTGCTTGCCCTGCGCCGGCCCGTGCCGGAGGGCCGGGGGGGCGACCAGACCACGTTCGGCGTCTTCCTGCCGCCTGAGCTGCCGGCCAGCCGGTTCGATGCGCTTGCGGCGCTGCGCAGCCTCGATCGGCTCAGCGTCCCGGAGCGCCTCATCGAGCGGCTCTCCGACGAGTCCAGCCGGATGGGCCGGCCGGCGCGCCTGGAACCCCTCCCGCTGGGCGAGCTGCGCGCAGGCAGCCTCCCCGACACCTCGTCGTGCCGGGATGACCTGGTCGTCGCGCTGGTCGCGCGGATCATCGGATGGTGGGCCTCGGGCTACCGGGCCGAGGTCCTCCTCGATGCCGACTCCGGGCAGCAGGTGGAGTCCTACCTCGCGGCTGCCCTGCAGCACGTGCCCCGCAGGCTCCGGGAGCACGTCAGCTTCTCCACGCTCGAGCGGGGCCCGATGCGAGGCCTGACCGTGTGCGGGCTCGTCCGGTCGCTGGACTCGCGGATCCCACAGGGGCGATCCGGCGACGTCCTCGACGTCCGAGCCGATGCCGCCGCCCCGGCCGACCACGAGTGGGACGATGCGGCCCGGGAGCTGTTGAAGTTCGCGCCCAGCGGGTGGGAGTTGGCGCTGCTGGCTGACGAGAAGGATGCCGCCGAGCTGGCTGAGGACATCGGGACCGTTGCTGCGTGGGCCGCGGACCCGTCGGCAGCCAGCGCCGATCCGCGCGCGGTTGAGCTGTGGCTCTTGGTCGATGCCCCGGTCCTGCGCTCACTGGCCCCAAGCCGCCGGGCGCAGATCTACCTCGATCACCCCGACTGGCTGGCCCCCGAGGAGCTCGCCGACGAGTTGGCCGACCCCGCCTTCGCGGGTGCGCTCTGGCAGGGCCTGGCAGACAGCCTGGCCGGGTTCCCGGACGAGGCGCTGACGGTGGTCCTCGAACGCGGCGAGCCCATCCAGATCCGCTCCCTGGCCAGGCAGCTGCTGCTCGCCCGGAGCCGCGACGCGATCCACCCGGGGTGCGCCAACACGGCGTGCCCGCTCGTGGCGGCCTTCGACGGGGTCGTGGCGGCCGATGAGGACATCGCCCGGAAGGCGATCCGGGCGGGCCTGGTCTCACCGCGGTTCTCGCCCGACGCGTTGGCGCACTTCTACCTGCTCGACGACGACCCGACCCCGGCGAAGGTCCCGCGGCTTGCCTCGCGTGAGTGGGCCCAGGCGGCCGTGGACGTCGGTGGGAGGGTGCCGGCCGATCAGCTGGGTCGGCGCATCGCGACCCTGGGCACGACGAAGGCCGCCCAGGTGGCCCGGCGTCTGGTCGCGATGCCGGAGACCTACGACTTGGTCATCGACCACCTGCTCCCCGTCCTGGCCGCGGGGGAGCGCGCCGAGCCGGCCCTGGCCCCATCGATCCTGCTCGCGGCAGGCTCTCAGGCGTACCCCCGCCACGCCATCCCGGCGCTGCCGCCCGATGTGGTTGAGCTCCTGGCCGATTCGGCGGTGGCTCCTGCGTCCGGGGCGGGCGCTGGGGCGTCCGGGGCCGCTGGAATGGCTGGGACTGCCGCGGCGCTCCACGTCGCCCTGCGCACGTTGGCCGGCCTGGGCGTGGCGGCCGACGACTGGGAGCTGGTCGCGGCGGCGATGCGTCGGTGCGGGCAGGATCCCAGTCCCCTTGCGGTGTGCCTGCTGCAGCCGGACCTGCAGGGCAGCTTCTGGCCGACCGGTGAGGCCGGGCTGGAGCTCACGGCACGGTTCTGCGGGTCGATGCTGCGCGACCGCCGCCACGCCAACGTCCTGCTGGGCAAGCTGCTCCCGACGGTCGATCCCCAGATCGGGTGCGCCATCCTGATGGCCCACCTCGATCAGTTCGCCGAGGTGTACGGGATGGAGCCGGACCTCCTGAAGCCGGGCCGCGTCGAGGCGGGTCCTGATCGGGCTGGATCGGGCCGGCCTGGGTCGTGGAGACGCGGCCGGTCGGCGGGAGCCTCCGCCGCACGGGGCGGCTCGGAGCATGCAGCCGAGCGGCCGGCGAACCCCAGGCGGAAGCCCTCAGTCGAGATGTCCGCAGCGATGCTTGCCGATGGCCACGACAGCGACGCTGGAGAGCCAGCGGGCCACAGTCGGCCCGGTCGGCGGTGGGGGACCCGGCAGGGTGCGCGACTGGCCATGACGCTCAGCGGCCTGGCGGTCATCAGCCTCGCCCTCGTGCTGGTCCTGGTGTTCGGCGGTCCCGCGACGGATGCCCCCGTCGCTCCGGCATCCGCCTCGACCTCCCAGACGACCACAGCGACCCACACCGCCACCGAGGGCCCGTCGGGATCGAAGAGCGCGTCCGCCACGAAGAACCCGCCGGCCGCGTCCTCGACCAAGTCCTCGCCCACGAGCAAGCCAGCGAGCCCCTCGGCCACGAGCAGGCCAGCCAGCCGCACCCCGTCGGCAGCTGGCGAGGGGTAGGCGCCGGTGCGAGGCCAGTCCGGTCCGGTCCGGTCCGCGCTGCGGCGCGCGCAGCGCCACCTGAGCGCGCTTGAGGAGGCCATGGCCGACGGCCTCCACGCAGAGGATCGCCGATCCTCGGGTTCGCTCACCTGGGGCGGGCTGTGGCTGGGCTCCACGCGGAGCCGACTGCTGGCTGCGCTGCTGTATGCCGTGGCGTTCTTCGTCGTGGCTGGGCCCTCGGGCCAGCGGATCCCCCTGCGGCTGTGGGCGCTGGGCGCGCCCTCCGGGGAAACCCCGCCCGGGCCGTTGATCGGCCAGCTCCTCGTGGCCGCGGCCGTGGGACTGGCGAGCACGATGCTGGCTGTGGTCGCCGGAGGCGTGATCCGTCGGTCCGACCGGCCGGGGGCGTGGACCCGCTGGCCGCTGTGGCCGTGGGCGGTGGGGCTGGCCCTGGCCATGGGGTGCGCGGCCCAGGGCCGGTTGGCGAACGACTCGACCCAGGTGGTCATCCCCGTCCTCCTGGCCCTCCTGGGCGTGCTGGCAGTCGGCCCGGTGCTGGCCCGTGCGGTGGGCAGCGCCGGATCCGACCCGCGCCGGACCATGCGGCTGGGCCTGGTCGTCGGGGGCGTCGCCGTGCTTGTGCGTGCCGTCGGGCCGCTCCTGGCCGGCAACCCGGCTTCGGGCTCGATCGGGGGGATCGCCGTCGGCGAGGTCACCCGCGCGGCAGCCGCCGTCGCGGCGGCGCTCTCCCTTGCCGGGGCCCGCCAGCAGGTCGTGCTGCACGCCTCGAGCACCCTGCGCAGGGGGTCGCTCTGGCTGGGCCTGCTGGGTCGGCTCGCCCCGGGGCTGGCCATGGTCGCGGTGCTGGTCTTCTTCCGGGACTACGGGCCGGCGGCCATCCTCGGGGCCACGCTCTCGGTGCTCGCGCTGCTGGCCTACACCCGGGCGCACTGGTGGCGGGCGGCTGGCGTCACGGCGCTGGGGGCGGTCGCCATGGGCGTGCTCGGATCAGCTGTCAACCGGGTCACGGGCGGGGGGTTGGCCCCGGTGGAGCACGTGGCCCGGGTCGTGGAGAACCGGTGGAGCAACGCCGTGTGCACGGGCGAGAAGACCCAGGCCTGCATGAGCCTGCGCGTCCTGCACGAGACCGGCATCCTCCCGCAGGTCCGCGAGTGGGGTTCAGCGCAGCCCTCGGGTTCCGCCCTGGTCCGGCACCTGGAGGTCGCCGGCAGCGACTACGCCATCACCCTGACGGCGGCATGGGTCGGCATGGGACTGGTCGTGATCCTGATGGCTGGGATCCTCGCCGTGGGGCTGCGCGTGTTCCTGGCTTCGGTCGAGCAGCCGCCGGCTGACGAGCGGGCGCACCTGCGGGTGCGGGTCGGCGCCGTCTGCGCGCTCCAGCTCCTGCTGCCGACGATCCTGCTGGGCCTGGCGATCCTGGTGCCGAGGATCCCGTTCACCTCGCTCAAGCTCGTGCCGTTGACTGGCCTGGACGTGCCCTTCATCGCGGCCAACGGGATCTCCACCCTCGTGTACAGCGCCCTGCTCACCCTGGGCGTCCTGATCTCGAGGGGGCGCCTGGCCAGCGGACCTGCCGTGGTGCTGCCGGGCAACCTGGCGGCAGCCGGTCGGCTGCTGCGCGGCCTGGTCCTGGGCAGCACCGCGCTGCTCACCGTCGGCGCCATCTGGATCCACGCCGGATGGGCGGCTGCGGGCAGCACGCGGCTGGTCGGCGAGGCGCTCCTGCGCGACAGCCACGGCCGGCTCCTGACCAGCGATGGCGTGGTCTTCTCCGAGCCCAATGCGGCCGGGCAGGACCCCGGCGTGGGGCTCGGCAGCCGCCTGTACCCGAACCCGGACCTGGCCGTGGACCTGGGGTTCTTCATGCCGACGACCGCCGGGAACCTCGCGGTCGGCCTGGAGCGGCTGGCGGCCCCGCTGCTGACCTGCGGCGACTTCGCCCCCAGGGGATCCTTGGACCTGGCGGCCGAGTGCACCGGGGCGGACGTGATCGCGACCATCGACTCGCGCGTGCAGCGGCTGGCCGCCGCGGCGGCCGACGCGCAGGCGACTGCCGGTGCGCGCGCCGACGTCGCCCTTATCGACCGGAGGACCGGCGGAGTCGTCGCGCTGGCTTCCAGCGATGCCGACGACGAGGACATGCAGGCGCTGATCACCCGGGCACCTGACGCGGACGACTGGTCGCCGCCCTCGCTGCTGGCCGCCGCGGACGAGGGGGCTGCCGCCCCTGAGGACCCGGACTGGAGCTGGAGGAAGGCCCGCTTCGCGATCGAGCACCTGTCCGAGGCCAACGTCCACTGCGTGAAGCCCCGCACGGGATCCACCGAGGACGGCAAGCGGGCCGTGCCCGTGCTTGCCAACCCACGCCCACCGGGGGACCCCTGGTCGGCCGATGAGCCCGACGACCTCGGGCCCAGCCGGAAGCAGTGCGCCGCCGACAAGTCGGGGCTGGCCATCATGCGCGTCTGGTCGGAGGCCAGCCAGCCCGGCTCGTCGTTCAAGGTCGTGACGGCGCTGGCCTCCCTCGACGAGGGGACGGGCGTCCCGGCCGGGCCGATCACGTCTCCCCTGACCGCTGTTGGGGGCGTCCGGCTCGAGGGCCGGGTCGAGGAGCGGGACGCCCTCAAGCGGTGCGGTGCGCAGTCGCTGGACTGGATGCTCCTGCAGTCGTGCAACACGACGGCCGCCTGGCTGGGGATCTCAGCCGGGTGGCCGGCCCTGGGAACCGCCGCCCAGGAGCTCGGCTTCGACCCGGCTGACGACGAGCGTCGGCAGTCCGACGAAGGCGGTGCCGTGGTCGGCCCCGCGGATCCGTCGGACCCAGCTGCGGCCTCCGCGCTGGTGTACTACCGGTCCAGCGACTTGGGCATGGATCCGCAGGATCGCACCGCCGTACAGGCCGATGGGAAGGAGCGTCGTCTGGGCGTGGGAGCCGTGGCCCATGCGACGGGAATGGCCGCGATCGGGCAGGACGAGGTCCGGGCCTCCGTCCTGGACATGGCCGGCGTGACCCATGCGATCGTCGGCGCGGGACCGCTCTCCGGGCCCTCCGGTCCGGCGAGCACAGCCAGCCAGGTCCAGACCGAGTACGTCAAGCCGCCAGTGCTGAACATGATCGCCGGGTCGCGCGACAGCGACGGCCAGTTCCACGCATCGGCCTATCCGACCCGGGCCATAGCCGCAGACCCCGACAGCCTGGCGCTGGTCCGGCGGGGGATGTGGTGGGCGGTCAACCATCCCAGCGGAACGGCGTCCCGGCTGCGGCCCGGCGCCCAAGCGGGCGGTCGGCCACTCGGCGAGCTGGACGTGATCTGGGCCAAGACCGGCTCGGCGGATCTCGGCCTGACCTCGGGGGCTGGCGAGGACCTGTGGGCCCGCTGGGCCATCGGCGCCACCGACAAGTACGTCTTCGCGGCGCGCGTGAAGGACACCACCCGGGCCGGGGGCGCCAACCCGGCAGTGGACCTGGTGAAGTGCCTGTTCAAGGGGATGGGCCAGGAGCCCGTCGCCACGGACGTCGAGGCCGGCTGCGCGCAGTAGCAGCCGGCTGTGCGCGGTAGCGGCCGCCAGCACCCAACGCGGCTGGATCGGCGGACGCTACTCGAACACCAACCGCAGGCGGTCCTCAACCTCGGGGAAGTAGACGTGATCCCCCGCGCTGATCTCCACCGTGGCCCCGTGGGGCACTTCACGCCGCCATGCTGGCCGACCCCCGGTGAGCTGGCCCAACCCGCCGGAGGGCGCGTCGTGGAGCCGGACGCCAGCCGCGTTGCCGACTGCCACCCGGGCGCGGCCGTCCGCCACGCTGACCACCTTGAGGGCCTCCGGACCGACCCTGCCCAGCCCGGGTCCGGTGTAGGTGACGTCCACCCAGGCCCCAGTCCCGAACGTCAGCCCCTCGGCGACGACGCTCGTGCTATGAGCGGTCCAGGTACCTGCCCGCCGGATCTCCACGGTCATCTCCAGGGCCAGGCGCTGCGCGGCACCGATCTCCACCGCCAGCAGCTGATCGCCCCGCCGGCCAGGGGCGAGCGTGCCGCTGAACCAGGCCTCGGCGCCCAGGTCGCCGTCCGGCACGCGCTCCAGCAGGACGCTCAGGCGGGGCAGCCGCACCTCGGCCGTGTCGCTCTGCGCCAGCCTCTGCTGGAGGCGGCGGCCCGCAACGTGGTCGACCGCCCGGACCAGGGACTCCAGCTCGGCGCCGACGGGGACCTCAGCGGGTGGCACCCACACGACGAGCCGGTCGGGGATGCGCCAGTAGCCCAGGGCGGCGTCGAACTGGCAGAGGACCTGCTGCGCCTGCAGCCATGGGCCCGCCCAGCGCCTGATCTGGCCCGGGTCCAGCCCTCGATGGTTGGGTCGGGCGTACCGCCGCCCGCTGACGTGCCTGCTCGCCCGCCTGCCCATCTCGGCCAGCGTCCACGTCAGGCTGGTGCGCTGCTGCTGCCGGGGCGCCTGGTGGCCCGGGACAGGCTGCGGCGGCAGGCTGGCGGCGGGCAGGTCGAGCACGTCGAGCACGTCGAGCGCGTCGGGCGCGGCTTCGACGTCGGTCGGCCCGGGCCGCCCATGCCGGGCCGCCACGTCGAGCATGTCGAGGTCCTCGAGCTCAGCGAGCATCTCGGCTGCGTCGGCGAACCGGCCCTCCGGCCGGCGCGCGAGGGCCCGTCGGACGATCCGACCCACGTCGGCAGGAACCGTCGGATCCACGGCTGACGGATCCCGAGCAGTCGAGGCCGGGAACTCGCCGGTCGGGTCGCTCCGCGTCCCGGACTGGCGGCGGGACTGCCCCGTGAGCGCCTCGAACATCAGGGCGCCGACTGCGTACACGTCGCCGCGAGCGTCCATCGGCTGGCCCAGCACCTGTTCCGGTGCGGCGTACGGGTCCGCGCCGGCCGCGCCGCCGAGCACCCGGGCCATCCCGAAGTCGACCAGCGTCACCCGCCCCAGCGCGTCGAACATCACGTTGCTCGGCCTGATGCCGCCGTGGCACTGGCCACGGCGGTGGACGGGGGCCAGCGCATCGAGGATCCCCGCGGCGACCGCGACGACGTCCGCGACCTCGGGTGGCGAGTGCCGCAGTCGCTCGGCCAGCGTCCCGCCGGGCAGGTACTCCATCACGAGGTACGGCCTCGTGTCCGCGCCGTCCTGGAACAGGCCGTGGTCGTGGACCCGCGCAATGCCCGCGTCCTGGAGGCTTGCCGCAGTCCTGGCCTCGACCCAGAAGCGCTCCATGGCGACCGGGTCCTGCGCGAGGCTGGCGCCCAGGACCTTCACGGCGACGCTGCGATCCATCAGCAGGTCCCGGCCGAGCCAGACCGTGGCCGAGCCGCCCTCGCCGACCAGCTCCAGCAACTCGTAGCGCTGCGCCACCACCACGCTCATGGGGGCCACCCCTTCCGAAGCGCCTTCGCCTCTGAGGCAAGTATGGCGCGCCCGGGCGCGCCGGATGCGTGCAGTCGATACCGACCATCGGATCGTCGGAATCGACTGCGGGCATGGACCGGCGAGAATGCCACCATGCGCAGAGCGGTCATCATGGGTGCGGGCGGACGGGACTTCCACGTCTTCGCGACGGTCTTCCGCCACGATCCGGCAACTCGCGTCGTGGCCTTCACCGCGACGCAGATCCCCGGCATCGCCGACCGGACCTACCCCGCCGCGCTGGCGGGGCCGCGCTACCCCGACGGCGTCCCGATCGTCGCAGAGGAGCGGCTCGTCGACCTCATCCGCGCCGAGGCGGTGGACGAGGTCGTGTTCGCCTACTCAGACGTCTCCCACGTCGAGGTCATGCACCGCGCCTCGGCGGTACTGGCAGCCGGGGCGGACTTCCGCCTGGTCGGCCCGCGGGCCACGATGATCCGCAGCAGCCGGCCGGTCGTCGCGGTGTGCGCGGTGCGCACTGGGTGCGGCAAGAGCCAGACGACCCGGGCCGTCGCGCAACTGCTGCAGGCGGCTGGCCTGCGGGTCGCGCTGGTCCGCCATCCGATGCCGTACGGCGACCTGCAGGCGATGCGGGTGCAGCGCTTCGCCAGCCTGGCCGACATCGACGCGAGCAGCCCGACCGTCGAGGAGCGAGAGGAGTACGAGGCGCCGGTCGCGATGGGCCTGCTCATGTTCGCGGGCGTCGACTACGAGGCCATCCTGCGGGCGGCGGAGCAGGAGGCCGACGTCATCATCTGGGACGGTGGGAACAACGACTTCCCGTTCGTCGCCCCCGACGTGATGATCACCGTGGTCGATCCGCTTCGGCCGGGCCACGAGTCGACCTACCACCCGGGCGAGACCAACCTGAGGATGGCCGACGTGGTCGTGGTCAACAAGGTCGACTCGGCCGACCCGGCCGATGTGGAGCGCGTGGTCGCCGAGGTCGGTCGGCTGGCCCCCGATGCCGTGGTGGTCCGTGCCGAGTCGCCGGTGACGCTGGCCGGCGAGGGCTCCCTGGCCGGGCAGCGGGTCCTCGTCGTGGAGGACGGCCCGACCCTGACCCACGGCGGGATGCCGTTCGGGGCGGGCACGGTCGCCGCCCGGGCGGCCGGCGCGACGGACCTCGTCGACCCCCGGCCGTACGCGGTCGGCTCGATCGCTGCCACCTACCAGCAGTACCCGGGCACCGGACCGGTGCTGCCGGCCATGGGCTACGGCGGTCAGCAGCTTGCGGACCTGGCCGCGACGATCCGGGCCGTGCCGGCAGACGTCGTCGTCTCGGGCACGCCGATGGACCTCGGGCGCCTGATCGATGCGGGCCACCCGCTGCGCCGGGCGAGCTACACCCTGCGCGTGGTGGGAGCGCCGACCCTGGCCGACGTCCTCGCCCCGCACGTCAGGAGC
>JBAVLA010000241.1:0-4550 GCA_049688595.1 Candidatus Nanopelagicales bacterium | reverse complement strand
GGGACAAGAGTGCCGGAATGGGGTGTGGGCTCCCTGTGATCACTCAGTGTCACTGGCCGCCGGCCTGGCCAGCCGGGCCGTCGACAGCCATGCCACGATACCCGGGCGCGGCCTACCGCCCAGAAGGACGCTGCCTCCAATGAGCTTCACCATCGCTATCGGGGGTGAGTTCCCTGATCCCCCGACCCTCAACGCACGAGCATGAGTGCGGTCAAGCCGGCCCCCTGCAGGATCACCAGGATGGTCAACAAGTTGATCCTCGTGCTCACGGCGTCGGCGCGTTGCAGAGCAAGATTGCGTTGCTCCTGCGCTGCTGAGGTGATGTCGGCGGCCGCTGTGGACAGGTCGCGTCGGATGCTGCCAGCCGCTTCGGCGATGGCCTCGATCGCTTGTGCCGAGTCCTGCTGCTGGGTCCTGAGCTGATCCAGCTTCTGCGACTGGGCCGACCTGAGGTCCCGGACGTCTGCGTGGGCTGTTGAGACCTCGCCGACCAGCCGTGTGGTCGATGCCTCAAGGGCGTCGCGCTGGCCGCCGAGGAGGGTTCGCAGGGCCTCATGGTGCGCGGCCATTCGATCGACCGCCTCGCGGATCAGCGCTTCCAGCCGTTCATGGTCCTGGCTGCCTGCGGCGGCGGTGTCGCCGATGACGTGGTGGATTCGAGCCAGCTGGCTGGCGAGGGTCCCGTCGGCGGGGTCCTCGGGGTCCCCGATGAGTCCGAACAGGGTTGCGGACGAGCCGACTCCGGGTTCTCCGATGTAGTCCGCCAGAGTCCTGCTTGTGCTTGTGGAGCGCTTCAGCTGCTTGAGGGCTTCCTCGTCGGCCTCGCGGAACTCATCAGCCAGGACCTGGAGCTCGCCGAGGACGTCGCTGAGGGGGCCGGCGACGACGTCGGAGACGATCTCGTCGAACGCGCTGCGGGCTTCGGCCGAAGGCGGGGCTGGGTCGTGCTCGCTGCCGGGGTGCTGGCTGGTCTTCATCGTGACCCTCGGATCCGGTCGTAGGTACGCAGGGTGAGCAGGTGGTTGAGGGCCTGGAGCTGCCGGTCGGCGCGGGTCTCGGCTTGGCCGAGCATCTCCAGGTCCTGCAGATCGCGATGGATCCGAGCTTCCTCCAGCAGTGTGTCGAACTCCCCCTCGCGTGCGGCCGCTGAGTCCTCCTGCTGCCGGAGGTGCCACATCCGGGTCCGGGTCTCTTCTGCCTCGCGCCGCTGCTCGGCGAGCTGATCGGTCAACTCGGCGATCTTCGCTGGCAGGAGCGTGTCGATCCTTGCGGAGTCCTTCTCGATCCGGGCTCCCAGCTCGCGGCACTTTGCCTCAGCCGCGGGCACCAGCTGTCGGTACGACTCGTCGATGCCTCGGATGCCCTCGTGGAACCAGTGGACTGCCACTTCGGTGGCCTGCTCCGGGCTACCCTTCGGCCACTCGAACCACAAGAAGCTGTCGCGGTACCACGCTTGCTTGACGGCATTGGCCGCGAGGTGGCGGGTGTTGCGGATGATCTCGCGGACCTGATCCTTGACTCGATCGACCTCGCCGTCCTTCAGGATCCCGGTCTCGATCAGTGGCTCCGCCCACTTCGTCCAGACGGCCACGCGCGAGTTGAAGGGGGGAACCTCGTCCTCACCGGGGAGGGCGCCTTCAAAGGTCCACATGAGCTGCTGGTCGGCTTTCCAGCGGAAGTGGTGGCGGTTGCGGAGCCACTTGTCGCCCTGGGCCTCGCCCAGCGCCTCGCGCAAGACGGAGTCCGCCGGCCATTCCGGGGGAGTCCCGACCCGCCGGTTGGCCTCACCCAGCGTGCGGCTGTCCTTGTCGAGCCGCCGGCTCAGGAGGTCTGCCTCGGCGCGCATGGCGGCGATCTGCTCGGTGACGCGCCGGATGCGCTCCTCGATCTTGTGGAGCGCATCCGCCTCTTCCTGGAGGTGGCGCTTGGGCACGGCGGCGGCGACCTGGTAGGCGTGATAGGTCTGGGCCAGCCGCGCCTCTGCGGATGCCAGGGCGGTCAGGCTGTTGCGCAGTTCCGTGAAGGCGGTGGAGTTGGCGCGTTCGACCCGGCGGCGCACAGGCCCGTCTGCCGGGGCGGCCCAGCTCTGGCCGTACTCGAGCGGGAAGAGGATGTCGGGCACCTGGTCCCAGGTGATGTCGGCGGGGAAGTCGTGGGTGCGGACCTGTTCCAGGTAGTGCGTGCGCAGGTCGTGCAGTGGGATGTGCTCGGCTGGGTGGGTGCGGGCGAACTCCTTGGCCGTGCCCAGCAGGTGCGCGTGGGTCAGGACGATACGGAATCGGTGCGGTGCCACCCACCAGTCCAGCAGCCCGGGCATGGCCAGGACCTCGGGCTTGAGGAACTCGAGGCTGTCGGCCTTGCCGAGGATGACGATGACATCGGCGTGGGGCAGGTGCGTCCCTGCCAGGTCCCACACGTGGGCCTGTTCAGCGGCGTTCTCCGACTGGATGCCCGGCAGGTCGATGATCCGGATCGGCAGGGGTGCGGCGTCCGCGTGGAGCAGCGCGCGGGGGATCCCCACCTCCACGGGTGCCGCGCCCGGGTCACGGGAGCCGGCCTCCACCGAGGAGCGCAGCGCCCCCAGCCGGTCGACGATCTCGGTCGCGCTGGCACCGGTGAGCAGGTCGGCCCCATCGGCCCAGGCCCAGCCGGCATCGTCGGAGACGCGGTAGCGCATGGCCGTGGCCGTGGCCGACTCCCCGGCCGACCGCCCCCCACGCAGCACCTCACCGACAGCGGGGGCCGCGGCCTCCGACACGCCTAGCATCTTCAGGATGAGCGTCGTCTTGCCGACCTGCGTGGGGCCGTACAGGGCGATCGTGGCTTCCCGCTCGCGGCTGGCCAGCCGGTCACGCACCTCGGTGTCGAACCCGTCGAGGTGCTGCGCGACAGCGCGCTCGGCCCAGTCGGTGCGCGCCTCGTACAGCTGCTGCCAGCGGCCCCGCAGCTGCTCTGTGGCGATGGCGGTCATGACGCGAGAACCACCAACGGGTTGGAGCGGACCTCCCGCTCCAGGCGGACCCGCTGCTCGCGAACATCGGCGAGCAGCTTGCCCGCCCAGATCCGGTCGACGTGGGCGTCGTCCAGCCGGCCCAGCTCCCGGCCCCGGGCGACCAGTCGCTCCCGGCCCACGTCGAGCAGACCGCGCAAGTGCTCGACCGACTTGGTCGTGGTCCCGCCGTGGTAGGCGTTCATGGTCAGGTAGACCTCGCGGATCCGGGCCCGGTCGGCTCGGTTGACCTCGTTCACCGCGACGAGGGTGCCCGCCGCGACGGCGATCACGGACATCGCCACGGTGGCGGCAGCAGCCGGCAGGCCCGCGCTGACCAGGCCGGCCTTGATCGCAGCCGCGGTCGCGACTGCCCCGTCGAGACTGCCGTCCATGATCACATCAGCCCCGAGGAGCCCCGCGAGCCCGACCATGGCCGCGCGATGCTCCCCCACGGCGTCGAGCAGTTGAGCGGCGACCTTGCGCGGCTCGGGCTGGTCACCGTCCACCGACTTCAGGGCGATCCCCGACAAGGTCCCTTCCATCCCCAAGGCCGCCATCTCCAGGGCCAGGGCGGGCAGGACCCTTGCCGCGGTCATGAGTTCCTTCTCCGGCCTGGTGGTCATCGCCGCCCCGGCCAGGACCGACAGCTCCCGCAAGAGGCCCTCCGGGAGGACCAGCTCAGAGCCCGCTCGCTCCGTCGGGGTGGAGTGGCCCCCGGGCGTTGCAGCGGCAGGCCGCTTCAACGCCGAGCTTGGGCGGCCGGTTGGCGCTGGACTAGCGGACAGCAGCAACCGGATGCGCTCAGCGGCCGCACTGTGGGCGGCCTGAGCGATGACGCCGTTGGCCTTCTCGGCCGACCAGGCGTCCCGCATGCCTCGCCGGCGCCGTTCGTCGAGCTTGTACTCGCTGGTGAAGAAGTTCTTGACCGGGTTCCACGGGCCACCCTCGTGACGCTCCGAGTCCTGCGTCGCCCGATCCGTCGCTGACTTCGTGTGCTTTGTCAGCGGTGTTGCGAGGGCCTTCTCGAACGCGAGCACGGCCTTGCGGGCCTCCTGGTCGTAGGCAGCGACCAGGCCGTCCCACGGTCCCGGGGTGAGCTCGGCCTTCAACTGCTGGGCATCCAGCTCCGCTGCGATGCCATGCTCCACGTCGCCGAGGGCGTCGAGGGCGTCCGCCAGCGCGGTCAGCTGGTTCAGGCGCGTGCTGTCGTTGGCCGTCAGGGCCCCCAGCCGGGACCGCAGCCGCGGCAGCCACTCGTCCCGGTCGTCCAGACCGGTGAACACCACGTCGGCCTCCGATACGCCCATGCGGGCCGCCGCGGTGCGGGCCACTTGGGCGCGGGTGTCCTCGTCGAGCGACTCGGACTTGGCCACGACCACGACCGGGTCGGTGACGTGCCCGGCGAGGTCAGCGAGGATCGCGGCGTTCTTCTCATCGGCCAGACGGGTCCGGTCCGTCACGATGATCGCGCCCTGCGCCGAGACCAGCGCCTCGCGCATCAGGGTCTGGCGAACCCGATTCGCCCGAGCCCGGCTCTCATACCCGGGCAGCAGGACGA
>JBAVLA010000240.1:0-7107 GCA_049688595.1 Candidatus Nanopelagicales bacterium | reverse complement strand
CAGGTAGAGGTCCAGGTCGTAGGCATTGATGTGGGTCTCGAACGGCCGCGCGTTGGCCCCGCCGTGGATCAACTGCAGGGTCGGGGTCTCCACCTCGACGAAACCGCGACGTTGCAGCGAGTCGCGGACGCTGGCCACCACGGTTGAGCGCAGGTGCGCGATGTCCCGGGCTCCGGGACGGATGATCAGGTCCACGTACCGGGCGCGGACGCGGGCCTCCGGGTCGGTCAGGCCCTTGAACTTCTCGGGCAGGGGACGCAGGGCCTTGCTGGTCAGCGCCAGCGACTCGGCGAACAGGGACAGCTCCCCGCGCTTGGAAGTGATCACCTCGCCGGTGACGCCCACGTGGTCACCCAGGTCGATGTCGCGCCTCCAGTGCTCGAGCACGTCCGCGCCGACGCTGGCCAGGGAGACCATGACCTGCAGGTCGCCGCTGCCGTCGCGCAGCGTGGCGAAGCACAGCTTGCCGCCGTCGCGCTTGAGGATGACCCGGCCAGCCACTCCAACCCGGACTCCGGTGTGGGTGTCCGGGGGCAGTTCGCCGGCCTGCTCCCGGACCTCGGCCAGGGTGTGCGTGCGCGGGTATCCCACGGAGTACGGCTCGATGCCCCGCTCGCGCAGCCGGTTGAGCTTCTCGAGGCGGACCCGCACCTGCTCGGGCAGGCCCTCGGTGGACAGCGCCTCCTCGAGGGCGCCCGGAGGGGCGGGGATCTCGGGGGCGGCTTCGGGGGCCCGCGCGGCTTCGGGGGTCCGCGCGGCTTCGGGGGCCCCCGCGGTTGGGCCGCCCCGGCCGGTTGCGCCAGCGCCCAACTCCGCGCCCCGGCGCAGCATCAGGGCGATTGCCGGTTCGGTGCCCAGACCCTCCCCATTGCCCGCGACGACCCCCATGAGGGTCAGGTCTGCGGCGCGCTCGAAGCAGGCGAACCGGGGCCGCCACTCGGGCAGGTACCTGGCGTTGGACCGGTAGAGCGATTCCGGCTGCCAGTTCCGGCTGGCCTGCAGCAGGGCCTGTCGCCGCAGCCGGGCGATCGGACCGCCGCCCGCCGGCTCGCCCCGATCGAACGCCTCACGGAGGATCGCGAAGTTCAGCGACACGCGCGCGACGGCCAGGGTGGGAGCCCGCTCGGCCAGGGACGAGACCATCAGGTCGAGCAGTCCGTCGCCGGCCGCGGGGTCCAGCCGCATCAGGTCCAGGGCCAAGCCGTTTCGGCCCCACGGCACGAGGCTGAGGAACCCGCGCAGCGCCCCCCCCGCGTCCCTGGCTGCCACGAGCACGCAGTCCGCGTCCAGTGGGTCGCCCAGACGGCCCAGGGCCATGGCGAAGCCTCGTTCGTCCTGATCGGCCCGCCACTGCCCGACCGTCGTGGCGAGCCGGTTGAGGAGTTGGGGCGGCAGGTCCCCATGCCTGGTCGCCTCGACCTGGTAACCGGCCTTCTGCAGGCGGTGGGCTGCTCGGCGCACCGGCTTCATCCCGGGCCCGTTGAGGGAGAACTCCCGAACGTCGAGGACCGCCTCGTCGCCGAGTTCGACGATCTCCAGCCCTGCCTCGGCGTAGGCCGCGACGCCCTCCTCGCCGGCGCCGATCACGGCCAGTGACCACCCGTGGTCGCTGGCATCGGTGAGCCAGGCCTCGATCGCGGCTGGCCAGCGCACGGGGTCTCCGACGGGGCTGCCGACGGCCAGGCTCACTGCGTCGAAGACCTGATGGGACACGCCGGCCTGCGCAGCAGCCGGGTGTGCGCTGTCCCAGACGACGCCGCGGTCGCGTCGGGTGGCGATGTAGCCCAGAGAGTCTGCCTCGCCGAACTCGAGGAGCAGCGTCCGGACGCGCGCCTCGTCGGCGGCTCCCAGCGTGCGGGGGTGCTTGGCCAACGACAGCAGCGACGGGCCCAGCCCTGTTGTCGCTCCGATCAGGCCCACGATCGTGCGCAGGCCATCGGAGGCCCGTGATGCCGACCCGGCACGGCGTTCCGGCGCTGGGTTCGCCGATTCGGGCGGGGCCGTTCCCATGGTCACATCCTCCAGGGCGCTCTGATGCTGCAAGCGCCCCTGAGCCTAGGCCACCCAGCGGCGGCCTCACGAAGCGCCGGCAGGTCGCGGTCGAAGGCGCCGACGGCCGGCCCGCGCTCATGGCTGTGCGGAACCCCTCGTCGAATCGCGCAATCATGTGAGGTCGGCAGCCATTTGTGGGAGTGCGACCACGAACCCCGCCCACGTACCGGGGTTGTGATGCGGGACCGGAAGCTACGCCGGTCCCCACAGGCCGGTCGGTGCAGGAGCTCCGAACCCGCGCGTAGCCTGAGCTTCACCGCGAAGGGCCTCCAAGGAAGGACGTCCATGAAGATCGCACACGTTGCACGGGGCTCCGGGTCCCTGAAGATCAGGGCCGTGATCCTAACTGCCGACGGGTTTGAGGACCTGGAAGTGCTCGTGCCCTATCTCCGGCTCCTCGAAGCTGGCGCTGATGTCGAAATCGCGGCTCCGACCCGGGGCGACATCGCCGGCAAGCATGGGTACGTCCTGGCACCCGACGTGCTGATCGATGAGGTGGATCCTGACGCGTATGACCTGCTGATCATCCCGGGCGGGTCCGCCGATGGCGCTCCCGCCGTGATCCGAGGCCTTCCCCATGCCCAGGAGGTGGCGCGATCGTTCTTCTCGGCCAACAAGCCGGTTGCCTCGATCTGCCACGGGCCGTGGCTGCTCGTCGCGGCCGACCTGGTCCGCGACCGACACCTGACCTCCTACTGGCGGGACGGCGTTCCGGATGACATCAGAAGGGCTGGCGGTATCTGGGAAGACTCGGCCGTCGTCGTCGACGGCAACCTCGTGACCTCCCGTTGGCCTGCGGACCTCGCTGCTTTCATGTCCGAGATGATCAAGCAGGTCAGCCACCTGCCCGTCGACCCGAAGGCCCTCCTGACCCCCGCCGAGGTCGACGACGCCCTGGCGGACCTGCCCGAATGGCATCGGGCCGGCCAGGTCATCACAGCTACCTACGTGATGGGGGACTTCCCGGCAGCAATCGACCTGGTGTCCAGGGTGGCCGTCACTGCGGAGTCCGGAAACCATCACCCGGACATCGACATCCGCTGGCGATCGGTCAGGTTCCTCCTCACGACGCACGAGGCCGGCGGCCTGTCCGGAAGGGACGTCGCCATGGCCCGCCAGATCAGGGCCCACGCCAGCGTGGCCGGCTGGATCCCGCCCGACCACAGCTGAGCACCGGCCGACCGCAACGCGGCGCCCGCCCACGCCCAATGGAGTTGAGAATAGCAGAAGGCAAGCCTATCCTCATTGGTGGGGAGGGTCCGCACCACAACGGTTGGGCCGCCCGGATTCACCGGCACGGGACGGGGGCGCTCTCCCCACGATCCGGTGGAGGTGGTGACGGATGCCCAGGGATCCGGGGGGCGCTCTTCGCCGGCTCCTGGAAGCGATCACCTATAGGGTTCGCCTGGTCCTGCTGAGCGCGTTCGGCCCGGCAACACTGGACGACGAGCACGACCCCATCGTCGCGCTCAGGCGGGACCATCAGCACTACTTGTCACGGGGCTGAAAGGGAGGCACTATGACGCTGGCCTTCCGCGGTTCACCAGCGCACACCCTTGGCATCGAGCTCGAGGTGGGCATAGTCGATGATGGGTCCGACGAGCTTGCGTGCTGGGCGCCGGAGATCCTCGCTGAGGCCAGCGCAGACGCATCCCGTCCGGGGCTCGCGCGGATCAAGCGCGAGCTGTTCGAGTCGACGCTCGAGCTGGTCACGGACGTGTGCCGCACCCCGGCCGAGGCCCGCGCAGACCTCGCCGCGACTGTCGCTCACCTGGCTCCGGCGCTCCGCGCGCGCAACCTGTCATTGATCAGCTGCGGAGTGCACCCCTTCTCCAGTTGGGAACCGGTGCGAGTGACCGGCGAGGACCGCTACCTGCGGATGGTCGAACGATTCCAGTGGCCAGTGCGCCGGCTGACGATCTACGGGGTGCACTACCACGTGGGTGTGCCCACCGGTCACCATGCGATGGCGACGATGAACGGCCTGACTCGGCTGCTGCCGCACCTGCTCGCGCTGTCGGCGTCCAGTCCGTTCTGGTACGGCCGGGACACGGGTCTGGCCTCGGTGCGAACCCGGCTCTGGGAGTCGGTCCCATCGGCCGGCGTACCTCCGCGCCTCGACGACTGGTCTGAGTTCGTTCGGCTCGTTTCGCTGCTGAAGGGCACCGGAACGATCGAGACGACGCACGACCTGTGGTGGGACGTCCGACCCAGCCCGATGCTCGGGACTGTGGAGCTGCGCATCTGCGACAGCATGTCCAGCCTCGCTCAGGTCTGCGCCCTGGCCGCCCTGGCGCAAGCGGCGGTCGCGCATATCTGCGACGGGGTCGACCGGGGGGAGATCCCTGTCCGGGAGCCCGACTGGGTGCTTCGGGAGAACAAGTGGCGGGCGTCCCGGTTCGGCCTGTCCGCCGAGATGGTGCACAGCGACGGGACAGTCGTCCCGCTTGTCGACGAGGTCCTCGAGTGGGTCGATCGGGTCCGCCCCGCTGCCCGCGCGCTCGGGGGAGAACCGGACCTCGATCGAGTGCTCGACCTCCTCGCCGCGGCCCCCAGCTATGCCCGTCAGCGGGACGTCATCGATCGTGGTGGGACGCTGCGCGACGTCGTGGCCCTGCTGCGCCGTGAGTTCGCCGC
Source organism: Candidatus Nanopelagicales bacterium (assembly GCA_049688595.1). Lineage (GTDB taxonomy): Bacteria > Actinomycetota > Actinomycetes > S36-B12 > CAIYMF01 > Prado023. The sequence continues at coordinate 2,418 of JBAVLA010000240.1, read as the reverse complement.
CAATGCCGCTGCGCCTGACGCGAGCGCGGCCAACGTGGCCCGATCCCGCCCTCGCGAGGTCAGTGCCGGCGGGTCGGAACCTCGGGAGCGACGCCCTGGCGGGCGGACGGGCGACGTGCCGTCCCCTCGCGGCTCGCGGCGTCGTGCGAGCGCGCAGAGGGATCAGTGATGCGCCTGATGCATCGCCCGATACAGGTGGTGGCTGTAGACCTGGAAGCCGAGCATCGCCTCCACCCAATCGCGCGTGGCGGGCACGGATGTCCCTGCGCCGTCGCGAAGTGCAAGGGCATGGTCGAGTCGCGCCGTGAGCTGCTCGCGCAACCGGTCAGACAGGAAGGCGTGCAGTGCCTCGATGCTGCCGCTCTCCAGGGCGTGCTCGGCCAGTGGGATCACCGGACCCACGTCGAGCCCGGCCGCCTTGAGGCCGGTGTACGGCGCACCCTCACCTGCTCGGTGCAGCCGCACCACCGTCTCGAAGAAGTGCAGGTCAGCGACCTCCCGGGCCTGCGGCCCAAGGCCGCGGACGCCCTGAGCGCGGTCGAAGGCCTGCCGGACCTCGTCCTCGGCATCCTCGGGGACGAAGGGCAGGATCGCCTCGACGTCGCGGCCGTCCAGCGCGCGGCGGGCAGCGGTCACGACTGGACCGTCGAGTGAATCGCAGTGCGGGGGCATGGGGAGCGTCCCTCAGCTGCGCGGGAGGACTGTCAGGACGCGCACCAGGTGGTCGCGGAATTCCGCCATGTAGGTGCGCAGGAACTCCTCGGTGGATTCGTTCGTGATCGTGCCGTCCTCCAGGAACAGGCCGGGCTTGAACTGGATGTATGCCTCGGGTGCGGTCATCTGGCGGGCATTGCAGAAACCCAGGACGGCCCGCAGGCTCTGCTGCCCGACGGCCGTGCCGATCGGACCGGGGGAGGCCCCGATCACCGCGGCCGGGATGTGGTCGAACGAGTTCTGTCCCCAGGGCCGGGAGGCCCAGTCAATGGCGTTCTTCAGTCCACCGGGGATGGACCGGTTGTACTCCGGGGTTACGAACAGGACCGCGTCGACGGCGGCGATGGCCGCCTTGAGCGTTGTCGCCGCCGGCGGGAAGTCGCCGTCGAAGTCCGGGCTGTACAGCGGCAGGTCGCGGATCGGGATCTCGACGAACTCAAGGTCGGCGGGGGCAACGCGGATCAGGGCCCGGCTCAGGATCCGGTTGATCGACTTCGAGGACAGGCTGCCGATGAAGTACCCGACGCTGTAGGTTGACATCTTTCCTCCGGAGAACTCGTTGGGCTCGTCCCCGTGGCCGGACCGTAGCACCGACTGCTCCCGGCGTGCCTGTCCTTCTCGCCGCGGCGCCCGGGCAGTCGGAGTACCGTGCGGCCGAGGACGGGCGTCTGCCCGCCGCCACTTGCCTGCAGGAGGACGGACCTTGGTCACCGCGCTGCATCGGGCCTTCGTGCGCGACGTTGCCTCCGCCGGGCTGCCAACAGGACCGACCGGACCGCCGACGGTGGTCACCGAGCAGGACCTCGCGGACCTCCCCCCGGTGGTGCGCCGCTACCTGGCGTTCATGGGCGTCGTGGGCCGGCCGATCGACTGGTCGTTCACCGTGGGCATGGCAGGGAGGTTCCGCCGCACGCCGGCGGACGCGTGGATGCCGATGCAGGCCTGGCAGTACAACACGTCGCTGTCGGTCGCCCGGGTGTTCACGATGCGGCTGACCTTCGCCAAGATCCTGCCGATGGTGGGCCACGACACCTACGTCCACGGCCACGGCCGGATGCTCGGCAGGCTCCTGGGCGCGGTCACGGTGGTCGACGGGTCAGGCCCGGAGTACGACATTGGGGAGTTGGTCACCTACCTCAACGATGCGATCATGCTGGCCCCCGGCATGCTCCTGGGTCCAGCCACCCGATGGGCCCAGGTCACCGACGACGCTTTCGACGTGACGCTGGAGGACAGCGGTATCGAGGTGACCGGGCGGGTATTCGTCGACGAGGCCGGCGCCCCGGTCGACTTCTCCACCACCGACCGGTTCGCAGCACTGCCCGAGGGCCTGGTCCGGGCCGAGTGGCGGACCCCGGTCCCGGGGTGGACCTGGGTGGGGGGACGTCCCTTCCCCCAGCCGAGTCGCGTCACCTGGATGCTGCCAGACGGGCCGTTCACCTACGTGGACGGCGGTTTCGTTGCCGGCAGCATCACCTACAACCAGCCACCCCCCGCCTAGCCGATCACGACCGCGATGCGCCATGGGGATTGACGTCGAAGTCCACATGACCAGCGGCATGATATTCGAGATGCAGTTCCACGCTCCGGCGTCACAGACGATCAAGAATCGGCAGCATATGATCTGCCGCCATAGCCGACTGCTGCCGAAGGACTCTCCGCGTACAACGGAATTCGAGGAGCAGGACAAGGAGATCTCGTCGA
>JBAVLA010000239.1:0-18279 GCA_049688595.1 Candidatus Nanopelagicales bacterium | reverse complement strand
CGGATTCCTTCTGCCACAGCTTTCCCAGGTCGGCGCACTGCGAGGCGGACCAGCCCTCGTCGGCGCATATCTGCATGCCGAGGGCGCGGTTCTTGGCCGGCGTGCCGCCCCGCGAGGCGGAACGGGACGACTGCGCCTCAGTGGCCCGGCGTGCAGCCGCCTTGCGCGCGGCCTCAGCCTTGGCCTTGGCCTTTGCCTCCGCCTTCCGCTCAGCCTCCTGTCGGGCCTGCTCGGACTTGACGACTGTTGCGTGGCTGCTCGACGCGCTGTCGGCGTTGCGAGCCTGCTCAGACTCCCAGCTCGCCGAGTACGTCGATGACGTCTCCCCGCCCAGGCCCAGGGCTTGGGTCATCATCGGGCCCGCGGCGATGATCGCGGCGGAGGCGGTGAGGGCCAGTCCGGTCCGGAACGAGGTGCTCAGCAAGGTGACTCCTTGGGTCGGATGCATTGCTCGTACCCACGAAGTGCCGTTGCCAAACCCGGGAGTGACTCAAGTCACGCAGGGCAGGACCGCACGAGCGGTGCCTGCGCCCGACATGTCAGCTGACGTGCAGGCCCAGCTCCTCGGCCTCCTCGCGGAGCTCCTCGCGCACGTCGGGGTGGGCCGCCTTGTTGATGAGGTTGTCGGCCTGCTCGTCCTGCGACCGCCCCCAGATCTCTGCCAGCCCGTTCTCGGTGACCACCGCGGTGTGCTGGATCGAGGTGACCGGCTCGTCGAGCAGCGGGACGATCGTGGAGACGTTCGCCTTCGGGTGCCACGAGCGCAGCGCGATGAAGGCCTGGCCGCCCGGGGCGTGCAGCGCCCCGACGATGAAGTCGGTCTGCCCCCCGATTCCCGAGTAGATGCGGGCCTTGATGCGGGAGGCGTTCGCCTGTGCGAACAGGTCGACCTGAAGCGCCGCGTTGACAGATGTCATCATCGGCTGCTTGGCGATCAAGCCGGGATCATTGGTCCGCTCAGTGCGGACCATGGCCACGCGGTGGTTCCCATCGACCCACCTGTAGAGATCTTCGGAGCCGAACAGGAACGACGCGGCCAGCGGGGTGTCAGGGTCCAATGCGCCGGCGCGATCCAGCGCCAGCACTCCGTCGGAGAACATCTCCGTCCAGAAGCGAAGCCCCTTGCGGTCCTGCAGCGCATTGAGCACGGCATCTGGAACAGCGCCGATGCCCATCTGGAGCGTCGAGCCGTCCTTGATCCGTGCCGCGATCCGCTCGCCGATGAAGCGCGCCGTGTCGTCGAGCTGTATCGGGGAGGCGGACAGGACCGGCTCCTCGGCCTCGAACAGGACATCGATGGACGACAGGGGCACGACGGCGTCGCCGTACGTGAACGGCATCCGCGGGTTGGCCTGCGCGATCACCTTTCCGCCGCGCGCCCGGCAGGCCTCGATGGCCGCCGGCATGACGTTGACCTCGATGCCCAGCGACACGACGCCCTGATGGGGAGATGACGTGTGGATGACCACGACGTCGGGGACCATCGCGCTGGCGAAGAGCGCTGGGACCAGGCTCAGCCGGCAGGGCACGTAGCGCAGCCTCGGGTTGCGCCGCATGCCCGGCCCGACGAACGGCGTCTCCGGGATGATCCCCTCGCGGGACGGCAGCCCCTTCTGCGGGTTGAGTGCCCACAGGCGCCATTCGGCGACGTGCTGGTCGAACAGGGCCATGGTCGTGAACGGGCTGGCGAAGTTGCCGGAGACCACGACCCTGGGGTTGGGCGGCAGGGCCTGGAGCACGGCGGCAAGGGCTTCGGCATTGGCGATCACGGTCATGGCGGCCATTGTCGCATCGGGGCACGCCCAGGCCCCGCTGGCCGGAGGCCTGCTCGGTCCCGCCGGAGGTCCCGGCTTGGGGCTCACGACACCCGGACCGGATGCCGCGACCGTGGTGCGCCGTGTCGCTTGCGCTCGGACGCCGCTGGACGTATCTTGGTCGATGTATCGCACCGATACATCGAACCATCCGGCCGCGAAGGAGGAGGTAGAGCGCGATGGCAGCCAATCGCCGCAGCGGCGTGCTGGAGTTCGCCATCCTTGGGCTGCTCCATGACACGCCGATGCATGGCTACGAACTGCGCAAGCGGCTCAACGCGGTGCTGGGGTCCTTCCGTGCCATCTCGTATGGGTCGCTGTACCCCGCGCTGAAGGACCTGCTCGATCGTGGCCTCATCGCCGAGGCGGGAGCCGCCGATGCAAGCGCACCGGTGCTCTCCGGCCGGCGGGCCAAAACCGTCTACGAGCTGACCGCCGACGGCAAGGACCGGTTCGCCGAGCTCGTGTCGCGCACGGGGCCCGAGTCCTGGGAGGACGATGCCTTCGGGGTCCACGTGGCGTTCTTCGGTCGCACCCCGGCGGAGGTGCGAGTGCGCATCCTCGAGGGGAGGCGCAGCCGGATGGAGGAGCGACTGAGCAACCTGCACTCGTCCATCGCACGCAACAGGGAACGCATCGATACCTACACGTTGGCACTGCAGCGCCACGGCCTCGAGGGCGTGGAGCGCGAGGTGCGCTGGCTGAACGAACTGATAGAGAACGAGAACAACGAACGGCGCGGCGGAGCCCCCGACGTGTCCGACGACAACACCGGAGCAACCGTGGCCGGGCCGCGTCGCCCGCGAACCCGCGGGTGAGAAAGGAACATCAGATGGGTGCCATTCGTGTGGCCATCGTGGGCGTGGGGAACTGCGCTTCCTCCCTCGTGCAGGGAGTCGAGTACTACAAGGACGCGGACCCCGCCGATCGCGTCCCTGGCCTGATGCACGTCCAGTTCGGCGACTACCACGTGCGCGACATCGAGTTCGTCGCCGCGTTCGACGTCGACGCCAAGAAGGTCGGCCAGGACCTCGCGCACGCGATCGTCGCCAGCGAGAACAACACCATCAAGATCTGCGACGTCCCACCGAGCGGCGTGACCGTGTCCCGCGGACGCACGCTCGACGGCCTGGGCAAGTACTACCGTGAGATGATCACCGAGTCCGACGAGGAGCCGGTGGACGTCGTGCAGGTGCTCAAGGACACCAGGGCCGACGTACTGGTCTGCTACCTGCCGGTCGGGTCCGAGCAGGCCGCGAAGTTCTACGCGCAGTGTGCCATCGACGCGAAGGTCGCCTTCGTCAACGCGCTTCCGGTGTTCATCGCGGGCACGCCCGAGTGGGCCAAGAAGTTCCAGGACGCGGGCGTGCCGATCGTCGGCGACGACATCAAGAGCCAGGTGGGCGCCACCATCACCCACCGGGTGCTGACCAAGCTGTTCGAGGACCGCGGCGTCACCGTCGACCGGACCTACCAGCTCAACGTCGGCGGCAACATGGACTTCATGAACATGCTCGAGCGCGAGCGCCTGGAGTCCAAGAAGATCTCGAAGACGCAGTCGGTGACCTCGCAGATGAGCCGCGACATCGGCGCGCGCAACGTGCACATCGGACCGTCGGACTACGTCGCGTGGCTCGACGACCGGAAGTGGGCGTTCGTGCGCCTCGAGGGACGCGCGTTCGGCGACGTGCCGCTGAGCCTCGAGTACAAGCTGGAGGTCTGGGACTCCCCGAACTCTGCGGGCGTGATCATCGACGCACTGCGCGCTGCGAAGATCGCCAAGGACCGCGGCATCGGCGGGCCGATCCTGAGTGCCTCCAGCTACTTCATGAAGTCCCCGCCCGAGCAGTACCCCGATGACGTCTGCCGGGCCAAGGTGGAGCAGTTCATCGCAGGCGAGATCGATCGCTGACGCTGCTGTTCCAGCGCGCTGCCCAGTTGCCCGGGAGGGTGTTCGGCCTGAGCCGAGCGCCCTCCCGGCGCTTTGGGTATGAGGTGCCGGCGGCCCTGAGCGTCGGCGCGCGGTGCCGGCCCAGCGGATCGATCCAGGTTTCGGGATCCAGACATGGATCGATCCAAGTCTCGGTGGGCGGAAGCGGTCGGAACTTGGATCGATCCGGCCGCCGAGCGCGTACGGGCCGGGGTTGGGACGTGTGCGCTGCGCTCTGCGCGCTGGGACGTCAGCGCTCGCACGACCGGGTCACGCTGGGCCGTGGCGCGTGCAGCTGATGGGCTGCGCTGCGGCTTCAGGCTCAGCCGGTGATCGCGTCGGCGTCGAACGCCGAGATCGCGTCCAGCCAGGACTTCGAGGCGGCGGCGCGCCCCTCTGCGGCCAGCGCCTGCTCGAACAGGGCCGCCAGGGCGTCAGGCTGACCGGCGAGCAGCGCTGCCCGCACGCTCTGTGCCCACTGTGGATCCATATGACGAGTATGACCCTGCGCGCGTCGGCCCGCCTGCGTGCTCCGCTCGTCGGCGTGGAGCACGGCGGGTGCGCCGGCTCCCGCTGGGCGGGTCCGCATGTGGACGCCCCCAGCGGCAGCGGGCATGCTGCCCCCATGGGCAGGGGCCGGCTTCCGGACCGGTCGTCGCACCGGCGATGGCCGGTCCTGGAGAACCGCGACGCCAGGCTGCTCCTGACCACCCGTCTTGCTGGGCAGGCTTCCGACGGCCTTCTGCAGGCAGCGCTCGGCTCGTTCGTCCTGTTCTCGCCAGAGCGCCAGGCCAGCCCCGTCCAGGTGGCTGGCAGCTTCGGGATCCTCCTGCTGCCCTACTCGTTGGTGGGCCCGTTCCTCGGTGTGTTCCTCGACCGCTGGAGCCGGGTTCGGATCCTGCTCTGGGCGAACCTGGCCCGCGCGGCGGTCATGCTCGGTGTCGCCACGATGGTGGCCGCCGACCGGGACGGGATCGACCTGGGCATCGCCGTGCTCGTCGCCATGGGGCTGGGCCGACTGGTGCTCGCCGGACTGTCCGCAGGGCTGCCGCACGTCGTGGCGGCGGGCCACCTGGTGACTGCGAACGCCCTGTTCCCGACGGCTGGCACGGTCGCGTCTGGCATCGCCACCGTCGCGGGATTCCTGCTGATGCCCCGACTCGGTCCGGATGCCGCAACCCAGCTGCTCCTGGTGGTAGCCGCCGGACTCGTGTTCGCTGCTGCGGTCGCCAGTTGGATCCCGCGTTCGGGGCTTGGTCCTGAGGTCCGTGATCCGACTCTGACCCGTTCGCTGACTGCCGACCTCGCCGCAGTGGTCCGGGGCATGTTCGCCGGCGTGCAGCACCTGCACCACCGCCCCCGCGCCAGGCGCGCCATGGCCGTCGTCGCGCTCCATCGGCTGGCCTTCGGGGCACTGCTCGTCGATGCCCTGCTCATCGTGCGACACTCCCTGAACACCCCCGCTGAGGCGGAGGCAGCCCTCGGCGACTTCGCGTTCACGGCCGTTGGCGCATCGCTGGGCAGCTTCATCGCGGCCTTCGCCGCTCCGCTGGCCAGCCGGCGTGTCGGCGAGACCGAGTGGGCTGCGGTGACCCTCCTGCTGGCAGCTGCAGCCGCACCGCTTGGATTCGCCTCGCTAAACCTGACGGCCATGGCCCTCGGCTCACTGGCCATGGGGTTCTCCGGGCAGACGGTCAAGATCGCTGGGGACACCGTGCTGCAGCGCGACGTCGACGACGACTTCCGGGGCCGGGTGTTCTCGGTCTACGACGTCGCCCTCAACGTGGCGCTGGTTGCGGGCATCTGCATCACGGCCTTCACGGTGCCGGACACTGGCGTATCGTCAATCCTGTGGGTCGGCACGGCCACGCTGCTGGCCGCCACGGCCCTGTGGAGCCTGCGCCCCACCGTTGTGCGTGGCTAAGATCGCACACGACGACCGCGCCTGCCGGCGGCTGTCCCTGTCATGGGCGGAAGGAGGTGGACGATGGGTCTGCTCGACAACTTCGAGAGGAAGCTGGACCGCCTGGTCAACGGTGCCTTCGCCAAGGCGTTCAAGTCAGAGGTCCAGCCGGTCGAGATCGCAGCAGCGCTGCAGCGCGAGCTTGACGACCGTGCCACCGTGGTCAGCCGGGCCCGGACCGTTGTCCCCAACGCGTTCATCGTCGAACTGTCCACTCACGACTACAAGCGGCTGGCCGACTTCGAGCAGACGGTCAACGACGAGTTGGCCCTCCTCGTGCGCGAGTACGCCCAGCAGCAGCGCTACACCTTCGTGGGAGCCGCCTCCGTCGCCCTGGCCGACGACCCCGGACTGGGGACCGGCGTGTTCCGCATCCGCTCAGAGGTCCGGCCCGGACCGCGGACCGACGCGCCCGTGGTCCAGGACGCGGCAGGCCAGCCCCATCTGGAGGTGAACGGCATCACCTACCCCTTGCAGGCGGTGACCCGCCTGGGCAGGGGCGCCGACGTCGACATCCGCATCGACGATCCCGGGGTCTCCCGCCACCACGCGGAGATCATGCTGGGAACCGACGTCACGATCCGCGACTTGAGCTCGACCAATGGCACGCTCGTTGACGGGCGCATGATCTCCTCAGCTGTCCTGCGCGACGGCTCGAGCATCCAACTGGGATCCACGACGATCACCTACCGGGCGAGGTGATCCGATGTCCGAGCTGGCCATCACAGTCCTCCGGTTCGGGTTCCTTGCAGCGCTCTGGCTGGGGGTGGCGGCCATCGTGCTCGTCCTCAGGCGTGACCTGGCGGCCCCCCGCGAGGCGAAGCCGCAGGCGTCGATCCGTCCGGCCTCCGGGCTGCCGGCTGCCACGAGCCCCCCAGTCCCGCCGCAACCGAAGCCGCGGGCGCCGGCCCGCAGCTCGACGCAGGCCCACAAGCTGACGGTCATCGAGGGTGAGCTCTCCGGCACGGTGGTTCCGCTGGGCAACTCGCCGATCACTGTGGGGCGGGCCCCGGATTCCACCCTGGTCCTGGTCGACGACTACGCCTCGAGTCGGCATGCACGCTTCTTCCCCTCGGACGGTCAGTGGATCGTCGAGGACCTCGGATCGACGAACGGAACCTGGATCGATCGCACCCGGATCACCGGACCGACAGTCCTGCGCGTCGGGGCGAAGGTCAGGGTGGGTCGAACAACCCTGCAGCTGCAGCGGTAGGCGGGTGGCCCGATGACCCTGCACCTGCGCTACGCGGCGAAGTCGAACGTGGGGATGGTCCGCAAGGAGAACGAGGACTCCGGTTTCGCCGGACGCCGGCTGCTGGCCGTGGCCGACGGGATGGGTGGGCACGCCGCCGGGGAGCTGGCCAGCTCGACTGCCATCGCGACGCTGGCCGAGCTGGACTCCGAGGACCTCACCTTCGAGGAGGTCGTACCCGCCCTGAAGGACGCGATCGAGACGTCGGCGGAGCGGATCGCCCAGTTCATCCTCGCTGACCCTGCCAGGGCCGGGATGGGCACGACGATGACTGCGATCGCGTGGCGGGCCGGCCGGATCGTGATCATCCACGTCGGCGATTCGCGCGCCTACCTCCTCCGCGACGGGCAGCTCCACCAGTTGACGCGGGACCACACCTACGTCCAGTCGCTGGTCGACGCTGGCCGGATCACCGAGGAGGAGGCCCGCCGGCACCCCAAGCGGAACCTCCTGATGCGCGCCATCGACGGCAATGACGTGCCTGAGTCGGAGCCGTCGATCCGGGAGGCGCAGGCCGGCGATCGGTACCTGCTGTGCACTGATGGGCTCAGCGGCGTGGTGACCGACGCGGAGATCGCGCGGGTGCTCGCCGTCGTGCCCGACCCCACGGCAGCAGTGACCGACCTGGTCGAGCTGGCGCTGGAGGCGGGCGCCCCGGACAACGTCACGGTCGTCGTGGCCGACGTCGTGGACGTGGGGGCTGACGACGTCGTGCTGGAAGCCACGGTGGGCAAGCCAGTCGTGGTGGGGGCGGCGGGGGAACGCCGCAACCGGGCTGCGCTGCCCGGGCTGCTCTTCCCCGACGATGTCGGACCGGATTCCGAAGTGATCGAGGGCGAGGCTACGCAACGGGGACCCGAGGTCGTCGGCGGCCTGGTGGCCAGGGGTACGGACCGCGCCAGATCGGCCGAGGAGGAGCCCGTCGTCCCGTTGGGCGGCCCCCCGGGTTCGATCGGGGAGGCGATCGACTCCGGCGAGCTGGTCGTGGGGGCCGCTGCCCGGGGCGGCCATGCCGCCAGCCTCGGTACCGGCATCGCGGAACCCGGATCACCCGTGGGCGGATCCGTTCCGGCTCGCCCGGCAGGGGCTCCCGCTGATGAGGAGGCCGGTTCCGAAGGCAGGCGTGCCGGTGACTCGTGGGCCCGGCAGCACTGGCGCGCACTCTCCGTGCTGGCGGTCCTCGTCGCCGGCACGCTGATCGGTCTGGCTGGGTTCACCTGGTGGTTGAGCTCGCAGTGGTTCGTCGGCACCGAGGGCGGTTACGTGGTGATCTACCAGGGCGTCCCCCAGCAGGTGGGACCGGTCGACCTCAACCGCGTCGTATCTCGAACGGCGCTGGAGGTCTCAGCCCTGCCCTACGTCAAGCAGCAGGAGGTGGAGCGGACGATCGACGCCGGGGACGAGGTCCAGGCCCAGCGGATCGTCGCAGACCTGCAGCGGCTGGCAGACGAATGCGCGGCCGACAAGCCGCCCCTGGGATGCCCGGTCGATCTGCCCGAGGGCGGGTCCGCTGAGTCGTCGCAGTCCAATCAGGCGGGTGTCGCGATCACGGCCCGGCGGCAGGCCGTCGGATGAGCGCTTCAGTGATCCCTGGATCGGCCGAGGCGCTGGCCACTCCCGCGCAGCCGACCCGGCGCAACGGCGAGTTAGGCCTCCTGGCCGCGGTGTGGCTGATCGGCTCACTGGCCTCAGTGCTGGCCAGTGAGGGTGCCGCCGGTGAGGTCGTCGAGTGGCTCTGGAGCGTCATCATCATCGAGGGGGCGGCCCTGTTGGGAATCCACCTCGTCGTTCGTCGCCTGGCTCCCTACGCCGACCCCATCATCCTGCCGGCCGCCGCGGCGCTGAACCTCCTCGGGATCGCGATGATCGCGCGGCTGGACATCGCTGACGCCCTGCGCGCGGAGGCCCAGGGCAAGCCGATCCCGGATCCGGTTGCCTTCGAGCAGTCCATCTGGATGGCCCTGGGGATCCTCGCCTGTGGGCTCGTGATCGTCCTCGTCCGCGACCACCGGAGCCTGCGGCGATACACCTACGTGATCGGCCTGACCGGCTTGGTCCTGCTCCTCCTGCCACTGGTCCCCGGTCTGGGCCTGACGATCCGCGGGGCGAACCTGTGGATCCAGGTGGGGCCGTGGACCTTCCAGCCCGGTGAGCTTGCCAAGGTGCTCCTGGCGATCTTCTTCGCTTCATACCTGGTCCTCACGAGGGACTCGCTGGCGCTGATCAGGCGCAAGTTCCTTGGTCTGGGCCTGCCCCGCGGCCGGGATCTCGGACCGATCCTCGGGGCGTGGGCGGTCGCGATGGCGATCGTGATCTTCCAGCGCGACCTGGGCACTGCCGTCATGTTCTTCGGGATGTTCGTCGGGATGCTCTACGTCGCGACGGGCCGCAGATCCTGGATCGTTCTGGGATTCCTGCTGACTGCCTTCGGTGCCCTGTTCGCCTACTTCGCGTTCAGCCACGTGCAGATCCGGGTCAAGGTGTGGCTGCACCCGTTCCTCTACGCAGACGAAGAGGGATACCAGATCGTCCAGGCCATGTACGGATTCGCCAGCGGCGGGACCCTGGGCACCGGATGGGGCCGGGGATACCCGCAGTTGGTCCCCTTCGCGGAGAGCGACTTCATCTTCGCCGCGCTCGGCGAGGAGATCGGGATGGTGGGCGTCTTCGCCGTCGTCGTCCTGTTCGCGATCCTCGTGCAGCGGGCGCTGCGGATCGCCACGGCCAGCCGGGACCCGTTCGGCGCCCTGCTGGCCAGTGGGTACGCGATCGTGTTCGGCCTGCAGGTGTTCGTGGTCCTGGGCGGGGTGACCAAGCTCATCCCCCACACGGGCCTGACCACGCCGTTCATGTCGGCCGGCGGCTCCTCGCTGCTGGCCAACTGGATCATCATCGGGTTGCTGCTGCGCATCTCCGACCAGACGCGCCGACCCGACCCTGTGATCATCCGGCCGGACGACGCCACCACAGAGGTGGTGGTAGCCAGATGACCCGGCCTCTGCGCAGGGTGGCCCTGGGGCTGCTCGTGCTCATGGTCGCGCTCCTCGTGCAGCTGACCCGACTGCAGGTATTCAAGGCAGACGAGCTCAACGCCATGCCCGGCAACGACAGGACGTTGTACGCGGAGTACGACCGGGAGCGCGGCCCGATCCTCGTGGCCCAGGCCCCCATCGCCAGGTCGGTGGAGACCGATGACCAGTTGAAGTTCCTGCGCGAATACAGCGCGGGACCGATGTTCGCCTCCGCGACCGGCTTCTACTCGATCGTCTACGGCTCGACCGGCCTGGAACGGGCTGAGCACGCCGTGCTCTCCGGGGAGGACCCGCGGCTGTTCGTGGACCGGATGCAGCAGCTGTTCGCCGGGCGCGAGGTTCGCGGCGGCTCGGTGACCACCACCCTGGACGCCGCCGCGCAGGCCGCTGCATGGAAGGGGATCTCCGGCAAGACCGGTTCGGTCGTGGCCATCGAGCCGAGCACGGGTCGGATCCTCGCCCAGGTCCAGAGCCCGTCGTTCGACCCGAACCAGCTGTCGTCCCACGACTCGAAGGCCATCAACAAGTACTACTCGTCCTTGGAGGACGACCCGGACAAGCCGCTGCTGAACCGGCCGATCGCCAAGACCAACCCGCCCGGCTCGACATTCAAGGTCGTCACTGCCGCCGCCGCACTGGAATCGGGCGAGTACTCCGCCGATAGCGTCCTCCCTGGGCCGGCCACGTACCGGCTCCCGGGGACCAACGTGGACCTCCCGAACTGGACCGGGCGGGAGTGCGGCCCGAACGGGAAGGTCACCCTGGCTGAGGCGCTGGCGATCTCCTGCAACACCGCCTTCGCCTGGCTGGGCGTCCAGCTCGGCGACGACGCGCTGCGCGACCAGTCCGAGAAGTTCGGGTTCGAGGAGTCCTTCGTCACCCCCTTGCGCGTGGCCGCGTCCCACTTCCCGGAGGAGCCGGACCTGTCGCAGACAGCGCAGTCGGCGATCGGGCAGTACGACGTTCGCGCCACGACCCTCCAGATGGCCATGGTGGCCGCCGCAGTGGGCAACTCCGGAGTCACGATGCGCCCGGGCCTGGTGGAGCAGACCAGCGCACCGGACCTCGCGGTGCTGGAGTCCTTCACACCGCAGGAGTTCACCCGGGCGATGACAGTCGAGAACGCGGCAGAGCTCACGGCGATGATGGTCGGTGTCGTCAACAACGGCACCGCCTCAGGAGGGCGCATCCCTGGTGTGGCGGTCGCTGGGAAGACCGGTACGGCGCAGACCGCGACGGATCGGCCGAGCATCGCCTGGTACATCTCCTTCGCGCCTGCAGCCAACCCGGAGGTGGCCGTGGCGGTGGCTGTGGAGGACGCGGGCACGAACGAGGTCAGCGGCAACGCGCTGGCCGCTCCCATCGCCAAGGCCGTGATGCAGGCCGTCCTGGCGAAGTAGCCCGGGGACTCCCGGAGGCACCCATCGGCGCGCGCGAGGCACGGTCGCCGCCGTTGGCACTAGATTGACACTCTGGGCCGTGGGACCTGCTGGTCGCCGCGGGCGCGAGCCGGTTCTAGGAGGAATCCCATGAGCGACGTCCGCCGCCTCGGTGATCGGTACCAGGTCGGTGATCTGCTCGGCCGAGGCGGCATGGCGGAAGTCCACGAGGGCCGCGACATGCGGCTGGGGCGCCGGGTGGCGGTGAAGATCCTCAAGCCTGAGCTTGCGCGCGATCCATCCTTCCTGGCCCGCTTCCGGCGCGAGGCGCAGAGCGCCGCCTCGCTGAACCACCCGAACGTCGTGGCCGTCTACGACACTGGGGAGGACGTGCTGGGCGAGAGCGCCTCCGCAGTCATCGTCCCGTTCATCGTGATGGAGCTCGTCGAGGGCATAACGCTCCGCGAGCTGCTGAGGTCGGAGAACAAGCTCGTGCCCGAGCGGGCGCTGGAGATCACCTCGGAGATCCTCGCGGCCCTGGACTACAGCCATCGGCACGGCATCATCCACCGCGACATCAAGCCCGGCAACGTGATGCTCACGGGCTCGGGCATGGTCAAGGTGATGGACTTCGGGATCGCCCGCGCCACGTCGGACACGCAGCAGACGGCCACCAGTGCATCGACCATCATGGGGACGGCCGCCTACCTGTCGCCGGAGCAGGCGCAGGGCCGCACGGTCGATGCCCGCAGCGACCTCTATTCGACCGGGGTCGTGCTGTTCGAGCTGCTCACCCGGCGACCCGTCTTCATCGCGGACGCGCCGGTCGCGGTGGCGTTCGCCCACGTCAACGAGACGCCGCCGGCACCCAGCTCGGTGGATCCCACGCTCCCCCGATCCCTGGATGCCCTGGTCGCCAAGGCCCTTGCCAAGGACCCCGCCCAGCGCTACCAGACCGCCGTGGAGTTCCGGGCCGATGTCGAGCGGGCGATCGCCGGCGTCCCAGTGACGCGTACGTCTGCGCCCGCGACTCCAGACTCCGCGGAAACAGCCGTGCTCGGAGGGGTGGACCAGGAGGCTACGGCGGCGCTTCGACCGGCGGTCCCCACCGGCCCGCTGCCCCCGGTGATCCCGGGGATGGGTGGGGCGGGAGGTCCTGCGGCCGTCCCGGTCGCGGCCCCGGAGCCGCCGCGCAAGCCCAAGCGCGGCGCCGGGCGGGTCCTCAGTGCCACCCTGCTGGTCATCGGCTTGCTGGCCGCTGGGATCTGGATCGTGTACTCGCAGACGAGCGCATCCATAGCCGTGCCCACGCTGACGGGCATGACGGTCGATGAGGCGAGGGCGCGGTTGGAGGCTGAGGGGCTCAAGCTCGGCGACGAGACCTATCGGTCGTCGGACAGCCCTGAGAACACGATCACCGCCCAGAGCCCGACAGCCGGGGAGCGCCTCCGGGAAGGGGGGTCCGTCGACGTCGAGGTCTCGGCCGGGAAGGAGCAGGTCCAGGTTCCCGACCTGATCGACTTCCGCTCGATAGACGACGTCCGGACGGCGCTGACTGAGGCCGGACTGACCCTGGGCAAGGTCATCGAGGAGGACTCCGAGGAGCCGGAGGAGACGGTCCTCAAGCAGGACCCCGGCGCGAACGAGATGGCGGATGCTGGCTCCGCAGTCAGCATATGGGTGTCCAACGCCAAGGTCACCGTCCCGGACGTTGTGGGACGGACGGATTCCCAGGCGCGCACGGAGTTGTTCAACAAGGGGTTCGAGGTGGACTACGCAGCCCCGGTCGAGTCCGACGCCAAGGCCGGGACTGTGGTCGCGCAGTCCCCCGAGGGAGGCACGAGCGCGAAGAAGGGCGCCCTGGTGACCCTGACCCTGGCGAAGGAGGCCAGCGCCACCCCTGAGCCGACACAGACGGAGTCGCCAACCGTCTCTGCCTCGGGCGGGGAGAGCGCTGTGGCAGCGACTACGCCCACCGCCCAGGCCGACGGCGGCGGAGCCGACGGCGTGGGCGGCGGAGGGGCGGCCGGAAGCCCCGTCGATGACACGACACAGGGGGAGAACCCAGGCCTGTCGGCCGCGCCCCAGTCCTAGCCGAGGGGTGCTGCTGCGGGCTGTCAGGCCGGTTCGGAGCGAGCGGTGCGCTCGGAGTCGACCATGTCGGCCAGCGTGAGCCGTGGGCGCCAGCCGAGCATCTGTGCAGCCAGGTCCGTGCCGGCTACCAGGGCGGGCGGATCGTAGGCCCGCTTGGCCATGACGTCGACTCCGAATTGCGCACCCACGGATGTCCGCAGCGCGGTGACCACTTCGAGGTCGGAGTAGCCGCGCCCGGAGCCGATGTTGATGGCCATGTGGCCCAGCAGCGGCGGGGCCTCTACGAGGCCGGCGACCCGGGCCACGAGCGAGCTCAGCTGGGAGGCAACCTCGGCGACGAGCTCCGCGGCCTGCTCGCGGACGCTGGCGGAGGCCGTCCCAGCGCGCACGGCACCTGGCAGCCGGGCGGCTGCGAACTCCAGCGCGCGGGCCGCCGCGGGCACCCGGGCTGCCGCCCTGGCGGCTATCTCGGCGGCCGCTTCCGCCGCGTCGGGTACATGGGTGGCAACCTCCACGGCACGGCTTCCCCCCGGCAGCCGGGAGGCGGCCAACTCGGCCATGGCCGCAGCGTGCTGCACCCGCTCGGTAGCTGATCGGACTGCGTCGACCGGCTCCACCGTCCCCACCTTGTCGGTGTGGGCGTGCTCGACGACTCGCACGGCGGCCAGCAGTGCGGCCGAGACGTCGGCGACGTGCACGTAGTCCCGGATCCGGGATCCGTCAGGCGTCGCGTGGTCGTCGCCGTGGAGCGCTGGCGGCCGACCGGCGGCCAGCGCGTCGAGGACACCGGCGATCAGGTTCAGGGCGAGCGGATCGGCAAGCTCAGGGGACCGGGTACCGGCGACCTCGAAGAGCCGCAGGCTCAGGGCCCGCCAGTCGTTGGCGGCGACGGTCGCCGAGATCATCCACTCGCCGGCCAGGGCGGTCGCGCCACAGGGCTCCGCAGGTCTGGCGGGCGACGACTCGCTGATCCTGGGGATGTGCGCCTCCGCCTCGGGCCGCTGGTCCGCCCCCGACGGCGCCGTCCCGTAGACAGCTGCGGATGAGGCGTGGACCAGCTGCGAGACCCCGGCTGCCACCATCTCCTCGAGCAGGACCTGCAGCCCGCCGATGTTGCGGCACCAGTGGCGCAGGGGGTTGGCGACTGCCTCCTGCGGATCCCGCTGTGAGGCCAGGTGCATCACGCCGGTCACCGGATGCTCGAGCAGTGCCTGGCGGACGGCCCTTCGGCTGCCCACCTCGCCGCGAACGAGCGCGACCCCGTCAGGCAGTCGCGCGGCTCGCCCGGTGGACAGGTCGTCGAGCACGACCACGTCCCGCCCGCTGGAGATCAGGTCGCGCACCACGTGCGCTCCGACGTACCCCGCGCCCCCAGTGACCAGCCACGCCATGATGGCCAGCGTAGCCCCGCCCGGGCCTGATCCAGCCCGGCCGGATCCAACTGGGGCGCTACTTCAGCAACCGGCTCATCCGTCGGTCGGCAAGCGGCCGTCCACCTGTCTGGCAGGTTGGGCAGTACTGCAGGCTGGAGTCGGCGAAGCTGACCTCCCGAATGACGTCGCCGCAGACTCCGCACGGCTGGCCGGTCCGGCCGTGCACGGCCATGCCGGCCCGCTTCTCGGCCTTGAGCAGGGCCGGGTCGGTCGCCCGCGCCGCGGCCACGGCGGCAGCCAGCGTGCTGCGGATGGCCCGGTAGAGGCGCGCCTCAGTGTCGGGGCTGAGCGTGGCTGCCGAGGCGAAGGGCGACATGCGGGCTGCGTGGAGGATCTCGTCGGAGTACGCGTTGCCGATGCCGGCGATCCGGGACTGGTCGCGCAGGACACCCTTGATCTGGGCTCGCCCGGCCCTGGCCAGGACGTCGTGGAACGCCGCGGCGTCGAACTGTGCGTCCAGCGGATCCGGCCCCAGTGCGGCGATGCCCTCGACGTCACGCGGATCGCGGACGATGTGCGCGGCAAGTCGCTTCTGCGTCCCCGCCTCCGTGACGTCGATCGCGCCCGCGCGTTGGCCGTCCCGAGTCCGGAAGGAGATGCGCAGCGCAAGGCTGCTGCCGGTCCCCCGACCCCCGGAGCGGCCGCCGATCGTTGGCGGTGCCGCGGGGGCTTCATCGCGCCATCGCACCCAGCCTGCTCGGGCCAGGTGGAGAACGAGGTGCAGCGGCTCGCCGGCTACGTCTGCCAGGTCCAGGACCAGGTGCTTGCCATACCTGCTGAATCCGAGGACGGCGGCGTCCGCGGCGGCTGCCACGGGCGGGTCGAACGTCTTCAGGACGCTCACCGCGGCCACGTCGATGCGGGCGACCGTGAGTCCGCGCGTGCGGTCGGACAGCGCCTCAGCAAGCGCGGCGACCTCCGGCAGCTCGGGCACCCGGCCTACCCCGCACCGGGAAGCCGGAGCCGGGGGTTCCCGTCCCCGAGGGTGTATGAGATCACGAGGTGGTTCCATGAGCACCCGCGGCAGACCTCGACGACGTACGCCCGGAAGCGTCCGTACTCGTGGGCCATGGCTTCGACCTGTGCGGGAGACCTGGCCGATCCGCTGAGGGCACCGAGCTGGGCGCCGTACACCCAGGTGACCTCGACCAGGTCGAGGCGTCGGCACACCGGGCACGGTCGCCCAGCGGGTGCCCCGTGGTACTTGGCGGCGCGCAGCAGGTTGGGGTCGGCGTCGCACAGGTCCGAGTCGAGGGCTCCCCCGCGGCGCATGCCCTCCAGTGCAGCGCGCCGCGCCAGGGCGAACGAAACGACGCCGCGCGGCTCCTGCGGATCGGCCACGGACTCTGTGGCGAACTCCTCAGGATCGGGCTTGGGCGGCTTCGTCGGCCGGGGCGTCCTCGTGCCCCGCAGGGCGGAGGAGCGCGGCGCGGCCATCTGGCTAGGGTAGGCGGTGGCGCGGCGCCGCGCATCCGGTTGCCGGCCGGGCGACGACCAGGTTGTAAGCGGGGTTGCAGCCCCCGATTCGGTGAATGTTCGGGGTGCGCATCCGACCCAACGCCGGGGGCGTGCGTGGACTACCGTGTTACGGGTGAAGATCGACTACCCACGCGAGGGCCGCAGAGGCTGGCGTCGTTTCGTGCCGTCCTGGAAGCAAACGCTCGGGGGCCTGTTCGCGATGGGGCTGTTCGGGGTCGTCCTCGGAGGGATCCTCTTCGCGGTGGCCTGGGCCCTCGTAGACGTGCCCGAGGAGAACGACGTCGCGGCGGCGCAGACGTCGATCGTGTACTGGAACGACGGCAAGTCCGAGCTGGCGAGGCTGGGTGACACGAACCGCATCTCGGTGCCGCTGTCGAAGGTCCCCGAACAGGCGCAGAAGGCCGTCCTCGCTGCCGAGGATCGCAATTTCTACGAGCACGGCGGGTTCGCCGTGCGGGGGTTCCTCCGGGCGATGTGGAACAACCTGACGACGGGCTCCTCCCAGGGCGGTTCGACGATCACCCAGCAGTACGCGAAGAACGCCTTCCTCACCTCGGACAAGACTCTCCTGCGCAAGTTCCGGGAACTGGTCCTGAGCTTGAAGCTGGAGTCCCAGCTGACCAAGGACGAGATCCTCGAGCGGTACCTGAACACGATCTACTACGGCCGCGGCGCCTACGGCATCCAGACTGGCGCGGAGCAGTACTTCGACACGGACTCGCACAAGCTCACACTCGAGGAGGCTGCCGTGCTCGCTGCGATCCTCAACGCTCCTGGGACCTTCAACCCGGAGAACAACCTGGACGAGCTGAAGGGTCGGTACGCCTACGTGATGGGCGGGATGCTGGACGAGGGATGGATCACCCAGGAGGAGCACGACGAGGCCGTCGCTGAGTTCCCGAAGATCGTCGAGCAGAAGAAGCGCCAGAAGTTCGCCGGACCCAACGGGTTCCTGCTGGACTCGGTCCGGCGGGCGCTGCTTGCCATGGGGTACACCGAGGGTGAGGTCGAGGGCGGCGGCTTGCGCGTGACGAGCACGTTCGACCGGCAGGCCCAGAAGGCCGCGGTGGCGGCGGTCAAGGAGCAGGGACCGAAGTCGGGAACGAAGGGCCTGCGAATCGGGATCGCGGCGGTCGAGCCGGTCACCGGTGAGGTTGTGGCGATGTACGGCGGCGCCGACTATCTGGAGGACAGCCTGAACAACGCGACCCAGGCGATCCAGCAGGCGGGCTCGACGTTCAAGCCGTTCGGGCTGGCTGCGGCGATCGAGTCCGGCGTCGGGCTGTACACGACCTGGCCAGGCAACACCCCGACCTACGTGCGCAACTACCGGGTCGTCAACTACGCCAGCCACTCCTACGGCGAGCGGGTGACCCTGTTGAAGGGCACAGAGCAGTCGATCAACACCGTCTACGTGTCCGTGGAGGACCAGATCGGCGTGTCGAAGGTCCGTGATGCGGCCCTGCGTGCCGGCATCCCCAAGTCGATGGTTGGGTGGGCGGAGACCGACGACCTTACATTCGTGCTGGGCACCGCCTCGCCCCACACCCTCGACGTGGCCGGCGCCTACGCCACGTTCGCCTCCCGTGGCCTGCGCGCGACGCCCACGATCATCCACAGGATCTCCGACCCCAAGGGGAAGGTCCTGTACGCCCGGGTGAACAAGACCGAGCGGGTCTTCGACCAGGACGTGGCCGACACGGTGAACTACGCCCTGCAGTCGGTCGTCCGCAACGGCACCGGCTCGCCGGCGCAGTCGCTGGGCCGGCCGGCCGCTGCCAAGACCGGTTCCACCGATGAATACATGTCCGCCTGGTTCGCCGGCTACACGCCGCAGCTGGCCGCCGCGGTCAGCTTCAGCAAGGACGACGAGGACGGCAACCCGACCTCGCTGCGGGGCACC
>JBAVLA010000238.1:0-20676 GCA_049688595.1 Candidatus Nanopelagicales bacterium | reverse complement strand
CCGCCGAGGCCACCACCGACCCGGTGACCCAGGCCCTCGCCGAGGACTACTGCAGCGAGGACGGCGACGCGCCATCGGCTGCCAGCGTGTGGTTCTCCTACACCGCGGTGACTCCAGCCTTCGTCGTCTCCATGGCGGACTCCAACTACGACGGCGCGCTGATGGTGACCCAGGGGAATCCCACGGCCCCCACGCGCGTCAACTGCTGGGCCCACTACATCGAGGCAGAGCCGGGCGCCACCTACTACATCGTCGCCTCGGCCTGGGAGACCGGGGGGAATCTCGTCCTGGACGTGCAGGCAGCGCCACCGCCCCCGGAGATCACCTTCCAGGTGACCAGCGGCACCGTCGACCGCGACGGCTCAGTGCACCTGGCTGGCACCTACTCCTGCCGCAACGCCAGCAGCCTCTCGGTCAGCGGGCAGGTCACCCAGCGCGTGGGACGCACGCTCATCCGCTCGGAGTACTTCTGGACGGGCTACGACGCCGGCTCCGAGCCCGCACTCACCTGCGACGGCGCCGCCCAGCCGTGGGCGTCAGGCCGGATCCGCCCCGACACGGGCGTCCTGGCACCGGGCAAGGCCGTCGTGAGCGGCTGGTACTCGGCCAGCGGGGAGTACTCCTCGGCCGACGGCGAGCTCGACCAGGAGATCCGCCTGCGGCGCAACGCGAAGTAGCCATCGCAGATCCGCGAGGGGCGAGCCTCAACGCAGCGACAGGTCCACCATCACCATGTTGTGGTCCGACGCCCGGAACCTGTTGTCGAACGTGCCCTTGCCGGTCAGGTGCAGCACGACCTCATGGCGCTGGGGTCGCACGGTGGAGAAGACGTAATCGATCCGTGTCGTGTTCCGCTTGTAGTAGTGGGGCCGCGGCGGGAACCCCTGGTACTTGTTTGTCTGCGGCGTGTAGTTGACGGTCCCATAGTGCGCGTTCACCTTCACGGGGGCGGTGAACCCGTCGATGAGCCCCGCTTGGGCCAGGACGGTCTGGGCCCCCCTGGGCTGTCGCCTCTGGAAGGAGTTGAAGTCCCCCGCGATGACGAGCTCGACGTTGCGGAGCCCACTTCTCCGGATCAGCTGGTCCGCCCACGGCCGCAGGCGGGAGGCGACCGCCACGCGCAGCCTCTCCCCATGCGCGGTCTTCTGCGTCGGCAGGTGGACCGACACGTACAGCGTCGTCCGGCTGCTCCCCCTCGGGCTCAGGAACGCCCAGGAGACGTTCCGGTCCTGGATGCCGCCGAGCCCCTTGGCCGCGATCCTGGAGATGCCCGTCATCCCCGCTGCCCGCACGCCCGACTTGGGCAGCCGCACCAGGCGCATCCTGCTGGACTTGAAGAAGATGTGGGAGCCGCGCGTGCATCCAGAGGTGCAGCTGGTGTAGTTGCGCGACCCGATCTGGTAGCCGAGCCCGGCGAGGATCCTTCGCACGTCCTCGACGTGGGTTCCCCCATTCCACCGCTGCGTGTTCGCCTCCTGGACGGCGAGCACGTCTGGGGAGGCGGCTCGAACCGTGTTCCGCAGGGCATTCCTGCGCTTCGACCAGGACCACCGCGACGCCATCCGCGAGGTCTTCATCACGTTGTACGTTGCGACGCGGACGGCGTTGGCGGCCGGCGCGTTGCGCAGCGGGCGAGCCACGGTCGGGGAGGCTGCGAGCTGGGGCGAGGCGGGAGCGGCCAGGGCGACCGCCCCCCCGATGGGAGTTGGCGAACCCGCAAGGAGGCCAACGGACGCGATCGCAGCGACAGCAGCGGTGCGCAGGGTTCGTGTCACGAAGTACCTCCTCAGTCCGGCGGTCAGGCCCCAGCCTCAGAGGAGGCCGCCCGAATTATGTCGGAACGAGCTGTCGCAGTCGCGAACAGGGGCTTCGCAGCATCTGGGAACAGGCCTGTGACCGGCATCAACCGTGCAGTCGCCCTACGATCAGGGAGCCCGGACGGCTTCCGCCGGACGGCTCCGCGGATCAGAATCGGGAGGTCCCGTGACCATCAAGAAGCCGCTCAAGGGCAAGGTCGCCCTGGTGATGGGCGTGGCCAGCGAGGAGTCCATCGCCTGGGCCATCGCCCAGGAGCTGACGCATCAGGGCGCCCGGGTGATCCTGGGCTACCAGTTCCGCTTCCACAGCCGGATCATGAACCTGGCGCCCAAGCTGCCGAACCTGATCGCCTATGACCGCTGCGACGTACTCAAGGACGACGAGATCAAGGCCTTCTTCAACAAGATCCACGTCCCGATCGACATAGTCGTGCACGCCATCGCCTTCGCTCCGGCGCGCGCCTTCGAGCATCGCGTCGTCCAGACCAAGGACGAGGACTTCACCACGGCGATGCTCACGAGCGCCCACTCGCTGACAAAGCTCATGAACGCCTCACGCAAGCACATGCCGAACGGCGGCTCGGTCATCGCGCTGAGCTACCTCGGCGGCGTCCGGGTGGCCGCCAACTACAAGGTCATGGGCGTGGCCAAAGCCGCGCTCGAGGCCTACGTGCGCGAGTTGGCCAACGACCTTGGGCCGCAGGGAATCCGGGTCAACGCGATCTCCGCGGGCCCGATCCGCACGCTGGCCGCATCCGGTATCCCCGACGTGGGTCGGCTGCTGGACTTCACGAAGGCCGTCTCGCCGATGCGCAACAACGTCACCCAGGCCGACGTCGGGTACACCGCAGCGTTCCTGGCCTCGGACGGCGCCCGGATGATCACCGGCCAGACGATCTACGTTGACGGCGGCTACTCGATCATCGGCGTCCCGGGGGACCTGCCGGGGTCGAAGGCCTAGAACCAGCGGGTCATCGAGCTGCACCGGTCACCCGAGCATGCGTCGGCCGATCCGGTCGAGTTCCACCCGCGGGTCGGTCGTCATGCCTGTGTGCACTGGTCCCGGCTGGATGACGGCGCTGCGTGGTGCGGTGAGCCATCGGAATCTGCGCCCGGGGTCGGCCAGCCCGGCCGGCCCCGCGTCCGAGGTCCCCTCCGCCACGGCCCGCGCGCCAGCCAGCGCGGCTGCGATCGCCCCCAGGTCAGCCTCCGACCACAGGACGGTGACACATCCCAGGTCGGCGCGCACCCGGATGCCCAAGTAGCCTGCGGACTGGCAGTACAGCAGGACCGCCCCATTGACGAACTCCCCCCGGTCCACGCGCGGGACGACGCGAAGGACGGCGTACTCGAAGGGCACCGCGGTCACTTCGCCTCCGGTCCGGTGATCCAGTCCGGCCGACGAGAGGCCCGCGTCGGCGCCCGGTGGCCTCGTTCGTCCCGGTCCGGACCGCGAGCCACCGCCTCGGCCAGAGCCGCCACCCATGTGGGTCGGGCCGCCAGGCGCGCCAAGAGGTACTCGCCATAGGCCGCGCGCACATCAGCAGGGCCTGCGAACGCCCGGTCCAGCCACTCCGCCGGGACCGATGCGACCGCCTCATCCACCAGTCCCACCCAGTCGACACCTGCCATCTGGTCGTCGGCGCCGAGCACGTCGGGCTGACACTCCAGCACCGCGTGATCTGCCACCTGGTAAGCCCGGGCCGCGAACCGGTCGACTTGGTCGCCCCGCCCCGGCGCCCATGCGTGGTGGAACGGCAGCGCCGCGCCGTGGTCGATCAGGTAGAGCTCCCGGTGCCAGAGCAGCATGTTGGGGTTGCGCCACGAGCGGTCCATGTTGACGATCAGCGCGTCCAGCCAGATGATCCGCCCCGCCAGAACCGGGTCCACCGCGGGCATCGGCCCGACGTCGAGCGCCCCCGGGAGGAAGTCGATGCCGAGGTTGAGCCCGGCGGATGTCCGCAGCAGGTGCTGCACCTCGGGGTCGGGCTCGGCAGCGGCCATCTCGACGGGGACTTCGACCGGCACCCACCTCGGGGTCGCCAGCCCGACGCCGTCGGCCAGCACCGCACAGATCACCTCCGCGACCAGCGCCTTCAGGCCCTGGCCGGCGCCGCGCAGTTTGACCACGTACATGCCCAGGTCGTCGGCCTCCATGAGCCCGGGCAGCGAGCCACCCTCGCGCAGGGGTGTCACGTAGCGCGTGGCACGCACCGGATCCATGCCCGAAGCCTAGGACCCCTGCGTCCAACGGCCTCCAAGCCGCCGCACAACCTGCCGGCTCGGCAAGGACGCCCTAGGCTCATCCCACCATGAGCCTGGAGGGCTAGCAGGCCCTGGGCGTCACCGGACATCCAGGACCCACGGACCGCCGGGCCCGGGACCGCGACGAGAGGACACCCGCGATGCCAACGCTGCCCAACCCACAGCCGAGCAACCAGTCCAGCAACCAATCCAGCGCGACCCGGCCCACTCGTCTGCCCGGGCTCCTGCTGCTCCACGGCGTCGGCGACGATGGATCGTGCTGGGGACCGTTCCTGCGCGCCCTCGACCTGCCGGATCTGCAGGTCGCGACACCCGACGCCCCAGCTCACGGCGGCCGCATGGCCGAGCCCGGGCAGACCATCGCATGGAGCGACCTGCTGGCCGACGCCGTGGCGCAGGCACGGCGGCTCGTCGTGGAGACCGGCGGCCCGATCGTCGTCGGCGGGCACTCGATGGGTGCGGCCGTCGCCCTGGGCGTGGCAGCGACCCACCCGGAGCTGGCCGTCGCCCTGTTCCTGGAGGACCCCCCGTTCACCGCGTCGATCGCCGAGGACGATCAGGAGCCGGCGGACTCCCCGACCGACCTGACGGACCTGGAGGCATGGATCCTCCTGCTGCAGACGGCCACGCTCGAGGAGCTCATCGACAGCGCCCGGGAGGAGCACCCCGACTGGGATCCCGCGGAGTACGAGCCGTGGGCGAGGTCGAAGTACGCAGTGGACGCCGATGCGTTCAGCGAGCCGGTCCACTGGGTGCGCAACGGATGGGGTGCCTCAGCCCGCCGCGTCACCTGCCCGGTCGTGGTCGCCGCCGGGCTGCCCGAGCGCGGCAGCGTCCTGGCCCCGGAGGCTGAGGCTGACCTTGTCGCGATGCCTGGCTGGACGGTCAACCGCCTGCCCGCCGGGCACGACGTCCGCCGCGACTCCCCGGCGCAGGCAGCGGCGCTGCTGCGGGAACTGATCAACTCCGTGCGGGTGTAGCCGCCACCTACTTCAGAGCCCTCACGAACTTCGTCACCTTGTCCTCGTACGCCTTCGGCCCGAGGTTCCAGGACAGCACGTGGTCGGCACGGTCCACGACGAGGTACTGGCCGCCCTCGCCGGCCCCGTCGGCGCCCATGAACCGGTCGTTCACGGCCTTGGGCACAGTCCGGTCGTCGCTGCCCTGGATGGTCAGCAGGGGCGACCTGACCAGGTCCTTCATGCCCGTGTAGTCGACGGCGCCGTAGTCCACCCCGTACCTCGCGGCCACGATCCACATGGCGGTGGCCTCCAGGGACTCCGGGATCGGCAGGCCGACCACGGGCAGCTCACGGAAGTCGGCTGCGGCATCGATGACGTCCTGCAGGCTGGAGGCCGGGGCGTCGAGGATGACACCCGAGACCTGGTTCGCCATCGGGCTGAGGGCGAGGAAGCCCAGGGTCACCGCTCCGCCGTGGCTGACGCCGCCCAGCACGATCTCCTTGGCGCCCTGATCGAGCGCGTACTGGACACCGCCCTCGACCTCCTTCCACTCGGTGCGGCCGTAGTGGACCATCCCGTCGTCGGTGGCCGGGGCCCCAGCGTCGTTCTGGTAGGTGATGATCAGCAAGCTGTACCCGGCGCGGTGAAGCGTCCGGCCCATCCGGAGCATCTCCGCACGGGACGCCCCCTTGCCATGGGTGAGCACGGCCCAGTTGTCCGAGTTGCTGGCCCGCACGCGCCAGGCTGAGTACCGCTGGCCCTCGAGCGTCGCGAACTCCACCTCCTCGGCCTTCAGGCCGGCGTTGCCGGGCGTGGACCACACGTCCCGCGTCAGGCCGTACCGATCGCCGGGCTTCGGCGATTCGCCGTGGATCTCACGGACCGCCCGGACCTCGCTCCCGTCCTCGCCCACCTTGGCCGGGCCCACGACGATGTTGGAGTCGCCGATGACCAGTCCGACGATGGCGTGGTCGAACTTCGTCTCGTCGCGGTCCTCCTCATCCGGCAGGAGCGTGACCGTCTTGGTCTCCTCGGTCACCTCGATGGCCGTGATCGTGCCCTTCTGCAGGCTCGTCGCGTCATAGGGCTCCGCCTTGAGGGCGTCCTCGTAGACCTGCCCCGCGAAGTACCACCCGCCACCCAAGTAGAACAGCGCAGCCAGCAGGAGCCCCCCGAAGAGGACCACCCATGGCCAGGTCCGTCGCTTGTGCCGTTTAGCCATGGGGTGAATATCCCAGATGGGCCTCGACGACGACAGGCCGCTACCGGACTTGCGCCGGTGCCCCAGTCGACACCGCGGCAGCCGCAGCCGGCGTCTGCGTCGCAGCCGGGGTCTCCGACTCCGCGGCGCCCTCCTCCTCCGAGGTCGTGCCACCGCCGCTGACGATCCGCTTCTGCGCAGCGGCAGCGCGGTCGAGCGCCGCCTTCAGGTTCTCCTGCGCCCGGCCATACGCGGCGAAGTCGCCGTCCTTGAGGGCCTGCTGACCGGCCTCGAAGGCAGCCTCCGCATCAGCGAGCGCCTTGGTCAGGTCCGCTTGCGCGTCCGCGGTCACATCGTTCCCCGAGTCGGTCCCGCCAGAATCCCCAGTCGACGAGCCGCTGGCCGAGAACAGCGCGGCCAGCGCCTGTCCGAGCGTGTCCCGCATGACCGACCGGGTGCCGAAGCTGGCCAGCACCTTGCGCAGCAGCGGATAGCCCTGGCCCTGCGCCGCGCGCACGTAGACCGGCTCCACGTAGAGCAGCCCGCCACTGACCGGCAGGGAGAGCAGGTTGCCGAACTCGACGTCAGCTCCGCCGCGCCGGAGCAGGGTCAGCTGCTCTGCGATGACGGGCTCTGACTCGAAGTTGTTCTGCACCTGCGTCGGGCCGGGCACAGTCGTGTTGCGGGGCAACTGCAGGACCCTCATCGTCCCGAAGCCGGGGCCGGGCGTGGCGTCGACGGCCATGAACGCGGCCAGCGTCTGGCGCTTCAGCGGGGCGAAGGTCGTGGTCACCGAGAAGCTCGGCGACTCGGTGCCGGGCATCCGCAGGGACAGGTAGTACGGCGGCTGGAGGGCGTTGACCGACCGGTCGGTCGGGTCGATCGGGATCGTCCAGAAGTCCTGGCCGTTGTAGAACGAGGCCGGATCGGTGACGTGGTACCGCGAGAGGATCGTCCGCTGCACCTTGAACATGTCCTCCGGGTACCGGAAGTGGTCGACCAGCTCGGTCGACGCCTCGTTGACCGGCCGGACCACCCCTCCGAACGCCTTGCTCCAGGTCTCCAGCAGCGGATCCTCGGCGTCCCAGGCGTAGAGGTCGACCGTGCCGTCGTAGGCGTCGACCACGGCCTTGACGGAGTTGCGCAGGTAGTTGATCCGCTCGCTGGGCAGGGTGGTCACTGCCTCCGACGACGCGGTGATCGCATCGGCGGTGGCGTCGGACAGGGTCGTGCGAGAGGAGTAGGGGTACGTGGCCGTGGTCGTGTAGCCGTCGATGATCCACTTGATCCGGCCGTCGACAACGACTGGGTAGGGGTCGCCATCCGTGGTCAGCCAGGGGGCGACCTTCTGGACCCGGGTCACCGGGTCGCGGTCGAACAGGATGCGCGACTCCGAGTTGACCAGCGACGAGAGCACGATGTTGGGGTCCTGGAACCTGGCCGCGAAAAGCAGCTTGTGGAAGATGTCGCCCACCCCGACGCCGCCCAGGCCGGTGTACGTGTTGTTCCGCTGCCCGCTGGCTGAGGTGTCGTCGGGGTAGTCGAGCTCCCGTGGTTCGGCCCCCTCGGCAGCCCCCACGATGGAGTACTCGGGCGACTCCTCGCCGAAGTAGACCCGCGGCTGGTCGATCTCCAGGTCGCCGATCGTGGGGATGTCGTAGGCGAAGAAGGAGGGCCGCCCGTCTGACTGGGCGGTGTTGTCCCGAGCTGCGACAACGCCGTACCCGTGGGTGTAGACGGCATGGTCGTTGGCCCAGTTGCGCTCCCCCACACCATCGAGGTTGACCTCGCGGACCGCGATGATGGCCCCGCGGATTCCCTCGTTCATCGGATAGCGATCGACGTCGAGGGTGTCTGGGAACGAGTAGGAGCCGCGGATCTGCTGGAGCTGGCGGAACGTCGGGGAGACCACTGCGGGGTCGAGGAGGCGGATCCTGCTCAGGGTCCCGGAATCCTCCTTCAGGGTCGCCTTCGTCGGCTGGCCGTCGCCTGAGTAGTCCTGGAACTGCGCGTCGGCCAGGTCGTACGCCGCCCTGGTCGCCTCGATGTTGCGCTTGATGAACTCCTGCTCGCGGACCAGCTCGGAGGGCTTGACCTGGAACTGCTGGACGATCGCTGGGTAGATGCCGCCGATCACCAGCGCGGAAACGGCCAGCAGGCCCCCGCCCAGCAGCGGCAACCGCCACCCCTGCCGCCAGGCGTTGGCGAAGAACAGCACCGCGCACAGCACGGCGATGATCGCGAGGATGTTCTTGGCGGGCAGGACCGCGTTCACGTCGCGGTACTTCAAGCCGGTGAACCCGTCGACGAGGGGCTCACTCTTGATCGCCAAGCCGTAGCGGTCCAGCCAGTAGGCCGCGGCCTTGACCAGCATCAGGAGGCCACCCAAGATCGACAGTTGGATGTGCGCCGCGCGACTGGTCCGGGGGCTGGGCCCCTGCAGCCGGAGGCCACCGAACACGTAGTGGGTGACTCCGGCCATGATCAGGCAGAGGAGCAGCACCGCCGTGGCGCACCCCAGCGCGAACCGGAGGAACGGGTACTGCATGACGAAGAACCCGATGTCGGTGTTGAACTGCGGGTCCTTCACGTCGAACGTCGAAGCGTGCCGCCACATCATGTACGCCCTCCACTGCGAGGACGCCGACATGCCGATCAGCACGCCCAGCAAGGCAGGGACGCCGATGAGGATGACCCGGTGGAAAGGCGCCAGGCTGGCCCGATAGCGCTCGAGTGAGACCTGCTCGGCCGACGCCGCCCCCAAAGCGGGTCGCGCCCGGAAGGCGATGAGCATGTTCGCCCCGACGGTCGCCGCCGTGATCAGGCCGAAGAACAGGAAGAGCCCGAACCTGGTCACGAGCAGCGTCGTGAACACTGACTGCTTCTGAACCGAGCGGAACCACAGCAGGTCCGTGTAGAACGTAGTGAAGATCAGGAACCCGATCGCTGCCGCGCCCAGGATCGCCAACGTGGGGGCCAGTGCACCGGAGCGCTTGGGTTTGCGGGCCTGCGTCCGGCGCCGCGGGGCAGAGGGGGGATCGAAGCTCACGGCCCCAAACTACCTGTCCGCGGCCAGTGGCACCGGCGACGACTCCCGACTGGGCAATCCAGGGCTGTCCCGTCCTTGCCGACTCCGTCCGCGACGACCGGCCGGCTACCCCGTTGCCGACTCCGCGACCTGCTGGCATGTCGGGAACCTGGACGACGGATCCGCCACCCACTTGCCCACGACTTCCCGGGCGTCCGACAGCGTCTCGACCGGCACCACGGTCAGCCCATCCGGTACGTGGCCCACGACCTCCGAGCAGTTGCCATGCGGAGCCAGGAACAGCTCGGCCCCGGCGGCACGCGCGCCCAGGAGCTTCTGCCTGATCCCGCCGATGGGACCGACCTTGCCCTCCGGCGTGATCGTCCCGGTGCCGGCGACATGGCGGCCGCCGTTGAGGAAGCCCTTGGTCAGCTTGTCCACGATCGCCAGCGAGAACATCAGCCCGGCGCTGGGACCCCCCACGTTCTCCAGGGTGAACTCGATGTCGAAGGGTGCCTCGTGCACGGTGCTGACTCCGACGCCCAGGTACGGCTGCGCGGGCGCGTCGGGCGCCGCGGCTGAGGGCTTGCCCGCTCCCGCCACCACGTCCAGCTGCAGGCGCTCCTGCTCGCCGCCGTCCGGCTCGGTTCGCAGCACCTCCACGCGCACCGTCTCACCAACCTCGTGCTGGCGCACGAGGCGGCCGACGTCGGCGGGCTCGGTGACCGCCTTGCC
This sequence comes from Candidatus Nanopelagicales bacterium, assembly GCA_049688595.1. Classification (GTDB taxonomy): domain Bacteria; phylum Actinomycetota; class Actinomycetes; order S36-B12; family CAIYMF01; genus Prado023. The sequence continues at coordinate 10,668 of JBAVLA010000238.1, read as the reverse complement.
GTCGACCGTCAGGATCACGTCGCCGGTCTCCAGGATCCCGTCAGCCGGGGATCCCCCCACGACCAACGTCACGACCACGGACTCCTCGGTGGGGATGCCCAGCTCCGCCATGGCGGCGGCGATCGAGTCGGACTTCGACAGCGCGAAGAGTTGGTCGTTGCGCTCGGTGACCTCCTCGCCGGTCTCCGGACCGTAGACCGACTCCCGCGGGACGAGTGCCCGATCGGGGACGACCCAGCCGACCAGCGCCTGGCCGATGGTCACGCCGCCGGAGCCGCCGCGCTCGCCCACCGTCGTCATGTCGAGGTTTCCCTCGGTGGGGTAGGTGGTCGTCCCGGTGACGACGATCATCGGCTCGCCGTTCACCTCCCCGATGGTGTTGTACGTGGGCCCCGGACTCATGATCAGGAACGGGACGCGCAGGAGGGAGCCGACGAAGATCAGCCCCATCCCGGCGGCGACGCCCCGGTTGATCGCCCTCGAGCGCGCGCGCTCGCGTGGCGTTGTCGGCGCATCCCCGGCCCACCACGTGCGCAGCCGCTTGATCCGGCCCGGCCGCGGGGCAGGTCCGTCGGGGTCAGGCGGCCCCACCACGTCGTCAGTCATCTGGGCCGTCGCCCATCTGGCGCGTCACTCATCCCGACCTCCGGGCAGGGGGCGCGCCAGGGCCCGGGCGAACCGGTCTAGATCGGCGCGGTCCGCCGTGGACCCCGGCTCCGGCCTGATCCGCAACCGCCCGCCAACGCGCCCGGATCCCCGCGTGTAGATCCATGCAGCCAGGGTCGCGCACAGCGGGATCAACCACCAGGTCACCGTGCACCTCCGTCCTCACCGGCGATCCCCGTCGACGAGATCGCCAGAACCGCAGCCGCAGGTCACAGAAGCAGACCTGCCGGGAGCCTACCCGGGGGGCGCGGCGCACGGCCGCCGATCCTGGCGTGCCGCAACACCGGATGCGGCGGGTTCCCCCGCGTCGTCCGGTGGTCCAACGAGCCCACCATGGCGCGCCCCGGGCGGCACGCGCCTACCCTTGTACTCGGTGCGGTGCAGCATCCCGCCCACGATAGGAAGGCACCCGTCATGAGCAATGTCCCATTCGGCTTCACGCCTGGCGAGCCCCCGGACGACTCGGAGCCCAAGGGGGGCCAGCCGGGCGAGCCCTTCAACATGGCTGATCTTGGTGCCGCCCTGTCCCAGCTCGGCGCCATGCTGCAGGGGATGTCGACGTCCCAGGAGACCGGGCCGGTGGACTGGCCCGCGGCCACCGACATGGCGCGCAAGGCCATCTCCGCCGCCGGCGACCCCGTCGTCGCCGACGCGCAGCGCCGCAGCGTCGAGGAGGCAGTGCGCTTGGCCGACCTGTGGCTCGACCCGACCACGGCCTTCCCGTCCAGCGGCGCTGGGGCGCGGGCCTGGAGCCGCTCGGAGTGGCTCACCGCCACGATGCCGGCGTGGCAGGAGATCATCACGCCGATCGCCGAGCAGGTCCAGACCTCGATGGGCGGCATGATGCCCAGCCCGGAGGACCTGGCGAAGGGCCTTCCCCCGGAGATGCGGGCGATGCTCCCGGCGGAGATGCCCGTCGACCTGACCGCGATGCTCGGTCCGCTGATGGGCATGGCCAAGAAGATGGGCGCCACGATGTTCGCCGCGCAGACGGGCCAGGGCTTGGCCGCGCTGGCCGGGGAGGTGCTCGGTGCCACGGACGTCGGCATCCCGCTGACCTCAGACGGCGTGCCCACACTCGTGCCGCAGAACATGGCTGATTTCGGCATGGGCCTGGGGATCGAGGAGGGCGAGATCGCGGTCTACCTGGCATTGCGCGAGGTGGCCCACCAGCGTCTGTTCCGGCATGTCCCGTGGCTCGGGCCGACACTGCGCGATGCCGTGGCGGAGTACGCCCGCGGCATCGGGCTTGATGCCTCTGCCATGGAGGAGGCCCTGCGCGGGATCGACATGAGCAACCCGGCGAACCTCCAGGAGGCACTTGCCTCCGGCGTCCTCGCACCGAAGGACACCCCCGAGCAGAAGGCTGCACTGGCCCGGCTCGAGACGCTGCTCGCGCTGGTGGAGGGCTGGGTCGACCACGTCGTGACGGCCGCGGCCGGCGACCGGCTCGGGACCAGCGCCCGGCTCCGAGAGGCGGTGCGCCGCCGCCGCGCCGTTGGCGGACCGGCCGAGAAGACGTTCGCCTCGCTCGTGGGGCTCGAGATGCGGCCCCGGCGGATGCGCGAAGCCGCGGCCCTGTGGAGCGAGTTGGAGAAGGCGCGGGGCGTGGCTGGCCGCGACGAGGTCTGGGCGCATCCAGACCTGCTGCCCGGGCCCAGCGACCTCGACGATCCAGCCGCGTTCGTCACCGGCTCGCCGATCTCCGATGCCGACCTCGCGGCGCTGGCTTCCGGGGAGGTGCCAGGAGGCGGCGCGGGTGCTTCCGAGGCTGGGGGCGCGGCTGGCCCCGACGAGGCTGGCCCCGACGAGGCTGGCGGGTCGGGGGCCTCCGAGGGCCCTGACCCCCGCGGGTGACCGACAGCTCCCCGGCGGCGCAGCTGCTCGTCGATGTCCGACGCGTGCTCCAGACGTGGTCGGCGCCGAGCCGGGAACAGGGGCTCCTGCGAACCGCCTTCCTGGACTTCGTGGACCGGACCCCGGATCCCGCGTCCCGCGACCAGCGCGCGGGGCACCTGACCGCGAGCACGCTGCTGCTCGACGACCCCCGGGAGCGGGTCCTGCTGACACTGCATCCGCTGGCGGGACGGTGGTTCCAGCTCGGCGGCCACTGCGAGCCAGAGGACGTCTCGATCGCCGCCGCGGCCGGTCGCGAGGCCGCCGAGGAGTCCGGGATCGCCGGCATCTGGATGCACCCCGGGCTCCTCGGCCTGGACCGGCATCCGACCGTCTGCCGTGACGGCGCCCGTCGGCCCGGTCCGAGCGTGCACTTCGACCTCGAGCACTTGGGGATCGCACCACCCGGTGCCGAGCCAGCGCGCTCGGACGAGTCGCTGGACCTGGCCTGGTTCCCCGTGGACGAACTGCCCCCCGGGACCGACCCGGCTGTCAGGCTCATCGTCGGACGCGCGCGCGCCATGGGCCTGGCCTGACCCGCGCTTCTGATTCACTTGACGGCATTGCGCCTTTGGTGCTGTTGGAGGACGTGATGGAGCAGGCAGCAATCGCAACCACCGGGTTGACCAAGCACTTCGGATCGGTGGTGGCACTGGACTCGCTGGACCTGGAGGTCCGGCCCGGGGAGATCTTCGGGTTCCTGGGACCGAACGGGTCAGGCAAGTCCACGACGATCCGGCTGCTCCTGGGCCTCATCCGGCCGACGCGCGGGAGCGCGACGATCCTGGGCGTCCCGGTAGGGGATGTCGAGCGGGCGCACCGCCTCGTCGGCTACGTGCCCGGCGACGTGGCCCTGTGGCCCCAGCTCACCGGCATCGAGACCCTGGACCTGCTTGGCAACGTGTCCGGAGCAGTCGATGCGGCGTTCCGGGCGGAACTGCTCGAGCGGCTGCAGGTTGATCCGTCCCCGCGCATGCGCTCCTTCTCCAAGGGCAACCGACAGAAGATCGCGCTGGTGGCGGCGTTCATGGGCCGCCCGGACGTCCTGCTCCTCGACGAGCCGACCGCGGGCCTGGACCCCCTGATGGAGGCGGAGTTCCAAGCCCTGGCCCGGGAGGCTGCCGCACGGGGCCAGACGATCTTCCTGTCCTCGCACATCCTCGACGAGGTGCAGGACCTGTGCGACCGGGTCGGCATCCTGCGCGCCGGTCGACTCGTCGAGGTGGCGACGCTGCAGGAGCTGCGCCGCCTCGGCGCGACGATCGTGGAGGTCGTGGTCGAGGGGCCGTTGCCCGCGCTTGACGGCGTACCGGGCGTCACGGACGTCGAGCCGGTGGCGGGCGTCGATGGCGGCATGCGGATCACGGTCACCGGATCGCCGGCGGAGCTGCTCACCCGCCTGGCCGCCGTTCGCGTGGTCCGGCTGCGGACCGAGGAGCCCTCGCTGGAGGAGATCTTCCTCACCTACTACTGACGACCGGGCGGCTCAGGCCAGGCAATCGGTCACACGCTCGGGAGGATGTGCAGTCGATGGGAGCGCAACGGGGCGTCGCAGTCGCCCGGCTGTCGGCGCGGCTGATCCGGCGCGGCGCCCTGGCGATCATGATCGGCATGGGTGCCTACATGGCGTTCGAGGCGTTCGCCTTCAAGACGAGCTATCCCGATGCCCAGTCCCGGGCCGCCCTGACGATCTGGGGCAGGGACCCGGTCATCCGGATCATCGCCGGCCCCGCCCACGCCGTGGACACCGTCGGCGGGTTCGTCGTCTGGGATGCCGGCCTGTACGTCACGCTGATCCTCGGTGCTTGGGCGATCACGACCACGACCAGGCTCCTGCGCGGCGACGAGGACGCTGGCCGAGTCGAGCTCGTGCTGGCCGGCCCGATCCGGCCGGCCCGAGCCCTGCTCAGCCAGTTGGCTGTCCTGGCCGGCGCGTGCGCCGGAGTCGGCCTGGCGATCGCCCTCGCCCTGGCGCTGTCCGGGGCCCAAGCCTGGGGCGCCGTGCTGCTGGGCGCGGCGATTGCCGGGTACTGCGCCACGTTCGTAGGGGTGTCGGCGGTGGCCTCACAGGTCTTCGCCACGCGGGGCGCCGCCCTCGGCGGGGCGGCATCGGTGCTCGCGGCATCGGTCCTGCTGCGGATGGTGTCCAACAGCGCCGACTCGCGGGCCTGGCTGGGGTGGCTGACCCCAGTCGGCTGGACCGACCACCTCCGCGCGTTCGGCGACAACCGATGGCCAGTCGTGCTCGTCCCGCTGGTGGTTGCGGCCGCCCTCGCGGTAGTTGCCGCGGTGCTGCGGCACCGCCGCGACGCGGGCGCCGGACTGCTGGCCGGAAAGGAGGCCCATCGCTCGCACGCCTGGGCGCTGGGCAGCCCACTGGCGTTCGCCTGGCGGTCGAGCCTTGGCGCGCTCCTCGCCTGGACCGCCGGCGTGGCGGTGACCGGGCTGGTGCTGGGCGGCATGGTCCCCACGCTCGAGGAGTTCCTCGTCTCCGACACCGGCTTCCAGGACATCCTGGCCGCGCTGGGGATGGACGTGTCCGACCTGGCGCGCGGCTACATCGGGATGACGAGCATCATCGTGGGGCTGGTCATCGCGGTCTACTCGGCGTTCCGGATGGGCACCGCCCGCGGCGAGGAGGCCTCGACTCGCGCCGAGTTCCTGCTGACCCGACCGGTGCGCCGGTGGCGATGGCTCGGCGGCCACGTCCTGTGCCTGGTGGCGTCGGTCCTGCTGCTCTGCGCGGCCACATCCGGGGCGATGTGGCTGGGCGGCGCCATCGCCGGTGCCGATCTGGCCGCTTCGGACGCCTTCGCGGCGATGCTCAACACGGTGCCCGCGGTGCTGGTGTTCGCCGGGGTGTCCGTCCTGGTGTTGGGGGTCGCCCCTCGCCTCCCTGTGGCGGTGGGAGCGACCGCGCCGGTCGTCGCCTACGTGGTGGAGGTCGTCGGGCCACTGCTGGACTGGCCCAAGTGGCTGGTCGGCATCTCGCCGTTCCACCACCTGGAGGCTGTCCCGGTCGACCCGGTCGGGCTGCCGGCGGCGATCGTGATGGTCGCCGTCGCAGTCGTGCTCATGGTGGCCGGGATCGTGGCGTTCGAGCGCCGCGACCTCGTCGGTGCGTGAAGCTCGTCTGACCCACGGGGGCTCACGCGAAACCGCGTGACGCTCGCACCAGGAGCCTTCGGGCCGGAGGCTCGAGAAGGGAGGCTGTAGCGTGGAACCGACCGCCGTACCCGACGGTCTGGCCGTGTACGTCGCCGGGTCCGGCGAGCCGGTGCTCTTCATGCCCGGTCCCCACCGGTTCCAGCGTCCTGGGCTGTTCAGCGCCGACGAGTTGATCGACGGCCTCGTCGGACTGGGTCGGCAGGTCGTCACGTTCGACCCGCCTAGCTCCGGGCTCTCGACGCGCACAGCCCGGCTCGGGATCGCCGAGATGCTCCAGTGCGCCCGGGAGGCGCTGGCTGCAGCCGGCGTCACGACGCCGGTGGATGCCCTTGGCCACAGCATGGGCGGGTTGGCGCTGCTGTCCTTCGCGCTGGACAGCCCGCAGCTGGTCCGACGCCTGGTGCTGGTCGGCACGGGCACGGGTGGACGGGCGTACATGGACGCCCCCGGTGCCCTGTGGAACCGCGGGCACCGGGGCTTCCCAGCCGTGGCCGCAGCAGGGAGCCTCCACCTGCTCGTGCGCCGCCTGGGCAGCGAGCGCGTGCTGAACAACCTGATCGTCCGGCACTCATTCCAGGACGAGAGCCTGGCCCAGTTCAGCGCGGTCCGGATCGGGGACTGGTTCAAGCCCGCCCGGGGCCGGGCGGACTGGCACAGGATTGCCCGCAGGATCGACCTGGGACCGCTCCTGGGCGACGTGCGGGCGCCGGCACTGGTCGTGTGTGGCCGGCACGACCCGCAGTTCCCGCTCGCCTGTTCAATCGAGTTGGCCGAGGGCATCCACGGCGCCAGGCTCGTGGTCCTCGAGCACAGCGGGCACTTCCCGTTCATCGAGGAGCCGGCAGACTTCTGGGCGGCAGTCAGGGACTTCCTGGCCGCCGCGTAGCCCCGGACACGACCTCCGCGGACGCCTCGCGTCGGTGAGCCATCAACGGCGCGCGCTGGTCCTGCCGGCCGGCGTGCCCGATCGCGGACCAACTATGAGCCTGACCAAGCCCACACCCAGCACCGACATGCCGATCGACAGCAGAATCGCGCCGGTCCCGCCACCGACGTGGAACGGCCACTCGGCGTCCGTGGTCCAACCCGCCAGATGGCCCAGCCAGTATCCGACGTACGCGCCGATGAACCCTCCGAGCACCATCGACAGCACTCGCGCTGAGTTCTTCATGGTGCCCATCTCCCTTGCACCTGAGCCGAGCCTGCGATGCCACCCATCAGACCGAGTCATACACCCTGGGGGTGCCGGAAGCCCTGCCGTACCAGCCCCTGCCAGCGTGCCGAACTCGGGGTGCAGGTGTTGCGCAGGGTCCGGTCCTACCGGTAGTCGACCAGTACCGAGCCGGCGCTGCTAGTGGCAGTGATCGTCCGCCTGGACTGCGGGTCGCTTCGGACGTTCACCTTGGTCGATCCGGCGGAGGAGTCCGCATCGACCCGGTAGGCCACGCCAGCGACGTCGGGGATGAGCACCTTGACGCTGCCTGCCGAGCTCGTGGCGCTGATGGTCGCCGGATCTGCTGCCCTGGCCCACGACAACGAGACCGACCCGGCGCTCGTCTCGGCCGACACGACGCGTGAGTTCAACTCGGTCGCGCTGATGCTGCCTGCGCTGCTGCGCAGCACCAGTTGCGAGCTGAGCCCGTCTGCCTGCACGCTCCCGGCGGAGCTGCGCGCCTCGACCGACCCGCCGGGAGGGACCTTGACCACGAGGGAGACGCTCGACAGGAGGCCGAACGACTGGCAGTCGGCCCGCACCGAGACGACGCCGTCGTCGACCTCGCTGGAGACCGTGGGCTCACGCAAGGTGTACTTCACGGTCGCGCGGGTCTTCACCACCCCGGCGTCTCCCTGCACCAGGGAGATCGAGCCGCACTCGTTGGCGACGCGCACGGCAGCGCCAGCGGACTGGGTCACCAGATCCCGGGTCACGCTTCGTCGCACGGCGAGCGACACCGCCGCGATGGCCCCCCAGACAAGGCCGAGGACGACCACGACGATCCCGATGATCAGCAGGATGCGACCCACGCCACCGCGTCGGCGCGGGGGTGCCGGCGGGGGGTAGCCGCCACCGGATGCGGCGGGCGGGGCACCCACCGGCCCATGCTCCTCGACCCAGAACTGCCAGCCAGGTGGAGGCGGAGGCCAGGCCGGATCCGGCGTCCAGCCCTCGGGAGGGATCCATCCATCGGGCGGGGTGGGCCAGGTAGGGGGAGCGTTGAACCGCAAGGCCATATCCCGAACCTCCTGAACCCGGATCGTGCTGAACCCGGATCGTGCGACCGTCGCCTGCGTGCCGCCGTCGGCCAATCGGACGGACCGAAGGTAGCCCTACCCAGTGGCCGATGGCAATGACCCCTGGCCGGAGGGGCGACGGCCCCGCCCCTACCGGAGACTGAACGGCGGGTACCGGTCGGTGACCAGCAGCCCGGCGTACGCATCCACGCGCAGCCCCCACCGCATGACCCCGACCACGTAGTCGAACAGCGCCCGCGGGTACCTGCCCGTGAAGAGGATCGCGAACCAGGCGAAGAACACCGCGAACACGGCCCCGACGGCCAAGAGGGCAAGGACGACGACGTGGGGGATGATCAGGAACCACTTGACCAGCGGCATCCACCGGTTGAGGTCGCGCTGGACGTCGGGGTAGTCGACCTCGATGTGGACCGACTGCTGTTCCACGGTCGAGGGGTACCGATCCGTGAGGAGGGCGACGTACGAGCCCACCCGAGTGCCGAACCGGGTCAGCTCGAGTGCGAAGTCGAACCACCACCGCGGGTAGCGCTGGCGGAAGACGATCATCAGGGCCGTCGCCGCGAGGAGCCCGCCCAAGACCCCGCCGCCTGAGTTCGTGACCCGTGAGACCACCTCCCCAGTCTCGGTGACCACCGTGTACGTCGAGCTCGCCGACGCCGAGAGCAGTGACAGCAGGATCGCGATGGGGATGACCCAGATCAGCCGAAAGGCCGTCGTGACGCGCTCCAGCGTCTCCGGGTAGTCGATGTCGAGGCGCGCTGCGTACAGCTGGGACTGGGAATCCATTGGGGTGCCTTCCTCTTGAGCTGGCCCGACATTACCGCCAAGCTCGGACATTCGACGCAGCACGTCGAAGGCGCCGGCCTGGACGGCTGCTTGCTCCTGCTAGCCCCGTCGCGATCCATCTGGCGACCTACGAGCCGGAACCGTCCTGGAATGGCGGAACCCCCGGAGGCGCATGGTCCCGCGCGAACCGCCGCGGGCACCCGTTTTCTCCGGGGGTCCTTTCGGTCGAGAACCTAGCCACGCGTCGAGCGCTGAGTCAACGGCGCCGGAGGTGCCCTGTGGACACTTCTGTGGGTCGGCTGGGGATCGCTCGGACAGTCCTTGTGGACAAACCCTGCCGAAAGCTGTGGACAAGCGCGGAACCCATGCGCGAAAACTACTTTTGACCTGCGGCGATGCCCGTCCACTACCTGTGGAGGAAAAGCCCTAGGTCAACACGGCCGGGCAGTTCTTCCAGGAGTTCGCGGACTTGCCCTGCAACGAGACCTGGCACCAGCGATCACAGCAACCAGCTGCTCACCGACCGGTGAAGCGCGGGGGCCGCTTCTCCCGGCGCGCTGCCATCCCCTCAGCCAGGTCCTCGGTCGCCAGGGTCACGCCCTGCGCCAGGCCCTCCCACTGCATCGCCGACGCCCATCCATCGGCCAGCCCGTCACGCAGCGCCACCTTCGTCAGCCGGGTCGCCACGGGCGCCGCCGAGGCGAGGTCCTGGGCCACTTGGAGCGCTTCCGAGGAGAGCTCCAAGTCAGGGACAACGCGGCTGACAAGTCCCATCGCGAGCATCTCGGAGGCTTGGATCCGACGGCCCGTCATGAGCAGGTCCCGGGCCACGGCCACGCCGCCCACTTCGCGCACGAGGTATGTCGCGAGCAGGCCCGGATGCATGCCCAGCCGAAGGAAGGGCAGCGCCATGCTCGCCGACGAGCCCGCCCAGCGCATGTCACAGGCAAGGGCCAGCGCCGCCCCCGCCCCGATCGCGGGCCCGTTGATGGCTGCGATCGTGGGCACGTCGAGCTCACGGATCGCCAGCCACGTCCGGTAGAAGGCCAGCATCCTCTCGCGCAGCACCGACACGGGCTCGTGGGAGTCGGCTCCGATCCACGCCGTGTTGCCACCAGAGCTGAAGGCCGTGCCGCGCCCGGTGACCAGCACCGCACGGATCTGGTCGTCCTTGGCGATCGCCGGCATCAGGCGACCCCACGCGGCGGTCATCTCCAAGCCCATCATGTTCCGGCGGACCGGGTCGGAGAGCTCGACGACCACCAATCCGCCCTCGCGGCGCACGGCCAGCCGATCCGCGGCGGGCTCGAAGGCCGAGCAGTCCAGTGGGACACGGGCGGCCGCTGGGCTGGAGTAGGCCGGGGCCGGCGGTCCCGCGGGGGTCCGCACGACCGGGGGCAGGGGCTCAGGCAGCTCTGGGTCCTCCGGGGAAGCCTGGCGGCGCGAGGTCTCGGGGCGATCAGTGGAGGTCTCGGGGCGATCAGGCGAGGTCTCGGGGCGATCAGTGGACATGTGCCTCAGGGTAATCCGGCGCTTGGAGAGCACGGGCCGGCGCGGCTGACGTAGTGTCGGCCCATATGGCCGAAGCCACAGGGGCCCGGCCCTCACCGAGGGAGGCGAAATGGCAGACGAGACCTACAGCGGCGAAGCCTACTGCGTGAAGTGCAAGGCCAAGCGCCCGTTCACGGGCAAGGTGGAAGAGGTCAACAACCGTCGCATGGCCAAAGGCATATGCCCGGTCTGCGGGACCAGGATGTCCCGCATCCTCGGCAAGGCCCAGGCATCGGCTGACGTGATCGCCGCTCCGGCGCCCGGGCCCACCGCCCAGCCCCAGCGTCCGTCGACTGTACCCAGCTCCGCCGCCCGGCCGAAGCCCTGACGATTCGCCCGGCCCAGCCC
>JBAVLA010000237.1:0-3604 GCA_049688595.1 Candidatus Nanopelagicales bacterium | reverse complement strand
GTCACCGTACATCCGGAACTGCAGCGGAGGGGTGATCGGCGGGTCGCCGTAGGTGCGGCCGGTCAGGGCGGGTGGCAGCCAGGCCAATCGCCAGGCGCCGCGGTCGAGCACGTCGGCACTCAGTCCGGCAGCGCGCGGAGCTCTTCGACGAGGCTGGCCACCCGCGCCAGCGCGTCGGTGTCGCGACCCACCGCGCGGACCAGCGGCTCGAGCAGGGCGATGTCGGTGGGGGTCGACTACGGTCGGTCACTCGGGGTGGGCCCGTCAGGATCGGCCCCGACGTCGGCGAGCTCGGCGATCAGCGCGTCGTAGCTCGGCTCGCCGAACAGGAACACCAGGTAGCGCAGCACCTGCTCCCGGCTGGTCAGGATCGAGCGCACCGCGTCCTGGCGTCGGCCGTCGACGGCTCCGCTGAGCGTCGCCCTGAGCACGCTTCGGCGAGTGACCCGCGCCTCGCCGACTCCCGCGGTCGTCTCGAAGGCGATGAATGGGGTGACGTTCGTGGCCGCGATCGTCCAGGACATCCTCGGGGCCAACGACTGCCGATGGGCCTCGCTCCCCAGCGACACCAGCCACACGGCGGTCTCGCCTGGCGGGTCCTGGGGCACCGCGACGGTGAGCGTCACCTCGACGCGGTCGCCGTCGGGGCTCGCGACATGCAGGTCCGGGGCGTTGCGGGCCAACCCTTGATGGAAGGACTCCGGGGCGTACGAGGTGTCGATCGCCGCATCGTGGACCCCGTCCTCCTCGGCGACCGAGTAGTCCTGCAGGAGCCGGGCCAACCCCGGGGCCTCCGGTCGGCCGTCCAGGACCGCGGCCACGCCACACGCGGAGGTCGGCCCGAGGAGCACCGCGTCGAACTCCACGCCGTGACCCCACCGTCGGCTCGTCAGGTTGGCGCTGCCCGTGACCACCATCGACTTCCCGCCGTCCAGGTCCAGCACGAACGTCTTGGCGTGCAGGCCCTCCCGCGTTGCCTGGTACTCGGTCCTGGCTGGCGTGGCTTCGGTGATGTCCTCGCCGGGATCGGTCTCGGCCAGCCGCTGCAGCACGTGGACCTGCCACCCACGCAGTGCCTGCGAGCCGATCAGCTCGATCGCCTCCGGTCGGGAAACCAGCGTGCGCTGTGGGCGCTGTCCTCGACGAAGGTCAGGATCGATCGGTAGTTGTCGGGCACGTGAATGCCGCCGGCTTGGCAGAACACCGTCGTGTGCTCGCCATGGCGGCGTACGGCCTCCAGAAGCCGGATCGGGTCGACGCGGCTGAAGTCCTCCGAGGCAGCGCGGTCGAACAGGGCGAAGGAAGGCGGGGCCAGCAGCAGCGCGGTGAGGTTCAGCGAGTACGTCGTGCCGACCGCGACCTCGACCCGGAATCCTGCCGGGGGGCGCAGAGAACATGGCGTTGGCCAGCGCATCCCGGATGGACCCGATACCCAGCTCGTCGAGAGTGCCCTGCTCCCGGAACAGGTCCACCACCTCGAGCATCCGACGCCGCTGCTCGGTGTCGGCATCCAGCCAGCCGAAGGCCGAGGTCACGGGGTGGAGCTGGATGGCTCGGACGCCGGGGGCCCAGGACTCCTGATGCGATGTAGGAGCGGCCCATCGGCCCGTGCAGTCTGGTTCTGGCCGGTTTGGCAGACGATCAGGTGAAGGGCCTCCGCTCTGGTGACCCTCCGCGGGATGCTGGAGGTGCTCACGTCAACCGAAGAAGGAGGCCCTCTGATGGAACAGTACGCGAGCACCCAGTTCGTGGGGATTGATCTGCACCGCCGCAGGTCGGTCGTGGTGCGCATGGATGAGTCCGGGCAGGTGCTGGAGGTGGCCAGGATCGTCAACGACGTCGACCGGCTGGTCCGACGTGCTCAGCCGGGCCGGTGAGGCACCGGAGGTGGTCCTCGAGGCCACGTACGGGTGGTACTGGGCGGTGGACGCCCTCGAGGCTGCCGGGGCCAGCGTGCACCTGGCGCACCCGCTGGGCGTCAAGGCGTTCGAGTACCGCCGCGTCAAGAACGATGTGCGCGATGCCAGCGACCTGGCTGATCTGCTGCGGATGGGCCGGCTGCCCGAGGCGTGGATCGCCCCGCCGGCCACCCGGGAGCTGCGCGAACTGGTGCGCCACCGGGCGAAGCTGGTCGCGCTGCGCTCACACTGCAAGGCCGAGGTCCACGCCGTGCTGGCCAAGTGCGGGGTGCAGGTGGCGATGAGCGACCTGTTCGGCGTGGCGGGGACTGACCTGCTCGACCGGCTCGACCTGCCCGCCCCGTACGCCGCGCGGGTCCGCTCGCTGCGCCGGCTGATCGAAGATCTGCAGGCCGAGGTCGACCTGTTCGCGGGCATGGCCCGCGCGCGCCTCGCCGCTGACCCGGGCTACCGGGCGGTGCAGACCATCCCGGGGATCGGGCCCGTGCTGGCCGCGGTTTTCGTCGCCGAGATCGGCGACGTAGCCCGGTTCGACCGGCCCGAGCAGCTGGCCTGCTGGGCCGGGCTGACGCCGACCCATCACGAGTCCGACACCCACGTGCGCCGCGGGCGGATCACCAAGCAGGGCTCCCGCCTGGTCCGCTGGGCCGCGGTCGAGTCGATCAAGTCCCTGTCCGGGCACACCCCGGTCGGCGCCCTGCGCGACGGGCACGTGCGCGCCCTGGACCGTCCACACCGGGCGGCGGCATGAAAGCCCCCACCTACTCCGGCCGGGCGCGGGTCGTCCATGTCATGACCCCCACGTGTGGCGAGGTCGCCCCTCCTGATTGACCCCGACCGGCCGGGACACCGCGAACCCCATCATGCCGCCCACCCGCGCGGCGAAGGGATGACCGGCAGCCCACCCGGGCCTGCCCACCCGCCGGGACACCCGGCCATGACGAGCGCCAGTACGCCCACCCCACCGACTTGAGAGCGAGCCAAACACCCGACTTCCCCCGCCACCCACATCGTGCGCCCGCCCGGGTGCCGGCCTCAAGGCCCTTCGGCCGCTGACGCGGTCGCGCTACGCGCGAGCCTTGACCCCGACGCCCCGGATGAGCGCGTCCACAACCCGGCGGAGGTAGCCAGAAAGAAGGCCACTCCACCCCTTGACACCCCCCGCTCCTACAGGGATGACATGGCGCCGGAATGTGGGCCCAGCGCACAGGCCGTGTGTCATCACCGCGGGGAGCGTGAGATCGGTGCGCAACGCTCTGCCGGTCAGAGCGCCAGCCTGGTGCGACGACTCGACGCGCGTCGGCGAGACTGGGTGCCGCCGGTGAACCACGATCAGGCTCAGTGGGGCCTTCTCACCACAGGAGACAAGGGGGAACGACGTGGAAGCGCATACCCGAAGCCCGCGGGAGCTTTTCGAGGGCAAGGAGCACTACGAGATCCCCGCATTCCAGCGCCCGTATGTCTGGAACGAGGAGGACCAGTGGGCGCCGCTGTGGGACGACGTCAAGCGGGTGTCGGAGGCCTACGTCTCGTCCAAGGAGTCGGACCCAGACGGGGAGGTCGCTGTCCAGCACTTCCTTGGGGCCGTCGTGTACGAGTCCAAGAAGCCCATTGCCGGGGATGTCACACGTCACCATGTGATTGACGGGCAGCAGCGGATGACCACGCTGCAGGTGCTCCTGGAT
>JBAVLA010000236.1:0-7533 GCA_049688595.1 Candidatus Nanopelagicales bacterium | reverse complement strand
ATCGCAAACAGCGACGCATTCTCCGTGATCGGCGGCGGCGACTCGGCCGCCGCAGTCCGCCAGCTCGGCCTGGAGGACGGCTTCTCCCACATTTCCACTGGCGGCGGCGCATCCCTCGAGCTCCTCGAGGGCAAGGTCCTGCCCGGACTCGCAGTTCTGGAGGACTGACTCATGGCACGCAAGCCGTTCATGGCTGGCAACTGGAAGATGAACCTGGACCACCTCGAGGCCATTGCGCACGTGCAGAAGGTGGCGTTCGCACTCTCCGATGAGGACTTCGAGGCTGTCGAGGTGGGCGTCATGGTGCCCTTCACCGACATCCGCTCGGTGCAGACGCTGGTCGACGCGGACCGCCTCAAGGTCGTCTACGGCGCCCAGGACATCTCCGCGCAGGACAAGGGCGCCTACACCGGCGAGATCTCCGGCACGATGCTGGCCAAGCTGGGCTGCGCCTACGCCGTCATCGGGCACAGCGAGCGCCGGCAGTACCACGCAGAGACCGACGCCATCGTCAACGCCAAGGTCAAGGCTGCCTACCGGCACGGCCTCATCCCGATCATGTGCATCGGCGAGGTCAAGGAGGAGCGCGAGGCCGGGATCCAGGAGCAGGTCACCCTGGGCCAGCTCGACGGCGGCCTCGCAGACATCCCGGCCGACCAGGCCGAGACGATCGTGATCGCCTACGAGCCGGTTTGGGCCATCGGGACGGGCCTCACGGCCACCCCGCAGGACGCCCAGGACATGTGCGGCGCGATCCGCCGTCGCCTGGCCGAGCTCTACAGCCCGGAGGTCGCCGACGCGATCCGCATCCAGTACGGCGGCTCGGTCAAGGCCGCGAACGCAGCTGAGATCATGGCTGGCGCGGACGTGGACGGCGCCCTCATCGGTGGGGCGTCCCTGGACGCCGACGAGTTCGCGGCAATCTGCAAGTACCGCTTGGCCTGACCACGAGGGCGGGCAGCGCCAGTGCGCCGCACGCCACTGACCGGCCCCGTTCGAGGCGATGCAGCGCCCCGAACGGGGCCGCAGCCATGTGGGCACACCAGGGGAGGCGCCGGGAACCAGTCCCCGGCGCCGGACTCTGGCCCCGCGCGGCTGCTCGCGCGCGGGGCGGACGGCGTATCCTTGCGACAACGACATCAGAGGGGTTCTCAACGTGGTCCTGGCGCTGCAGATCCTGCTGCTCATCCTGAACTTCCTCGTCATCGTCCTGGTGCTGCTGCACAAGGGAAAGGGCGGGGGACTGTCCGACATGTTCGGGGGCGGCGTGAGCTCATCGCTCGGGGGCAGCTCTGTGGCAGAGCGGAACCTCGACCGGATCACGATCGGGCTGCTGCTGATCTGGTCGGCGACGATCGTCGGACTCGGCTTGGCCTTGTAGGGTCGAGCATCACATCCCGCCTTGCATCGCTGGCGGGCGTCATGGGCACATCTCAGGCTTTCGGAGGCATACGTGGCTGGTGGCAATGCGATCCGCGGCAGTCGGGTCGGCTCCGGGCCTATGGGGGAGGCCGAGCGTGGGGAGGCCGCGCCCCGGCGACGGGTCAGCTTCTACTGCGCGCGCGGCCATGAGACCACGCCGAGCTTCGCCGATGACGCGGCCATCCCAGACATCTGGGACTGCCCGACTTGCGGCTATCCGGCTGGCCCGGACCCCGAGAACCCGCCCACGCCGGCGAAGGCGGAGCCCTACAAGACCCATCTGGCCTACGTGAAGGAACGCCGCTCCGACGGCGATGGGGATGCGATCCTCGCAGAGGCGCTCGAGCGCCTGAAGTCTGAGAAGTGAGGGCGCCCCCCGTCCAGGTGGACGGGGGGGCCCGTCCAGGTGGACGGGGGGGCCGCTAGCAGAGCCGCTGCAGGGTCTCGCGGGCGACTTGCGCCACCGCCTCGGGCGTGAGCCCGAACGCCTGGAAGAGCACCTCAGCCGAGGCTGAGGCGCCGAAGTGGTCGATCGACACGCAGGCGCCGTCGGAGCCCACGTACTTCCACCAGCCCTGGTCCGAGCCCGCCTCGACGCTGACCCGGGCGCGCACGCCTGGCGGTATCACCGAGTCCCGGTACTCCTGCGACTGGGCGGCGAACCACTCCAGGCACGGCAGTGATACGACCCGGGTCCCGACGCCCTCGGAGTGCAGGATCTCGCGGGCGTCCATGGCCACAGCCACCTCGGACCCGGTGGCCAGGAGCAGCACCTCGGGCTCGCCCTCGGCCTCGGCGAGCACGTATCCGCCTCGCCTGGCGTCCTCGACCGGCGCCCCGGAGGAGCGGTCCAGCGTGGGCACGGCCTGACGCGTCAGGATCAGTCCGGTCGGACCCTTCGAGCCGAGCGCGGCAGCCCATACCTGAGCTGTCTCGTTGGCGTCAGCGGGGCGGACGACCGCGAGTCCCGGTATCCCACGCAGCGTCCAGAGATGCTCGATGGGCTGGTGGGTCGGACCGTCCTCGCCGACGCCGACCGAGTCGTGGGTCCACACGAAGATGGTAGGCACCTGCATGATTGCGGCCAGGCGCACAGCGCCGCGCATGTAGTCGCTGAACACCAGGAACGTCCCGCCGAAGGCGCGCGTCAGCCCATGGATGCTCATCCCGTTGAGGATGGCTCCCATCGCGTGCTCACGGATCCCGAAGTGGATGATCCGGCCGTAGGGGTTGGCGTCCGGGACCGGGGATCCCAGCGGCAGGAACGCGCCGCCGCCGCTGATGATGATCCCGTTGGACTCGCTCAGGTCGGCCGACCCACCCCACAGCTCCGGGAGAACCTGGGCCAAGCCGTTGATGACCTCCTCAGAGGCCTTGCGGGTTGCCAGCGAGGTCCCGGGGGCCCACGAGGGGAGCACATCCCGCCAGCCCTCGGGCAGCTCTCGGGCGACCAGCCGATCCAGCAGCGCCGCGCGCTGAGGGTCCGCGGCCCGCCATGCCTGATAGGCCTGGTCCCACTGCGCGTGCGACTCGGCGGCGCGGTCGACCACCTTGCGCGCGTGCGCCAGGAGCTCGTCGGTGATCGCGAACCTGGCCTCGGGATCCAGGCCGAGCGCGACCTTCGTGGCCGCGACCTCGGCCGCGCCAAGTGCCGCGCCGTGCGACTTCGCGGTGTTCTGGGCGTGCGGCGCCGGCCAGGCGATGATCGTGCGGAGCTGGATGAGCGAGGGTGCGCGCCGCTCAGCCCTCGCCGCCGCGAGGGCCTCGGCCAGCGCCGGCACGTCGACGGACCCGTCCGGGGCCATGCCCACGGCCTGGACGTGCCACCCGTAGGCCCGGTAGCGGGCGGCCACGTCCTCGGTGAAGGTCAGGTTGGTGTCGCCGTCGATGGACATGTGGTTGTCGTCCCAGACCACGACCAGGTCACCCAGTGCCTGGGTCCCCGCGAGGCTGCCTGCCTCAGCTGAGATGCCCTCCTGGATGTCGCCGTCCGAGGCGAAGACCCAGATCGTGCTGTCGAAGGGGCTCTCGCCGTCCGGCGTGTCGGGATCCAGCAGCCCCCGCGTGTAGCGCGCGGCCATGGACATTCCGACGGCTGTGGACACTCCCTGGCCGAGCGGGCCGGTGGTCATCTCGATGCCCCTGCCGGGCGCCCGCTCGGGGTGCCCCGGAGTGGCCGAGCCGAGGAGCCGGAACGACCGGAGGTCCTCCATTCCCAGGGGGTAGCCGGAGAGGAACAGCTGGATGTACAGCGTCAGGCTCGAGTGACCGCAGGACAGGATGAATCGGTCCCGGCCGATCCAGGTGGGGTCGGCCGGGTCGTGGCGGAGGAACTTCTGGAACAGAAGGTACGCTGCGGGGGCCAGGCTCATCGCCGTGCCGGGGTGGCCATTGCCCACCTGCTGCACGGCGTCGGCGGCCAGCGCCCGCGCGGACGCCACGACCCGATCGTCGAGCTCTGTCCATGCCAGGTCGATCATCGGCCCTCCTGCTCACGTCGGTCTGGCGTCAGGCTAGTAGATGGGCTTCGCGGGTCAGCGCCCCACCGCCAGTAGGATCAGGCCGTGTCTGTGGGGGAATCCGGCCGGCTGGGCCTCGATCCGGGATCGACGCGCGGGCCGGTGCCCCTCTGGCGGTCCTACGTGGCCCTGACCAAGCCCAGGGTCATCGAGCTGCTCCTCGTCACGACCGTCCCGGCGATGTTCGTGGCCGCTGGCGGCTTCCCGCCGTTGGGGACGGTCCTGCTCACGCTCCTGGGCGGCACGTTGGCCGCGGCCGGGGCGAACGTCATCAACCAGGTCTACGACCGCGACATCGACGCGCTGATGGTCCGGACCCGGCAGCGCCCACTCGTCGTCGGCCGGATCGAGCCGGCCCACGCCCTCGCCTTCGGCGTGGGGCTGAGCGTCGCATCGGTCATCTTGCTGGCCGCCACCGTAAACGCGCTCTCTGCGGTTCTGGCGGCCCTGGCGATCGCCTTCTACGTGTTCGTCTACACGATGCTGCTGAAGCGGCGGACCGCCCAGAACATCGTCTGGGGCGGGGCGGCCGGGTGCTTCCCAGTCCTGATCGGATGGTCTGCCGTGGCGGGTTCCCTGTCGCCGACCCCATTCGTCATGTTCGCCATCGTGTTCTTCTGGACCCCGCCGCACTACTGGCCGCTGGCGCTGCGATTCCGCGCGGACTACCGCGCAGCCCGGGTGCCGATGCTGCCGGCCGTCGCGGACACCTCGAAGGTGGCCTCTGCCATCGTCGCCTACTCATGGGCGATGGTCGTCACGTCCCTGCTGCTGACCCCGGTCGAAGGGATGGGGATGCTCTACACGGCCAGTGCGGTGCTCCTGGGTGGAGCCTTCCTCGCCGAGGCTTACGCCCTGCGCCGCCGGGTCCGCGCCGAACTGGCCGAGATCCGGGCCATGCGGCTGTTCCACGGGTCCATCTCGTACCTGTCGCTGCTGTTCCTCGCGATCGCCATCGACTCCGTCCTGAAGTGACGGGCTGACGGGCTCCCCGGGCCAGTGGCTACACCGTCCGGAAGGTCAGGCGCACCCGGGCGCCCCCCGTCCGCGAGCGGCCGAGCTCGATGGCCCCGCCGGCTCGCTCGGCGGTGCGCCGTGCGATGTCCAGTCCCAGGCCCGTCGATCCGGAGACCGACATCCCGCGTTCCACGACGTCGTGGTCCGGCAGCCCGGTGCCGGAGTCCGCGACCTCGATCCAAGCGGTCCGGTTGCGGCCCAACCCGGCCGCGATGTGGAACGGGACGCCCTCCTCGGTGTGCGAGAAGACGTTGCCGATGAGGGCGTCGAGGGCGTCGCCGATGTCGCGCTCATCGGCGGACACGAGCAGTGGCACCGACGGGATGTCGACTGAGAGGTGACGCTGCTGGTCCTCTGCGAGCACGACCCAGAACGCAGCCCGCTCACGGGCGACCAAGCCGAGGTCCGCGGTGGCGTGGCCGGCCTCCCGAAGGGGTCGGCGGGCCTCCCGGATGACCTCGTCGACCATGCGCTGGAGGCGTTCGACGTCAGTGCGCAGGCGGTCGGCGGAATCGTGGGTGGGCAGCGACTCGGAGTCCAGGCGCAGCGCAGCCATCGGCGTCCGCAGTCGGTGGGCGAGGTCGGCCACCTCCTCGCGCTCCAGGTCGAGCAGCTCGCCGACCCGCTCGGCCAGGCGGTTGAGGGCCCGTCCGGCGGTGTCGAGCTCGGGAACGGTGCTGGGCGGCACTCGCGCGGTCAGGTCACCGCCCGCCAGGCGCCCCGCGGTCGTGCTCAGCTCCGTGGTGGGGACCAGGAAGTCCCGGGCAAGCAGGAGCCCCAGACCCACGGACACCGCCAGGAGGAAGCTGCCGAGGGCAGCCAGCTCCACGCGCACCCTCGGCACGACTCCGGTCAGCTCCTCTTGCGGGATGAAGACCCGCAGCACGGACTCGCCGTCCTCCGTGTAGACCGGCACGAGGAGGTCCTTGCCGCCGGGCACGACAGCGAAGAACGATCCCCGCTCCCGCGCCAGCTCGACGGCCGAGTCAAGGGGTCGCTGGGCGCCGATGATCGTGTCGTCCGGGAGGTAGAGGGTGACGGTCCGCCCGGTCTGCTCGGAGTAGGTGGCGATCAGCTCAGCCATCGCCTGCTCCCTCTGCTCACCCTCGGCGACGGGGATCCTGGAGACGAGCGGCTGCTGGATCTCGAGGACGACCTGCCGCTGCGCCCGGTCGGATGCCCAAGGTGCCACGAAGACCATCAGGGGTACGAGGAACGCCATGAGGACGATCGACGTCGACGCGACCAGCGTCAGCAGGATCCGGCGCCGCACGTGTCAGGGCTCCACCAGCTTCACGCCCACGCCGCGCACGGTGTGCAGGTACTTGGGCTCGTTGGCGGTCTCGCCGAGCTTGCGGCGCAGCCAGGAGAGGTGGACGTCCACGGTCTTCTCGCCGCCACCGTACGACACGCGCCAGACCTCGGCCAGCAGCTCCCGCTTCGTCACTACCTCGCCGGGGCGGGCCATCAGGTAGGCGAGCAGGTCGAACTCCCTGGGGCTGAGGTCCAGTGATTGCCCGGCGAGTTCGGCAGTGCGGCCCCGAGTGTCCAGGTGCAGCTCGCCGACATGGAGGTCCGTCGTGCGCTCCGTGGCGCCGCTGCGCCGAAGGACGGCGCGGATCCTGGCATCCAGGGCCACCGCGCCGAACGGCTTGATCACGTAGTCGTCGGCCCCAGCGTCCAGCGCGCGGACGACCTGCTCCTCCTCGTCGCGGGCAGTCGCCACGATGACCGGCGTCGCGCTCACCGCGCGCAGCATGCGCAGCAGCTCCACGCCATCCAGATCCGGCAGGCCCAGGTCGAGCACGACCAGCTCCGGGTTGCCGCTGATCGCCTGCTGGAGGCCGTTCATGGCGTTGGGTGCGGAGTCGACCGCATGGCCGAGGTCGGTGAGGGCGTGGATCAGGGCGGTGCGGATACCCGGATCGTCCTCAATCACAAGCAGGCGTGACATAGCCCAACGGTAGTCCGCTGTGCGAGCACGCGGTCACAGGGTGCTTCGGTTGCGCGTGGCGCGGCCGGGATTGGGCAACGGTCGGGCAGACTGCGAACCATGGCGCACCGAGCGGCACCTGTGCTGGCCTGGGTGGCCGGAGCCGCTGGCGCTGCGGTCGTCGGACTGGCGGCGGTCACGTCCGTGCGCGACAGCGTCCGCGATGCCCCGATCCAGGTGCTGAAGCCGGCCGAGATCGATCGGATCATAGAACGACCCGGCTCGGTGCGAACGCCTGCGCCGGCGCCCGTCGCCGAGGATCCGGCCGCCGAGCCTCCCGCCGAGCCCCCCACCGAGCCTCCCGATGGTCCCTCGTCCACTGGTGGCGGGGCGGTCACCCAGTTCGGGACGGGCGCTGGCGACGAAGCTGCCGTCGCGGCGGATCGCGCGCCGAGGGGCGCAGGCGACCCGAGCGGCACGGAGGGTGAGACCGGGGCGGGCGGCCAGACCGAGGGTGACGAGGAGGCCGACGGCGGCATCCCCGGCCATTCGGGGGGCGTCGCCGACCGGGGTGCGACCAAGGGGCCCGAGGCGCCCGGCGACCCGACCGGCGGGGCGGGGGAGCCAAGCGCGGAGCCGAGC
>JBAVLA010000235.1:0-1848 GCA_049688595.1 Candidatus Nanopelagicales bacterium | reverse complement strand
GTCCGTGACTCCCTCGGCAGGGTCGCTGACGGCCAGGCTCACCACGGGTGCGGCCTCGGCTCTGCGGTACGTCGGCGCCGCCTCACTGAGGCTGACCGCCAAGCCGGGGAGTTCCTGCAGCACCGGTAGCCAGTCGGTGACAAACGCGGCGGACTCCGCCCCCTTCAGGTGGGCGTCCGGCACCAACCGGAGCCGTCCCAGCCCGTCGGTCCAGGTGGCCCAGCCCAACTCGGGCAATCCGGCGATCGCCTGCCGCTCGGCCACCGCGTCGCGCACCGGCGGATCCTGCGGAGCGGGATTCGCCCCGACCTCCACGACCGATCGCCCTGTCGCGTAGCGGAACCCCCAGGTCAGGGTGGTGGCGTGCTCCGGCTCGAATCGGACGCGCAGCCACAGCGTGGGCGCCTCGACCTGCGGCAGTTCGAGATCGGGGGCCACCTGCAGCTCGACGACCTGCCGCACCGCCGGCAGGAAGCCGGCGGCGAAAACTCCCACGTCGTCGGCGGGGATGCGCACCCGCGGATGCTGCAGCAGCAGGGAGCGCTGGGCGCCGGTCAGCGGAGCGGCGAACGGACCCAGCAGCAGTTCCTCGGTCACGGGCAACACGACCCCGTGCGGTGGTTCTCCCATGAGATTGCCGTTTACGACGGCCCAGCGCCGTCCGTCCGCTTCGACCTGGGATTCCAGCAGCAGGTCCTGTTCCTCGCGGGTCAGTCCTGCCACCAGCCGGGCAGGCTCGGCCAGCAGCCGGACGGGGGGAACCCCCGCGGCGGACACGAACTCCACTCCGACGGCCTGGGCTTCGTCCAGCAGCGGCCACGCCTGCGGACCCAGCTCTCCCAGGTTCAGCACCTCGGTCCGGTACCCGTAGTAGCTGTATCCCTCCGGAGACCGGCGGGTGCGCTTGAGCGCTCCCAACACGCGCAGGTGAGCCTCCACGTAGGAGCCGCCCCAGGGCCGATCCAGCGCGTCCCAACTGACCCCGGACTTCACCCAACGTCCCTGCTTCCCGCGCACTAGCGGACGCAGGGTGACCTCACCGAGGGTCCCGCGGGCGAACTGCAGGGCCAAGGGAGTCCCGGGAGTGTCGGCCCGCCGAACCTGGTCAGCGACCTGCTCGAGGGCGCGTTGCCAGGATGGCGTGGCGAGCTTGACCTGCGCCGCACGGGCCGCGCAGAGCACGGCGACCCCATGCTTGCATTGGTTCCGAACCGGGCAGGAACACGTGGAACTGAGCCAGCCCGACGCCGGTCGAAAGCGCACGACCGTTTGGTACGAGCGATAGCCAGACCCTCGGACCTGGGCGGTGAAGACGACTTCCTGAGCGCCACCACCTCGGCTGATGCGGCCAACCCGGCCGTTCTTGGCGTAGCTGAGTCCGGCTTGGGTGGCGTGGGGCCCAAACTGGGTGACCAGCGCCTGCTCCGTGACCTCGGCGAGCCAGTCGGGGACGGGTGTGGTCATGGTGAGCCCTAGGTTACGCCACTGGCCACACCACGTGACCCGACTCACGTCCGCCGCAGGCCTGCCAGCTCAGCGGCGAGTCTGGGTGAAGTTGGGTCGCCGCCGAACTCGGCGACCTGACGGGCACCGTGGGCGGCCCTGGCGAACAGCAGGTCGCTGCCGACCATCTCATCGACCAGGCCGATGTGCAGTGACTCCCCTTCGACCGAGATCGCGGGCCGCACTGCCCCACCGGTGCCCCAGGCTAGGAGCGGCGACTCACGTTCCCAGACGAAACGCGGGGACAGGTCGCGGCCGGCATCACCGGGTTGGACGAACGATCTTCACCTTCTCCTTGGTGGCCGCCTTCGCTGCCGCTTCCTGGCGCTTCATGGCCTCCTGCTC
>JBAVLA010000234.1:0-2245 GCA_049688595.1 Candidatus Nanopelagicales bacterium | reverse complement strand
CGCAGCGCGATGTAGTCGGCCGTCCAGGGCCCGATCCCTGGGATCGCCAGCAACGCCTGCCGGGTGACGGCACGGTCGGCGCTGCGATCGAGCGCCAGGCTGCCGCCGGCCAGCGCCGAGCACAAGGCGATCAGCGCGCGACCGCGAGACCGAGGCATCGGCAGGTCTTCGGGCGCGAGCGCGGTGAGTGCCTCGGGGCTGGGGAACACGTGGGAGACCCCGGCAGGAGCGCCGGGCAGGTCAAGCCGCTCGCCGTACTGATGCGCGAGGTGGGTCAGCACCGTGCGGGCCCCAGCGACGCTGATCTGCTGGCCGACGATCGCTCGCACCGCCATCTCTGCGCCGTCCACGTGGCCGGGCACCCGAAGCCCCGGCCAGCGGTGCATCAGGTCGCCGAGCAGCGGGTCGTCGCCCAACGCTGCAGCCACCGCGACCGGGTCGCAGTCCGCGTCCAGCAGCCGGCGGACCCGTTCCACCGCCGCGGCGATGTCGCGCAGGTCCGTCAGGCGGAACTCGGCAGTCACCATCGCGGTCGTTCCCGGCTCGGGCAGATCGGGAAGCTCGATCCGGACCGCACCCGGCGCGTGGGGCAGCGCCAGCGTCCGGGCGTACCAGCCCTCGCCCGCCGCCTCGACCCCCGGCAGCGTCCGTGCCGCCAGGAAGCGCAGCAGGCTGCCGCCGTGGAATGGGGTGCGAACCGCGAGCCGCAACCGGATGCCGCCGGTGGCGCCCGCCCGGCGGCCCCGCCGCCCCCGGAGTTCGGTGGGACTCAGCGAGTAGACCTCGCGCATGGTGTCGTTGAACTGCCTCACCGAGCCGAACCCGGCGGCGAAGGCCACGTCGGCGAAACCGAGTTCGGTCGAGTCGATCAGCACCCGGGCCGTCTGGGCGCGTCGGGCTCGCGCCAGCGCGAGCGGCCCAGCACCGAGTTCCCTGGTCAGCAGGCGGGTGAGGTGTCGCGGGGTGTAGCCCAGCCGTCGCGCCAGCCCCGGCACTCCCTCGCGATCGACCACGCCGTCGTTGACGAGCCGCATCGCCCGTCCGGCCACATCGGCGGCGACGTCCCAGGCTGGGCTGCCCGGGGTGGCATCGGGGACGCACCGCTTGCAGGCGCGAAAGCCGGCCGCGTGGGCCGCCGCAGCCGACGAGTGGAACACGATGTTGGCCGCGTCGGGCGTCCGGGCCGGGCAACTGGGCCGGCAGTAGATGCCCGTCGAAGTCACCCCGGTGTAGAACATGCCGTCGAAGCGCCGATCCCTGGACTGCACGGCGCGGTAGCGCGCGGCTCGGTCGAGGACGGTGGCGGTCATGGGCTCATCCTGCCCGCTCGGCCCGCCCGAATCTAGCGGGAATCGGACGCGGCGGTGGCGCCTCACGGCGCAAGCGGAGCGCTCCCGGGCGCCAGCCTGGGCTGGCAGCCGGGGCAGTAGCAGAGCTGTCGCTCCTGGGTGACGGGCCCGACCAGCACGACGTTGACGATCGCGCCGCAGCGCAGGCACGGCCGTCGCGAACGGCCATGGACGTAGGTCTCCCGGCCAGGACGCCGACTGCCGGTGGACGACTGGACGGCGTGGTCGAGGTTCGCGATCATCAGCCGGCGGGCGCTGGCGACCACGGCGGCGAGCGCGCGCTGGTCGAGCTGCGCGGCGGGGTCGAGTGGGTGCAGGTGCTCGGCGAACAGGGTCTCGCTCGCCCACAAGGTGCCGATCCCCGCCAGATTGCGTTGGTCGAGCAGGGCCGCGCCGATGCTGGTATCGCTGGCGGCCAGGTTCGCCGCGGCCCGCTCGACGTCGAAGCCGGGGCCGAGCACGTCCGGGCCGAGGTGGCCGACCAGTTGGTGTTCCTCCTCCGTTCGCACCAGGTCGAGCATGCCGAGCCGCAGCCCCAGCGCCGTCCATTCCGGGCCGACCAGGATCGCGCGGACGCTGGAGCGCTCGCTGACCAGCGGCAGCTGCGTCCCCTCGGAGGTGCGCCGGATCACCCAACTGCCCTCCATCCGCAGGTGCGAATGCAAAGTCCAGCCGGTGTCGAACCGCGTCAACAGGTGCTTGCCGCGCGCGGTCACCTCGGTGACGACCATTCCGGCCAGCGCCGCGGTGCTCAGGCCGGGCCAGCGCAGGTCCGCAGCGAGCAGAGCCCGGCCGGCCAACGCCTGGTGCAGCCGCCGTGCCGTCCGCAGGACGGTGTCGCCCTCGGGCACGTCAGGCTCTCAGCCGGAGGCCACGGGGGGTGAGCCGGAAGCCGG
>JBAVLA010000233.1:0-3971 GCA_049688595.1 Candidatus Nanopelagicales bacterium | reverse complement strand
CTGCGCACCCTGATCTACTTCGACCAGGCGGACGTGCTGCGCGCGATCGAGAGCGGGGTCTCCACCGTGCTGGTCGTGATCGCCATGGTGGCGGGGCTGTCCGGGGCACGCATGCTCACCGACCCGGAGTGGGCCTTCACCCGTCCCGATCCGCCCACCCTGGAACTTGCCCACGTTCGCCGCCTGCTGCGTTTCCGCTGGCCCCGAGGCAAGTAGGACGCCACGCGGGCCGATCCGACGGGCGCGCGCGGTAGCGTCAAGCCACGAGTGGGAGGTACCGACATGAGCTACGACGTGGCCGCGCTACGCGCGGAATTCCCGGCACTGGGCGCGATTGCGCACTTCGACTCCCCGGGGGGCACCCAGACGCCGCAGGTGGTGGGTGAGGCCATCGCGAGGACCCTGACCTCTCCGCTCTCGAACCGCGGCACAGGGATCGCCTCGGAGGCGAATGCCGAGGCGGCCATCGCCGGGTTCCGGCACGCCTGCGGGGAGCTGCTGAACGTGGACCCGGCCGGCATCGTCTACGGGCGAAGCGCCACGCAGCTCACCTACGACTTCTCGCGGACGTTGTCGCGGGGGTGGGGCCCGGGCGATGAGGTCGTGGTGACGCGGCTCGACCATGACGCCAACGTCCGTCCGTGGGTGCAGGCCGCGCAAGCCCACGGCGCCACCGTCCGCTGGATCGATCTTGACCCGGTCACGACCGAACTCGACCTCGCCTCGGCCGAGGCCGTCATCTCCGAGCGCACCCGGGTGGTCGCCGTCACTGCCGCCTCCAACCTGCTCGGCACCAAGCCGCCGGTGAGCCGAATCGCCCGGCTGGCGCACCGAGCCGGCGCGCTGGTCTACGTGGACGCGGTGCACTACGCCGCCCACGCGTTGATGGACGTCGACGAGCTCCGCGCCGACATCGTCGTCTGTTCACCGTACAAGTTCCTCGGTCCGCACTGCGCCGTGCTGGCAGCCCGTCCGTCGCTGCTCGAGACGCTGGCTCCGGACAAGCTGCTGCCGTCGACCAACGTCGTGCCCGAACGGTTCGAGCTCGGGACCCTGCCCTACGAGACCCTTGCCGGGGTCACCGCCGCGATCGACTTCCTGGCCGGGATCGACCCGGGTGACGCCACCACAGCTCGGGAGCGCCTCGCCCACTCGCTGCACAGCGTGGACGCCTACGAGACCGGGCTGCGTGAGGTGATCGAGCAGGAACTGCTCGCCCTGCCCGGAGTCACTCTCCACTCCCGGGCGGCCGAGCGGACGCCGACGCTGCTCATCTCCTTCGACCGACGCTCGGCCGACGACGCGTACCGCTTTCTGGCGAGCAGGGACGTGCTGGCCCCGGCCGGCTCGTTCTACGCCTACGAACCGTTCCGGCGGCTCGGACTCAGCGACGCACTCCGCATCGGGCTGGCCCCCTACACCGACGCTGATGAGGTGGCGCGCTTGCTCGACGGCCTGCGCGACTTCCTGGCCGGCCGCCGGTAGCGGTGCCCCAGCGCCCGTCAAGCGATGGACGCGGCAGCGGTTACGCCCGCGAGCCGAGCGCGTGGCTTTGGGAGTAACCCGTCGTCAGGTCGGTGATGGTGACGGCGATGATGCCGTTCGCGTCGACGGTGTAGCGCTCTTCGACCAGCCCACCCTCGCGGCGCACCACGGTGACGTCGGCCAGCGGGCCGCCGCCCTGCAGCGCGGGGTCGAACGGAAACAGCACCTCAGCGAACGGGACGAGGTCACCGCGTGGCTCGCCCGCGTCGTCCACCGAGGTGTATTCCACGTAGCGGAACCAGCCAAGGTTGTGCGCGGCCGTGTAGCGCCGAGTGACGCTGAGCACACCGCTGTCGGGCAGCACCTCATCGCCGGAGAAAACCTGATCGAAGCCCAGGCTGCGGCCACCGTCCCGCTCCCGGAAGACGCCGAACCCGCGGGAAAGCCGATCCGTCAGCGAGTAGCCCGAGGCCGGGTCGGCCGCGATCGCCAGCCCGATCGCGGTGGAGGCCGCCGGGTAGGGAGACCGGTGCACGCGCCGTCCGTACCGCTGGCGAAGCAGCCGGGAAACCAACGGCAGCCCGGAGCCGCCTCCCACCAGGTAGATGCCCGCCACCGACGCCAGCGCTTCGTCGTCGGCGAGCGAGGCGACCAGGCCGTCCATCACTGCCAGGGACTGTTCGACCAGCGGTGTCGCCGCGTCGTAGAAGTCGTCCACAGCGAGCACGAGGGGCACCCCGGCCACCTCGAGCACGATCCGCTTCGACTGCGGGGCGAGCCGCTCTTTGGCTTCGCGGCAATCGTCGATCAGCGCTTCCAGTTCGTGCGTCGTCAGCGATCCGGCGCGCCGTCCGGCCCGCTCGAGCGCCACCTCGGCGAGCACCGAGTCGAAGTCGTCCCCGCCGAGCCGGTTCACCCCGACCGACCCGAGCACGGCGTGACTGGTGCCGTCCGCCTGCACCAGCGAGGCATCGAAGGTTCCCCCGCCGAGGTCGTAGACGACCACCTGGGTGCGCCGCGAGGTCAGCGTCCGCGGCTGCCGATGCGTGTACTCGAAACCGGCCGCGGAGGGTTCGTTGAGAATCGCGATCACCTCGAAGCCGGCCCTCCGAAAGGCGTCCAGCGTCATGAACCGCTGGCCGCCATGGGCATGGGCGGGGACGGAGACCACGGCGCGCGGTGTGCCGATGCTGCCCAGTTCCGCCTCTATGGCACCCCGCAGGGCCACCAGATAGTCGCTGAGCACGTCGAGCAGAGGCAGCGTGCGATCGCCGATCGTCAGCGTCGTCCCGGGGTTGGCCGTCGCCTCCCCGAGCGCCCGCTTGAACGAGCGGACCATGGGAGCACCCTCACGGGCCGCCGCCCTGGCCTCGAAGCCGTGCAGTAGTCGGTTCCCCTGCAACGCCACCACGGACGGGAAGTACTCCTGCGGGTCACCCTCCTCATCGGTGAAGCTGACGATGGGGTAGTTGCCCCGATCCGCCTGAGCAACGATGGTGCGAGTGGTGCCGAAGTCGATCCCGAAGAGCATGATCGTGAGCCTAACCCGCAGGACCACCGGTGCCGAACGCAGCCCATTCCGCCGGAACGTCGTCGAAGGGGGATCGGGCCGGTGATAGCGCCCCGGTCGTCGCTGCGGCCTGTCGGCTGGCTCCTCCGGACGATCCGGACGGTGAGCACGGGCGTCGGAGTGTCGTGGTGCAATGGAGTTCTCCGTCCTGAAAGGGCACCATGACGCTCGATGGCTATCCCGCACGGGTGAAGAAGGCCGCTTCGACCGTGCAGCGGCTGCGTGGCTGGGTGGGTACCGACCCGACGCGCACTCCCGAACTGGCCGACGCGCTCGTCCGTCTCACCGAGACCCGGCTGCGGGCCAACTCGTGGACAGAGGCCGCCCCGGATGCCCAGGACTCGGTCGTGCTGGCCGGCAAGCTGCTGGCCTCTCACGGGCCGCTCGGACCGTACACCCCCCTGGCTGACGCCGTCCGGTTCGTCACCGCGACCGTCCAGCTTGCCGACACCCAGGTCGGGCTGGGGCTACCCGAAGCCGCCGGTCGGACGCTGCAGGCCGCCCTGGCCGTCAGGGCCCAACTGTCCCGGCTCGACCTCGACCACGAACTGGATGCGACGACCCGCTGCCGGGCCCTGCTCGTGCTGGCTGAAGCGGCGCTGGCCGGAGGGGACGTCCCTGGCGCGAATGCCCACGCGGACGCCGCCCTGGCAGCCCGGATCGACCTCCCGCCCGACCTCTTGACGGTGCGGATCGCGCGTCTGCTGGCCGACTGCCGTTGGGCTGCCGGGTGGGAACTGGACGCGGTGGCCTGGGCCTGGCAGGCGCTGGCCGACTACGACGCGCTCGTCGGGGGCCGCCTGGACGATCCGGGGCGGGTGTCGCCCGTCCTGTTGGAGCGGGTCGCCGAACCGCTCTTCGGTGCCGCGCGCGACGCCGCCGATCGGCTCGCGGCGTGTGGTGAGCAGGCTCGCGG
>JBAVLA010000232.1:0-2663 GCA_049688595.1 Candidatus Nanopelagicales bacterium | reverse complement strand
TGTGGCCCGTGCCCGGGTCCAGTTCGCCGCAGCAGCTCATGGCGATGCCGACGACGTCGTCGGCGACACCGTCGTAGATCGACCCGACGGCTTCCACGAAGCTGGCGTGGTTGTCGTACTGGGTGGGCAGGGTGCCTGCGCTGCTGAGTGCGTAGGACTCGTCCGCCACGGCGTACTTGATGCCGGACCCGCCAACGTCCACGGTCAAGAACCGCATCGGAGCCCGCCCCCGGCTGGTTCAGTTGTGGTTCGGCTGGCTGGATTGCCGGATTCGCAGCTCGGGTGTGAAGCTCTCATGTTTGGGTTCGGTCCTTCCGCTGATTCTTTCCATCAGGAGTTCGATCGCCACCCGGCCGGCTTCGACGCCGTGCTGATCGACGGTGGTCAAGGAGATGAGCGGGTGGATTGCCAGTCCGATGTTGTCGTAGCCCACCATGGACATGTCACCGGCGGGCTGGCCGGCAGCGGCGATCGCACGAAGGGCGCCGATCGCCAAGGTGTCGTGCCCGGTGCGTCGTCAACCAGTTTACGCAACGTCGTGACGGGGTCTGGACGTCCAGTGTGAAACGGTTCGGACTTGAGGCATCCAGGGTCACGCAGGGCTGCGTGACACCCGAGTGTCAACCGGTCGACACTACTCTTCACCACCGGTCGTGGCTGCGGCCATGGCCCACTGGAGCGAACTCGTGGCAATCAAGAAGTGGTTCGTGGGGGCAGTAGCCGCCACCATCTCCAGGAAAGCGGCAGCGGCTGTGGCCGGGCCTCAAGATGCGTGCGGCTCATCCGGCAGCGCGTCCGTTCCCAGATCGGACGCTGCCCGCTCGCGCCGGGCCAGGAGGGTGAAGGGGATCGCTCCCGCGGCGATCCCCGCCGAAGCGAGGAAGGACGCGGGATAGCCGGCCACGTCGGCGACCCGGCCCAGAGCGGGCTGCGCGACCACGCCGCCCGCGGACCCCATGAGGGAGTCGAAGGACAGCACCGTGGCTCGCTGGGCCGACGGGATGAGGCCGTTCACGAAGGCCTGCCGAATCGGGACGGTCACCGCCGAGACCAGGGCCCACCCGGCCACGAGCGCCAGCGCCGGCACCAGGGAGCGGACGAAGCCGATGCCCACCACCAGCGCCACACTGACGACCGCGCCCAGCACGAGGGCGTCCGTCCGGCGCCGGAACCACCGGCGGGCCGGCCTGGCGAGCAGGCCACCGGCCATCTGGGCCGCGGCGACGAGCGCGGCGGCGAGCCCAGCGATGCTGTAGGCGCCGGGGTCCCCGGCCAGCTCCAGCAGGAACGGCTGCAGGGCGTAGAAGATGTAGATCCCGGTCCCGGAGGTGAACAGGGTGGCCAGCATCAGCCAGCGCACGGGCGGGTTGCGCAGCCCGCCGTCGAGCGAGCCGGCCAGCACGGTCTGGACGGCGGCGAGGGGCCGGGCGGCGGTGTCGGGGGTGAACCCGAGGTCGCGCATGGCGACCGAGGCCACCGCTAGCGTCACTGCGAGCAGCCCCGCGCGTGCCAGATACGGGGCCCCGAGGTTGGTCGCCTGAGCGAGGACGCCGCCGAGCACCGACCCGACGAGCATCGCGCCGCCTGACACCGCCTGGGCCCGGCCGAACACCGCGTCCAGTCCCTCGGTCATGCCGGCCGCACCCAGGGCGTCCACGAGCCACGCCTCGGTGGCGCCCGAGAAGAAGGTGAAGCCCAAGCCGATGAGGATGGACGCCACCACCCACCCCCACAAGGGCGCACGAACCTGCCACATGGCGTAGTAGGCCAGCGTCGCGGCTAGCAGCGTGGCTGCGCCGAGCAGGAACGAGAACCGGCGCCCGCGAGTATCGGCGATCACCCCAGTGGGGATCTCGAACAGGACCATCCCCAGGGTGAACGCGGCGTTGGCGAGGAAGGCCCCGGTGTTGTCGAGGCCGGCGTCCAGCAGGAAGAGGGTGTTCACTCCCCAGATGAAGGACGCGGACAGCGTCGTCAGCAGGGTCAGGGCCAGGTAAGTGCGCTGCACCCGTCGGGCGGCGTCCGTCATCGGGGAGCCGAGTCGAGCCGCACGTCATCGTGTCGGGCCGAATCGGCCAGGCGAACCTCGAGCGGGCCCAAGTCCCCGTTGGTCATGGCGGCCTCCTCTCCGACCTGGCAGGTACCTGGTTTCCACTTCGATTCGCGGCAGGACGCCCGCTCCACGGACGTCCCAGCAGTTTGCATCGAGATCAGGACGATACACGGCGCGTCGGCAAGCCGCGGAACCATCGGTCTTGGTCGTGGATCCCTGGAGCAGCTATCCAGCGCAGACACCTGCCGTGCGGCAACCGCCCGTGTCGCGGCATCTCGGTGCGGCCGTCGCAGGGGGCAGGAGTGCCCATATCGTCACGGCGGTCGCCCGGCCTACGATGGCCCCGCCGACCGGATGACGGTCGTCCGGTCCGCAGTGGAGGTGTCATGCTCGCCGACTACGCCCCGATCCCCACACTGGCGGTCGCTGACCTGGAAAGGGCGCGGACCTTCTATGAAGGGGTGCTCCAACTGACACCCCAGGGCGACGTCCCGGAGGGTGTTTTGTACCCGGCAGGGTCCGGCGCGTTCCTGGTGTACCCGTCGTCGTTCGCCGGCACGAACAAGGCCACCGCCATGGCGTTCCAAGTACCACCCGCGGCGTTCGACGC
>JBAVLA010000231.1:0-5169 GCA_049688595.1 Candidatus Nanopelagicales bacterium | reverse complement strand
GCTCCTGGTCGGCGCCTCCGCCCTGGTGGCCGCGGCCTTCGCGGTGTTCGACCGGCGCGACTTCGCCGCTGGGGTCATCCAGGCCCGACCGGGCCCCGACCGTGCCCGCGACGGCATGGTCGGTGCGTTCGGGTTCGCCTGGCACCTGCAGCGCCCGACCGCCCTGGCGTGGCTGGTGGGGATGTTCCTGCTGGGTCTCACGTTCGGCACGTTCGGCGAGGATGTCTCGGTCCTGGGCGACTCTGATCTCACCGAGGTCTTCGCGCCTGACCCGGACGCGCTCGTCGACTCGTTCTACGCGATCATGGCGGTCCTCGCCGCGCTGATCGGCGCGGCCTTCACAGTCTCATCTGCGCTGCGGCCCCGGGGCGAGGAGGACGACCGCCGGGTGGAGGCCCTGCTGGCGACCGGCCTGCCGCGCCGCCGCTGGCTGCTCGGCCACCTGACGGTCACCGTGCTGGTGACCGTGACGCTGCTGGCGGTCACCGGTGCCGGGATGGGTCTCGCCTTCGCGGCGCTCACCGGCGACTGGGCCGCACTCTGGCGCCTCACCGGGGCGGTGCTGGCCGTCGTGCCGGGGGTGCTGCTGCTCGGTGGCGTGGCCGTGCTGCTCTACGGGCTGGCGATGCGTTGGGCCGGGTTGGCCTGGCTGTTCCTCGTGTTCTGCGTCGTGATGCTGCTCTTCGGCGAGCTGCTGCGCCTCCCGCAGTGGCTGCGCGACCTCTCCCCGTTCACCCACTTCGCCCTCGTGCCCGCCCAGCCGATGGCGTGGGGGCCGTTCCTGGCCGTGCTGTCGCTCGCCCTCGCCGCGGGCACCGTCGGTGTGCTCGCGTTCCAGCGCCGCGACCTGCGCTGCTGACCCCGTCGCGCCAGGCGCCAGGACCTGACCAGCATGGGAGGCTCCCCTGTCGTGGTCGAGGGATGGGTCGAGTTCGACGCGCTCGTCGAGGTGCTGCCGTGGGGGCGAAGCGACTACGTCATCATCCGCCTCGCGCCGGCTCTCGCGGAGGCCGCGAAGCCAGCTGGGACCCGTCAGGTCGATGGCACGATCGACGATGTTCCGGTCAATGTCGGGGTGAACCGCGCCGAGCGCGCTGGCATGCTCCGCCGAGGCGAGGCACTGGAACCGAGACGAGGGTGGACCTCACCTCGCCTGCTACACGAACTCGAGCGTGGCGTGAGCGACAACCTTGCCGGAACCTGCCAAGGTCACGTGACTTTCCAGGTACGTGAGAGCTGAGCCCGCTTGGAGGATCTTCGCGGTGATGATCAGGTCATCCCCGGCGGCCGGCCTTAAGAATTGCGTGCGTTGGCTTGCCGTGCCCCTTCTCAGGCGATCCCCTGACCCGACAGCAAGCGCAGCCACGGTGTCGATTGCAGACATCAGCGCTTGGCCGCAGATGGCACCGCCGCCCACTGCAGGGCCGCGTTCTGCGGCAAGCGCGCAGAGGCCGTGCCGGCCCCGACCTGCAGGTCCACGAGCCCCATCGCCTTCACCCAGGGCGCAAAGAGAAACTCGTAGAAGTCGGCAACAGTCGCTTGGGTTACCGGCGTACTCGCCGACGCTTCGGGCATCGCATGTCTCCCTGGTCGCATCCGGATGTGACTGGCAGGTCAGACTACTGCTGCGATTGCTGCTGGCGCTGCGCGATCTGCTCCCCCGCTGGACGTCCCCCGGCGCCCTTGAGCCCACTGCTCGACCCGGGCACGGCGAGTTACCGTCGCGTTACACCACGCTGTGCCCCACATCGCCGCGTATGACTGTCAACCCAGGGCCCTCCAGGGGGGCGTGCGGCTAGTTCCGTGCCCAAGGACCCCAGTCACGCTGGGATTCCTCAGAGCACATGTGACCAATCCGTGACCAGAACCCAGGAACCACAGCTCAGATGACCGAAAAACCGCGCCCTGACCTGCGACGATACGGAGCCGACGCCCGGACTCGAACCGGGAACCCCCTGTTTACAAGACAGGTGCGCTGCCAATTGCGCCACGCCGGCGGTGACCGATCCCAGACTAAGCCACGGCAGCGCCCACCGGGCGCCTGTGGTCCGGCAACGCGTGCCACCCCTATGCTGCAGTCGGGCGAATCGCCCTCCGGAGGAGGGAGTCACAATGCGGAAGTCGCTTGCAGTCGGACTCGTCACCTGCACCTTGGTCGCCGGCGGGTGCGCCGCGGACAGCACATCTGAGACAACGGCGGAGCCGACCCAGAGCGTCACCGACGAGTCGACACCCCCGGAGATCCAGATCTGGGCCGATCCGGCGCACTACAAGGCGCTGGACGACACTGCGGCCGACTACCTCGCCCGAACTGGCGTCGACGTGATCGTCGTGGAGAAGGACCTGTCGAAGATCCAGGAGGAGATGGTCGAGTTCGCCCCGCAGGGAAGCGGACCGGACCTGTTCGTCGGGCAGGGCGACTGGGTGGGCACCTTCGAAGATGGCGGGCTCATCTCCCCCGTCAGCCTCGGGGAGAAGGCCGGATCGTTCCGCGACGTGTCGACCGCGGCGTTCCAGTACGAGGGCAAGTCCTACGGAGTCCCTCTCATCACCGAGAACCTGGCCCTGCTGCGCAACACCGCGCTGGCCCCGGAGGCGCCGAAGTCCATCGAGGACATGGCAAGCGCCGGCCTGGCCCTGAAGAAGGCCGGCAAGGTGGACCTGCCGATCGCGCTGCCTGTCGGCAAGCACGGCGATGCGTACCACTGGTACCCCATGTACTCCGCGGCCGGTGGATACATCTACGGCCAGGAGGCCGACGGCAGCTATGACGAGTCAGACCTCGGCGTCGGCAAGGAGGGCAGCGTCGCCGCGGCTGCGCAGCTGGCCAAGCTGGCTGACCAAGGGGCGATCGACAGCGACACGAGCGCAGGCGAAGCGACCGACGCCTTCGCTGCTGGGAAGGCGGCCTTCCTCATCGCCGGCCCCTGGGCTGTCGCGCCAGCCCAGAAGGCGGGGATCCCCGTCGCGGTCGGGCCGGTCCCCGGTTTCGCCTCGATCAAGGGATCAAGCAGCCAGGCGATGGTGGAGTCTGAGGGGCTCATGCTGTCTGCCTTCGCGCCGAACGCCGAGGCGGCTGAGCAGTACCTGGCGGACACGGTCATGACCACGGCGTTCATGGACGCCATCCACAAGGCCGACACCAGGGCGCCTGCGTGGGCCGAGTCCTACACGAAGGCGGCAGCGGACCCGATCACGAAGGCGTTCGCCGACTACGCGGACGCGTCTGAGGCCACTCCCACCCTCCCGACGATGGAAGAGGTCTGGACTGCCCTCAGCGACGCCGAGCTGGACGTCATCGCCGGCAAGGATCCCGAGAAGACCATGAAGACGGCGAAGGAGGAGATCACCGAGGCCGCGAAGACCTCCTAGGTCCATCACTCCCGGATCCGCGCGGGACCGTCACCACTGTGCTGACTCATCCACGAGGTCCTGCACCTCGGCCCGGCGGTGGGCGGAGCCACCTGGCGACGACGTGGACCTTGGGTCCGAGTCGGACGAGGGCCTTTCGTGATCCGAACCTTCCGCAAGCGGTGGCCTGACCTGCGCGCCCGGGCGTGGCCGCCGTCGATGTGACAATGGAATGCATGGCCTACCAGATCCCAACCCCCGCACCGGGGGAGCACGACACGACGGCCCTGCCCCTCCCGCCCGCTGCGGTGCCGGCAGGTGCCACCACGGGCGGGTACGCGTCCGGGTACGGGTACGGCGGCGCGTACGCCCAGGCTGCCGGGGATGCGGCCTACTGGGAGGGCAGGTACCGGAAGGAGCGGACGCGCAAGCGCATCCTCTTGGTAACCGCGGTCCTGACAGGGATGCTCGCGATCGGCTTGGGAATCACCGCCTGGGGACTGGCCCAGACCAACCCGCTGGTGTCGGCCGCGACCGACCTGGCCGACCGTCTCGACGGGGACTCGACTGACTCCCAGCCCGACGCCATCGCACCGGATGGCACCTCACCGGACACGACCGCGCCCGACAGCACCACACCCGACGACGCCGAGGGCGACGGTTCGGCGCAGGACCTCCAGCTGCCGGAATCCTTGCGTGACCTCGGCTCAGCCCTCGGGATCACCGACGTCGACCAGCTCATCGACATGGCGGAGTCCGCAGGACTGCTCACCCAGGAGCAGGCCGACCAGCTCCGCGCGGCGCTGTCCGCAGGCGCGGCCGGATCGGGCCAGGCCGGCTGAGGTCACGCCAGGCGGCTGGGGTCACGACGAGCAGGCGGGGTCAAGACGGGCAACTGAGGTCACGCCCGGGCCCAGGCCCGCGTCCCGCCGCCCTCATCAAGGCTGCCGCCGGCGCGCCGCCGCAACCGCGTACAGCGCGATCCCGGCCGCCACGGAGGCGTTGAGCGACTCGGTGGCGGCGTCCATGGGGATCGCGACGAGTTGGTCGCAGGTCTGCGAGACGAGGTGCCCCAAGCCCTTCCCCTCGCTGCCGACCACGATCACAAGCGGCCCAGACGACAACCCCCGATCCAGGTCGGTCAGCTCGAGCTCCCCACCGGCGGTCAGCCCGACGACGGTCGCGCCGGACTTCTTCGCTGCCGTGAGCCAGCGGACGAGGTTGGTCGCGCGGGCGACGGGGAGACGGGCGGCTGCTCCTGCTGAGGACTTCCAGGCCGACGCGGTGAGGCCGGCGGAGCGGCGTTCGGGGACGATGACGCCCTCCGCGCCGAACGCCGCAGCCGAGCGCACGATCGCGCCGAGGTTCCGCGGATCGGTGACGCCATCGAGGGCGACGAAGAGCGGATGGTCGGACCCGGCCAGCGCATCGGCGAGGAGGTCCTCAGCCTGGGCGTACTCGTACGGCGGGACCTGCAGCACGATCCCCTGATGCACTGCACCGCCGCTGATCCGATCCAGGTCGCCGCGTGTCGTCTCCAGCAGCGGGACCTGTCGTCCGACTGCCAGGCGCATCGCCTCCCGAACACGATCGTCGGAGTCCAGGTGCTGCTGCACATTCAACGCCGAAGCTGGGATGCCGGCCTGCAGGGCCTCCAGCACGGCGTTGCGGCCGGCCACCGCCTCCGTCGACGGCTTTCGCCCCGAGCCTGCCCCCGGGCGACCGCCGCTGCGCCCCCCGGCTGCACCACCGTGCCCCCCGCCCGGGCTGCTTCGTCCCCTGTCCGCGCCGCCCCGCGCCCCGGGCGCGCTTCCCGCG
>JBAVLA010000230.1:0-13607 GCA_049688595.1 Candidatus Nanopelagicales bacterium | reverse complement strand
CGCCCTGTGGGAGGCGCCGCACGGAACGCGCCCGGGCCGCGACGGCGTCGGCGAACAGCTGGCTGCGTGTGGGGCCTGGGCGGGGGAGCTGGTCCAGAACAGCAGGGTCAGCCACTGGCGATGAGGTGCCCGAGTCGTCGACAAGTCCCCTCAGGACCGCCAGCCCGCCGATCCCGTCAGCCATTACGTGGTGGAACGCGATGACGATGCCTACCTGACCGCCGGCCAGACCAGTGACGACGACTGCCCGCCACAGGGGGCGCGACCGATCCAACGGACGCGCGACCGCGGCCGTGAGGACGTCGAGCAGCGCGGACAGCTCTCCCGGGTGCCCGGATCGGTCATCCAGCTGCCCGCATCGCACGTGGTTCATGTGGGCGGCGATCTCGAAATCCTGGGCGTCCACCCAGATCGGGCGTCCCAGTCCCCAGGGAACGTCGACAAGCACCTGACGAAGCCTTGGGATCGCGGTCAGGCGTCGGCCGAGGGACGCCACGAGTCCGTCGAGGTCGTTCGCCGGGACGGCGTCCAACAGCAGAGCAGCTCCCACGTTCATCGGGACCGGGCCAACGTCGGTGGCCAGCTCCATGAGGTCACCGGGTCCGATGCGCTCGAACCAGGGACGTCCGGACATGGCGGTGACGATTCCACAACTTGGCGAGCGCCACCAACCGATCACGTCCTGGCGCTACCGGCCACCCGGATCGCGGCTGAAACGCGCCAGGCGGCATGGAATCGCGACACGACTCCTGCGCGCGAGGGTGTCGCGAACGTGCCACGATCGGCTTGCGCCGCGCACCATTCGTTGCTGGTGGTACAACGGACAACCACCCAGGTGCACCCCTGCTCACCCTTCAGGTCCCTACTACGTTTCGGAGGCGTCATGCCCACCACCGAGTCCACGCCCCCGGTTGAGCGCTCGTACTTCGGGATGCAGGCGTCGTGGGGCGTGACGAAGCACCCCGGCGGGCTGCACGCGACGGACGAGCTGGCGGCGCGCTGCCAGGTCACCGAGCGCAGTCGCGTCCTGGTCGTTGGATGCGGCATCGGAGTGACCCCGTGTCACCTTGCCCTCCGACGCGGCTGCCACGTCGTGGGCGTCGACCTGTCCGAGCAGATGGTCGAGTGGTCGCGCCGACGCGTCGAACGCCGGGGCCTCGGTGGTCGGGTTGAGCTGGCCGTTGCGGACGCGCGGGACCTCCCGTTCGACGACGGGCGCTTCGACGCCGTGCTCGTGGAATCGGTCAACGCATTCATCCCGGACGTTGAACGGGCATTCGCGCAGTACGCCCGCGTGGTGCGACCGGGCGGCTTCGTGGGCATCAACGAGGGCACATGGGTGCGTTACCCGCCGCCACCCGAACTGGTGGCGTTCATCCAGCGGACGATGGGTTCGACGTTCCGAACGTCGCAGGAATGGGTTGACCTGCTGGGCGGGCCGGGCCTGGAAGGGCTCGCCGCGACCACGCACGGCATGACGGCCCTGCGTCAGCGTCTGGACGAGAACGCTGGGCTTGACGCTACGGACTGGGTCGATCGGCTGCGCGCCGTCGGAAGCTTCGTCCGCTCGCTCGCCACCGACCCGGGCATGCGCTCCTATGCCCGGGAGATCACGCCGTCCCGCCAGGTCATGCGCGACCTGTTCAAGTACTTCGGCTACGGTCTGTACGCCGCCCGGCGTCCGTTGCTGGGATAGCGGTCGAGATATGCTCCGGAGTCCTGCGTTGCGCCCCGGGAAGGTAGCGGTCGAACCAGTCCACGATGCGCGTGCCGAAGTCGAGCACCGCAGGATAGGTGGACACGCCATGTCCCTCCTGGGGGTAGATCACGACTTGGGTCGGCACGCCCTGAAGCCGTAGCGCCTGCCAGAACTCGATCGCCTGGCCCGCCGGCGTGGCGCGGTCCTTGGCGCCGGCGGTGAGCAGCGTAGGTGTGCGCAGCTGCCCGAAGCGCATCACCGGGCTGAACCGGCCGAAGGCGACCGGATCGGTGGGGGCCTCGCCGACGAACTGCTCGTCCCACGCCGAGAGCGAGCTCGTGAAGTGCTGGGACACCCAGTCGGTCACCGGGGAGAACGCCACCGCCGCCTTGAACCGGCAGTCGATCGCCGGGAGCCAGGTGGCCATGAACCCGCCGTGGGACCCACCCATGACACCTATCCGATCGGGGTCGGCCACGCCCCTCGCGACCAGGTCGTCGAGCCCGGACAGGATGTCGTGCGCGTCGGCGCCACCCATGTCGCCCACGACCATGTCCGCGAACGCCCGACCGCGACCGCCCGACCCGCGCGGGTTCGGGCAGAACAACGCGTAGCCCCTCGCCAGCAGCAGCGCCGTCATCGGGCTGGGCCAAGCGTCCTGGTACGCCCACACCGGGCCGCCATGCACGGCCACGACCAGGGGGAACGGTCCCTTTCCGTTCGGCAGCCGCACGATCCCGTGGATCTCCAGCCCGTCGGCCGCTGTCCACGCGACTCGCTGGGTGCCCGCGAACGCTGTGCGGACTACCTCGTGCCCCGCGTGGTCCGGGGCGGCGAGAACAGTCTCGGCCCCGTGCCGTTCGATCGCGACCAGCGCATTCGGCCGCGCCGACGAGTTGACCGTCGTCACGAATCGTCCATCAGGCAACGGCGCCGCCAGCGGGTACCAGTCGCCGCTGGCGTCCTGCGTGGTCCAGCGCTCGGTTGCCGAAGCCGTATCCGGGTCAACGTCGAGGACCACCGAATCCAGGCCGCGCAGTCCGGCTACGAGCAGGTGGCCGCTCTGGGTCCATCGCAACGACGTGACGTCGGCCCCGCGGGTGTCGACGCGGCGGACCGAACCGCCGTCGACGTCCACGAGCAGCAGTTGGCCCGCGGTCAGGTAGCGGTCGGAGCAGCGCGCCTCCACCAGGGCCAGCGTGGCGCCGTCACGCGAGCCCGCGAGGTAGCTCAACTGCACCTCGCTCGTAAGCAGCGCACGGTCGACGCTGCCGTCCACCGCCAACAATCGGACCTGCGCGTCGTACCACGCTCCTTCGTCTGCCCGTTCCGAGACGAGCACTGCGATGGCGCCGTCACCCAGCCACGTCGCCTCCCAGACGTTCCACTGCCCGTCCCCGAGCACGAGCGTGCCTCCTGAGGCCACGTCGAGCAGCACGGAGCCTCGGCGCTCGTTCGGAGCCTCCTCCCACGAGCGGACCTCAGGCAGCCAGGCGGCCGCTGCGGCCTCCGGCTCACCGACGGTTCCTGAGCCCATGGCGTCGGCCTGCTCGGCCTCGAGCCCGGCCACGCCGAGCAGGATCCGCCTGCCGTCGGGAGACCATTCGTGGTACTCGATGGACCCCGCTACCTCGGTCAGCACCTCGGCCTCGCCGAAGGCGTCGATCCGCAGCTGGAAGAGCTGGTGCCGACCCCTGGCGATGCGGTCGGAGCGGAAGGTCAGCCGCCGTCCGTCGGGCGACCAAGCGGGCCCCAGGTCGTCGTTCGGCCCGAAGGTCACTTGACGCGAGGTGCTGCCGCCGAGTTCGGCTACTTGGACCCGGTGCTCGGGGCGACCCTCCAGCGCATGGAGCACCTCGCCGGTGAAGGCGACGAGGCGCCCGTCCGGCGAGGGCGCCGGCGTGGCCGGGTGCTGAAGGGCGCCGAACCCGGGCTCGAGCACGGCCCGGAAGTGGTCCTCCACCTCGCGGTAGAGGGGGGTCGATCGGATGTCTGTGTCCACTCGGCGAGGGTAGCCGGGGTGGCTGACAATCGGTTCCGGCCGACGATGCGGACGGCCGTGCCATGCACCGACATCAGCGCCACCGAGATCAGGTGCTCCACCGTCGCACGCCCAGCGCAGCGACGGTGGAGCACCCGGAGCCCGTTGCGCGGATCAGACGTCCGGCTTATCCGGCAGCTCGATGGCCTCGGCGTCCGCGATGCCCCGCTTCGCCGCCTTCCGCCAGTCAGCGATGGCGCCGTCCAGCGAGGCCGTGATCCGCTTGGACTCGGAGCGGAACTGGTGCCACGCCGGCTGCTCGGTCACGTTGCAGCCGAAGATGGTGCACTCGCGCTCGTCCAGCGCTCGCTCGGCGGCCTCGACCCCGGCGATGCCGTCGTCGATGATGCTCAGCAGGCGGTCGTGGGCACGCTCCGCCTCGTCGGGCGGCGTCAGCGCCGACATGCGGTCCCGGACCTGGCGACGGCCCTGGGATGCGTCTGCGAACTGCCAGTACGCCTCCTGGACCGTGCTGCCCTGGGTGTCCACGATCTGGATGTACTCCGCGAGCTCGTTGCGCAGCGAGGAGTAGGCGTCAAGCTGCTGGTCCATCCGGGCGTAGTAGGAGTTGGCCGAGGCGATGGCCGCATCGCGGGCGGCCACGGCCGCCGCGTTCTTCTTGACCCAAGCCTTGTACGTCTTGGTCGCCTTGGCCACGACCGCGTCGACCTCATCGGCGGCGGCATCCGCCGGGGAGGCCAGGGCGACCAGCGACTCGTCCCGAGCCTCGGCGACGTCGCGGATGGCGTCCTCGGCGTCCTTCCACGACTTCGGATGCTCCCCGGACACCTCGGCCATCGCCGCGATGCTGGTCAGGGCGGCCGCGACATCGCGAAGGGCGGGCGAGTCGTCATCTGCCGGCATCGCCGCGACGAAGGCCGCGGCCTCGTCGGCAGCCTGCTCAGCTGCGTCCGCCGCGTCCCGCACGTCCGCTGTCGTCTCAGCCTTCACCAGCGAGTCCAGGGTTGCGGTCAGTGCTGTCGTGGACCGGGCCAGCTGCTCCTCGGCGGGGCTGCTAGAAGTGAACCAGTACAAACCGCCTGCGGCGGCTGCGAGGACCACGGCGAGGCCGACCGCCCCGAGCACCCGGCCCCTACGGCCATGCTTGGGCGACTGCGCCGCAGACGCCCTCGCGACGGGTATCTCGGCAGTCGTGTGCATCCCCGCGACCGGCTCGACCGGTCGGGGCGACCCGCACCTCGGGCAGAAGAGGGCTGTCGCTGGCGCCGGCTCGCCGCAGGACGGGCACGGCGTGGCCGGGCCAGCCGGACCCCCCGTCCCGTGGAGAGGGATATCGCTGATCATTCGGGCTGCCTCGGATGGTTGCAGGTGGGTCGTGCGCCCTGAAGCGGTCAGGGCGTCTTTAGGTTAAGAGAGACCTAACGAGTGCTCCGAGGGCGAATGGTCATGGGAACTCGAGTGCTTCGACCCGGACATTCAGGACGTTCGACCGCCGGAGGCCGTCCTGCGAGGGCGTCGAACGGCCGGGACCTGTGGTGCGTCGGCCAGGGCCTCGGCCCGGCACCCGCCCAGAGGATGCTGGTCGGTGCACGCACGGCATCATGTACCGCGCGCCGCATGGGGTGCGCGCCACCGACGAGAAGGGCCAGGCGATGCACGACCAGATTGTCACTACCGGCCTGCCAGGGCTCGACACGATCCTGAACGGGCTGCGCCTCGGGGACAACGTGGTCTGGCGCGTTGACGACCTCGACGATTACCGCGCGTTCGTCGGGCCCTTCCTCGCGGCAGCCCTCGCCGACGGCCGGCGCGTCGTGTACATCCGGTTCGGCCGCCATGCGCCGCTGGTCGAGCCCGGCGGTGCTGTGACGGTCCACGACCTGGACGCCTACCGCGGCTTCGAGTCCTTCACGGTGCGGCTGCACACGATCGTCGCGGAGGAGGGCCCCGGGGTCTTCTACCTGTTCGATTGCCTGTCCGACCTGCTGGACGCGTGGGCCACCGACGCGATGATCGGCAACTTCTTCCTCGTGACGTGCCCCTACTTGTACGAGCTGGACACCGTCGCGTACTTCGCGCTCATGCAGCCGAGCCATTCGGTGTCAACGGTGGCCCGCATCCGCGCCACGACTCAGCTGCTGATCGACCTCCACAGGTGCGACGGGGAGCTCTTCCTGCACCCGCTCAAGGTCGACGGCAGGTCTTCCCACACCATGTTCCTCCCGCACCGGCGCAGCGGCGACGAGTTCGTGCCGCTGACCAGCAGCGTCGACGCCACCGCCCTGTTCGCCCGCCTGCGCACCATCGAGCGCAGCCACGCCGCCCCCCGTCTGGACTACTGGGACCTGTTGTTCATGCGGGCCGCAGAGCTCGCCAGGGACCCCGCCAGCGAGGAGGAGCTCGATGCCATGGTCGGGCAGCTGTGCCGGGTCCTCATCGGTCGGGACGACCGGATGCTCGCCCTGGCCCGCGACCACTTCGAACTGGCCGACCTGCTGGAGATCAAGCTGCGCCAGCTCGGGACCGGCTTCATCGGTGGCAAGGCAGTCGGGATGCTCCTGGCCCGCAAGATCCTCCAGAACGACAAGGGGCGTGACTGGTCCCAGGTGATGGAGGCGCACGACTCCTGGTACATCGGCTCGGACGTCTTCTACTCCTACATCGTCAACAACGGCTGGTGGCGGTTGTTCCTGGAGCAGAAGACCGAGGCCGGCTACTTCTCGGCCGCAGCGGCGCTGCGCGAGAACCTGCTCAGAGGCGACTTCCCCCCCGAGATCCAGGACGAGTTCCAGGGCATGCTGGAGTACTTCGGCCAGTACCCGGTCATCGTCCGCTCGAGCAGCTTGCAGGAGGACGGCTTCGGCAACGCCTTCGCTGGCAAGTACGACAGCGTCTTCCTCGTCAGCCAGGGTCCGCCGGAGCAGCGGTACCGCCAGTTCGTGGACGGAATCCGGGCGGTCTACGCCAGCACCATGAGCGAGGAGGCGCTGGCCTATCGGCGCGCGCGGGGGCTGGATCGCAAGGAGGAGCAGATGGCGCTGCTCGTCCAGCGGGTCTCTGGCGCCTACCATGACCAGTTCTTCTTCCCACAGCTGGCTGGTGTCGGAGTCTCATACAACACCTTCGTGTGGAACCAGAGGCTGGACCCGCACGCCGGCATGATCCGCCTGGTCTTCGGCCTGGGCACCCGCGCCGTGGACAGGGTGGACGGCGACTACCCGCGCATCGTCTCCCT
The DNA here is from genome assembly GCA_049688595.1 of Candidatus Nanopelagicales bacterium. GTDB lineage: Bacteria > Actinomycetota > Actinomycetes > S36-B12 > CAIYMF01 > Prado023. Next base: position 6,671 of record JBAVLA010000230.1, on the reverse strand, counting down.
GGACCACCCGCTCCTGGTCCCGCACGCCGGACTCGCCGACGCCAGCCGCTTCTCCCAGCACAACGTGGACCTGCTCAACGTGAGCCAGAATGCTTGGCGGACAGTGCGCCTGGAGGCCCTCACCGCCCAGTTGGCGGACGTGCCCTGGCATATGTTCGGGGTCCCGGACCGCGCCGCGGCTGCTCGGCAGGCCGCTGCTGGTCGCAGGCCCGGGGTTCGCTGGATACTGACGTTCGACGACCTCCTCGGGCGCACTGGCTTCCCAGCGCTCATGCGTCAGATGCTGGCAACCTTGGAGCGGGCCTACCGATACCCGGTCGATGTGGAGTTCACCGCCGAGGTCTCCAGCGAGGGTGCCATCAGGGTCAACCTCGTGCAGTGCCGACCCCTTCAGACGAAGGGCCTCCAGGGCCGCCGGGTTGAGATCCCGGCGCAGGTCCCGGCTTCCGACACGCTGTTCCGGTCAGCCGGGAACTTCATGGGTGGCAGCATCGTCCAGCCGCTGCGGAGGGTGATCACCGTGGACCCGGAGGGCTACGCCGCCCTGCCCCAGGCCAGCAAGTACGAGGTAGGTCGGCTCGTCGGCCGGCTCAACCGACTGATCCCGGACCGCGACAGCCTGCCGACGGCTCTCCTGGGTCCGGGCCGGTGGGGGACCACCACGCCGGGACTGGGAGTGCCCGTTCGCTTCGCGGAGATCAGGCGGGTGGCCGTCCTTGGTGAGCTGTCGTTCTCCGCCGGGGGCCTGATGCCCGAGCTGTCGTTCGGCAGCCACTTCTTCCAGGACCTGGTGGAGTCGGGGATCTTCTACCTCGCGCTCTTCCGCGAGCGGGACGACTGCTTCCTGAACCTGTCGACGCTCGACGAGGAGCCCAACCGCCTGGTCGACCTCATCCCCGATGCTGCGGGTCTGTCCGACGTGGTCAGGGTCGTGGACTTCCCCGCTGGCGGTCTCCTGCTGCAGGCCGACATCCTCAGCCAGCAGGTCCTCTGCCACCGAGTCGGTGCAGACCGACGGTGAGGTGAGCCCTAGCGTTGGGGCGTGGCGCGTCGGCTTGGTGTCGCAAGCGGTGCCGTCCTTGCCCTGGCACTGGCCTACCTCGTGGGCGGGGACGGCAGCCCGGGCTGGCAGGCGGCTCGGGTCCTGCTCGTCGTGGGGGTGACTGCCGTGGGTGCCGTGATCGCGGCGCGCACGGGTCCGGCGGGCAGGGGCTCCGTCGGCTTCGCAGCAGGCGCGCTCGGCGTCACGGTCGGCCTGGCCATCGGGCTGCCGCACATGGCGAAGTCCGGTCTCACGGTGGTCTCCCTGGCTGGATCGGCCGCACTGGTCGCTGGGGCGATGCTGCTCGCGATGGGGGCTTGGCACATCCTGCGTGGGCGACGATGGTGGGTGAAGATCCCGCTGGCTGCGGCGATGCTGCTGGTCGTGGCTGGGTCCCTGCTCACCCTGGGCCAGGCCCTGGCGGCGACGAACGTCGCGCCGACTGCCCTGGCGACGGACACGCCAGCCCAGTACGGTCTGGAGTACCGGGAGGCGACGCTGCGCGCCTCCGACGGGGTGGCCCTCAGCGGCTGGTACGTGCCTTCCGTCAAAGGGTCGGCGGTCGTGCTGCGGCACGGCGCCGGCTCCACCCGAACCGACGTGCTGCCCCAAGCTGCCGCGCTGGCCGACATGGGGTTCGGCGTGCTGATGCCCGACGCCCGTGGCCATGGGAACAGCCAGGGTCGGGCGATGGACTTCGGCTGGTACGGCGACCTGGACATCAGGGCGGCAGTCGACTACCTGGCCGGCGAGCCTGGCGTGGTCGACGATCGGATAGCCGTCGTCGGGCTGTCGATGGGTGGCGAGGAGGCGATCGGTGCTGCCGCGGCCGATCCGAGGATCTCAGCGGTGGTCGCTGAGGGCGCCGGGCAGCGCGTGGCCGCGGACAAGGCCTGGCTCTCCGACGTCTACGGCTGGCGCGGCGCACTGCAGGAGCACGTTGAGCGGATCACCTTCGCCACCGCCGACGTGCTCACCGACGCCGCCCCGCCGATCCCGCTGCGGGAGGCGGCGGCAGCCGCGGCGCCACGGCCGATGCTCCTGATCGCCGGCGGCGCCACAGCCGACGAGGCACGTGCTGCAGGCGCGATCAGGTCGGGGTCGCCGGGTTCAGTCACGGTGTGGATCGTGCCGGGCGCCGGCCACATCGGCGGGCTGGCGACACAGCCCGAGCAGTGGGCGCAGCGCGTGGGCGGCTTCCTCGCCCGATCGCTGGCAGGCGCTGAAGCATCCTGACTCCTCTTGACCGCCGGGCTTCCATACCCGACCCTGAGTCATGGGCGATTCAGCCAGCGACCGGGCGCGGCACCTGACGGCGCGGCAGTCGCTCGATCGGTTCATGCGCAGCGCGCAGGACGAGCTGGGTACCGCATCGTGGTGGACCGGCGTCGCGCGCCACCTCGACGTTCTAGGTGCGGACCTCGCCGCTGAAGACATCGACGGTCTCATCGAGCAGGTCGTCGAGCTTGCCCCGGAACGGGCACACCCAGCTGGTCGGATCCGACGCCTGCACGCCCAGCTGCAGGAGGACGTCCTCCAGCTCAGGCTCACCGTGGGCGAGCTGGCGGGAGTGCCCGAGGCCGCCCACGCCGTGCGCGAGGCCTTGGCGGGGCTGTTGGAGAGAGTCTCCCGCGTGTGCCTGCTGGCAGATGCCCTGTTGCTGGACGCCTACGACCTGGACATCGGGACCTGCGACTGACACGTGGGACGATTGAGCCGCGTCGTCGTCCCTGGGCGCGCGGGTGGGCACCCGACACGTGTCACCGTCACCCGCGCCGCGCCCGGTCACGGATGCCGTGCAGCATCTCGCGCTCCATGACGTAGGCGATGGGCTCGACCAAGTGCCACATCAGCCTCATGCTGCGCGGGTAGGCGAGCCGCTGCCTGACGAGCAGTCGCGTGGATCGACCATCCGGCGCTGGGCGGAGCTCCCACTGCCAGGTGGCGATCCCGGCAGGGGAGTCGTCCGTGGCAGCATCGTGCGGAGGCTTGGGGTCTGCGGCGACGAGCACCAGCGTGTTCGGCGGGCTCACGCTGTGAACGCGGAAGCAGGGATAGCCGGGGCGGCCGAGCCGGATCAGGTCACCGGGGTGCAGTTCCTGGCACTCCGGCAGGATCTCCTCGGAACTGTGGATGTCGCAGCCGACGAGGTTCTCCAAGCCATCGAAGCTGTACAGGCCACCCCGGCCCTGGCCGATCTGGACCAGCCACGGCCACACGCGCTCGGGCGGTGCCTCGATCGTGATCGCGCGGGTGTACCCCAGCTTGGGTGCGGCCACGAGCTCGTCGCCCGGCATCGGGCTGGCCAGCTCCTGATCGGTTGCCCCCCAGCGGTTGTATCGCGTGCGGGCGATGGGCGCGGCCAGCACGGTTGCCAGCACCTTCCCGCCCCCGATCACCACGTCTGTGACGGCAGCGCGTCCCATCGCGTCCTCCTCCGAGGGTGGATCCGGCTCAGGTAGGGCACTCTAGGGCGCACGCCGAACCTGGCGGCGGTCCGCCCGCGCGTCGACGCGCTGGCCGGCGTCGCCGGGCCCTCGAACCTCGCAGTCCAGTTGTGGCTAATGGCCTGGGCGCTGGCTGCTTGGGGATGACCTCGCAGCTCAGTTGTGGCTAATGAGGCCACGCTCGGGTGGGATAACCGACAACTTGGCTGCGAGGTTCGCGTTCAGGGAGGCTGAGCCGGGGGATTCCCCACAACTTGGCTGCGAGGTTGCTGTGACCGGTCGGCCGTCGTCGCCTGCTCGGTGGTCGTTTCCGGGCGGCGGACGAACAACTTGGCTGGCTTGCCGACGACGCCCTCGAGGACGTGGCCGGTTGGCTTGAGCTGGCGCTCCATGCGGCGGCGGAAGGCGTCCTTGAGCAGCGGCCCGCCCGCGATGGCCTCGTGGATGCGCTGCAGTTGCAGCAGGGTGAACGGCTCGGCGAGCAGCCCGCGGGGATCCGGGGCACTTCGGTACTCAAGCCGGACACGCTCGACCGCCAGGGCGAGGATGCGGTCGTGGTCGAACGCCAGGTCATGCGCGTCGGTGACGGTCCAGAGGCGGACTGCGGGCCGAGCCGCAGGGCCCACGCCCACAGGTGCCTGATGCGTGCGGTCGCTCGCCGGATGACCGACCCGGCTCGCCTCAGCGTGACCGACCCCCCGCGCACCTGCGACGCGAAGGTGTTCCACCCTGTCCCACGGGACCACGTCGAGGTGCGCCACGGACAGCACCCAGCCGCGGTCATCGCGCGCTGGATCGTCCAGCACCGCCAGTTGCACGGGCCTCAGCCCGGGGACGCCCGCCTTGTCTGCCAACGCGCGCAGCGCGGCGCGGGCCAGGGTCTCCCCGGGATGGATGAACGTGCCGGGGAGCTGCCATGCGCCGTGCCCGTGCCGGCCGGTGCGCTGGACCAGCAGGACGCAGAGCGCCTGCTCGGGGGAGACGGCCAGCACGGCGGTGTCGACTGCCACTGAGGGCTGTGGGTAGTCGGTCAGCGCCTTGCCGGCGGAGTCGCGGTAGGGGATGGTGGTGGAGTCCATTTCGCCATTCTCGCGCAAGTGCGCTAATATTAGATAGCGCACGAACGCGCTAAAGAGCAGGAGTTGGATCGGAGCAGACATGACCCACGACCACCGCAGGACCAACGACCCCCCAAAGAAGCCGACCGACGCCCGGCGCCGGCGCCGCCCAGCACCCCTCAAGCTGACCAGCGCTCAGGCTGACCGCGCCGCTGGCGTGCTGCTGGCCTCCGCGTGCGGCGACGCCCTCGGTGCGCGGTACGAGTTCGGTCCGCCCCTGCCGGTCGATGCCACGGTCGGGATGTTCGGCGGCGGTCACTTCGCCTGGGCGCCGGGGGAGTGGACCGACGACACGTCGATGGCCGTGCCGATCGCCAGGGCGGCAGCCGCCGGCGCCGACCTGCGTGACGAGGCGGTCCTCGACCAGATCGTGGCCGACTGGGTCGCTTGGGCACGCACGGCGCCCGATGTCGGCATCCAGACATCCACAGTGCTGCGCACCTTGGCCGACTCGACTGCGGCCGCGGCCTTCGAGGTGGCCCGCCGGGTACATGAACGTGCTGGGAAGTCCGGGGGCAACGGTTCCCTGATGCGGACTGCCCCTGTGGCGCTGGCCCACCTCAGCGACCCTGAAGCGATCGTCGAGGCCGCGCATTCGGTGTCCGCGCTCACCCACCACGACCCGGAGGCGGGTGAGGCCTGCGCCATCTGGTGCTTGGCCATCCGTCACGCGATCCTGCACGGAAGCTTCGACGGAATCCGCCTGACCCTTGCCCACCTTCCCGGCGAACGGGCACGGGTCTGGGCTGAGCGGCTCGACGAGGCCGAGGCCCATGACCCGTCCCACTTCGGGAAGAACGGCTGGGTGGTGCAGGCACTGCAGGGGGCGTGGTCGGCGATCAGCCGGACCGCGGTCCCGGAAGACGATCCCGTGGCCGGAACGCATCCGGCCGGCCACCTGCGGCTGGCACTTGAGGCAGCCGTTCGCGGGGGTCGGGACACCGACACCGTCGCGGCGATCGCCGGCGGGCTGTTGGGGGCCCGGTGGGGCGCGTCCGCGGTGCCCGCTTCATGGCGGAGGATCGTCCACGGGTGGCCGTTGAACGCGGCTGGCGAGCCGACCCGGGCCAGGGCCCTGACTGACTGGGCGACGCTGGCAGCTCGAGGCGGGCCGGGCCCGGTGCCGGCGTGGCCCGCGATCGCCGTGATGGACTACCCGGGCTGGCCGGACACCGACGCGCTGGCCCAGCATCCCCATGATCCGGGCGTGTGGCTGTCCGGGGTCGACGCCCTCGCCGACCCGCCGGCGGGCGTTGACGCCCTCGTGACTCTCTGCCGTGTCGGGACCGCGCAGGCGCCGCCTGGTGTGGCCCCGGGCGACCGCCTCGAGGTGTGGCTGCTCGACGAGGCAGACCCGGCGAGGAACCCCAACCTCGACCATGTCCTGGTCGACACGGCAGACGCTGTCGCCGCGCTGCGCGCCGAGGGTCGGACGGTGCTCCTGCACTGCGTCGCAGCGCATTCCCGGACGCCCACCGTGGCTGCCCTGTACGCCCACCGGCACCTCGGTCTCCCGATGGCGGACGCTATCGCGGACGTGTGTCGCGCCCTCCCCGCGGCGAACCCGAACGCGGGCTTCCGCTCCGCGCTGCATCGGCTGGCGCGATGAGGAACGCAGCCGGCCGGGACGGCGCAAGCCTCCTTGTGTCACACGCTCCGGAGACGATGAGTCGTGCGAGGCGTTGACGGGAGGTCGACTCGAGCGAGCACGACCCCCACCAGTCCCAGGAGCCGGTGATGTACCAGACCCTGACCGATACCGAGCAGCAGCGCCAGGCCCTCGCCAGGAGCCTCACCAGCCACTTCCGGGTGGCGTTCCGCAGCAGCCAGCCGCGGACCGACAAGGTCGGCGACCTCTACATCCAGCTGATCGCCGATCACGTCGACGTGGATGACGTCGAGGACGTGTCGGGGGCCTCGACTCCCGACGGGCAGGCCGGGGTTGCCTACGACGCCTGCGACCCCAGCGCATGGGACGGGGTCTGGGCGGACCCCTGGGCCTGGGACTCTGAAGAATCGCGCGGCACCCGGACGACGAAGGTCCTGCTGGTCGAGATCCAGAGC
>JBAVLA010000229.1:0-2354 GCA_049688595.1 Candidatus Nanopelagicales bacterium | reverse complement strand
TACCTGGACAACCTCAAGATCGTGCTCGTGGCATCTGTGATCCTCGGGCATGCGTTCATCACTTACAGCGAGCTCGGGTCGTGGGCCTACCGGGACCCGTCCGACAACGACGTGTTCAACCTCGTCGCAGCGGTGTTCGTCGCGCTGGGATCGCTGTTCGCGATGGGCCTGTTCTTCCTCGTCGCGGGTCTCCTCACGCCGGGGCCCGTGCGCCGCAAGGGGCCGGCCGGCTTCCTGCGGGACCGGGCCGTGCGGCTGGGCGTGCCGTTCCTGGCCTATGCGCTCCTCGTGTTCCCGCTGGTGACGTGGGCCGGCGAACGCGAACACCCATTCAGTTGGTACCTGCGCGACCAGCTGACCGACCCAGACCCCGGGCCGTTGTGGTTCGTCGGCGTGCTGCTGCTGTTCTCCTTGGTGTACGTCGCCTGGCGGACGGTCCGCCCGGCGCCCCCGCCGGCCGATCCGCCAGCGCCGGATCAGCCCGGGCTCGGTCGCCTCCTCGTCGTGCTGGCGCTCGCGATCGCCGTGGGCTCGTTCGTCTTACGGCTGCAGTTCCCAGTCGATTCTCCCCAGATCCTGTCCGCGCACGTATGGCAGTGGCCCCAGTGCATCGGGCTGTTCGTGCTCGGCCTGCTCGCAGCCGAGCGCGGGTGGCTACAACCCGTGGCGCCCGGGCTGCGCAGGGCTGGTGGCTGGGCGGCCGGGGCAGGCGCCCTCGTGATGATGGCTTCCATCGCCACCGCGCCGAGCGCGGACCCGTTCGCCGGCGGCCCGACGTGGCAGTCCGCGCTGACGTCGGCCTGCGAGGGGGCGATCGCCGTCGGGCTGTCCGTCTGGCTGCTGGGCGTTTTCCAGCGCAGGTTCGACCACGCCGGCGCGCTGGCCACGGCACTGGGGCGGGCGGCGTTCGGAGCTTACGTGCTGCAGGCGCCGGTGCTGGTCACCTTCGCCCTGCTCGCCAGCACGCTGTCGGTCGCCCCGGAGGTTCGGTTCCTGATCGTGGCTCCCGCCGGGGTGGCCGGATCGTTCGCCCTGTCGTGGCTGCTCACCCGCGTGCCCGGGGTGCGCCGGATCCTCTGAGCCAGCCGGATCACACGTCCCACCCCGGGTCCGTGTGCAGCTCGACGTTCACCCACAGCATCCGGCCGGGTCGCCGCAGGTCCGCCACGAGGCGCCGCCGGATGCGGTCGGCGTCGTCGACGGTCCACCCCTCGTCGGACCCGACCAGGAAGTCCAGCTCGATGTAGACCTTGCGGCCCAGCTTGCCGATCCTGGTCGTCGGCTCGGGCAGCCCGAGCTCAGTCCGCAGCGACGCGATGCTGGCATGCACTGGATCGGTGATCTCGGCCGACGGGACACCCTCAAGCAGCTCCCGGAACGATTGCCGCAGCATCCGGATCGGCGTCGGCAGTATCAACGCCGCGGCGACGAGCACCAGCACCGGGTCGACGAAGGGTGCGGCCCAGGCCAGCGACGTCGACCCGATCATCAGGGCGAGGCCGAAGCCGAGGACCATCGCGAACCCGAGCAGGGCGGCCGCTCCCCAGGCGACGACCTCGGCCGCCACCAGGTCGGAGCCCTCCTGGCTGCGCATGAGGACTGCGCGCATCCCCACGCACGCGACCAGGTTCACGACCGAATACCCCAGCGCCCATTCGAGCACCGTCTGGCTGCCCCCATCGAGGATGACCCCGACCGCGTCGAAGACCGCGTACCCGAACGTGCCCAGCAGCGCCAGGGCCTGGGCTGCCACCATGAGCGGTGCCAGGGCCTCCCGGCCGAACGGGAATGACGGCGTCGGGCCCGCCTCGACCAGCGCCGAGGCGCGCAGGCCAAGCCAGGCAAGTACGAAACCGATGATGGCGTACAGGCCGTCGAACAGGATCACCTGCGACCCGACTGCCAGGCCCCAGGCGACGCCCAGCGCGGCGAGCAGGAGGGACGCTGCCGCGGACAGCCTGAGGGCCTGGGCCTCCCGGCGCCCGGACTGGGATGCGGCCTCGTGCGCAGCGCTCATGCCCGGATCAAACCAGTGACCACGGCCGGCCGCCTCCGGGGCAAGCAGGAGTGGGGCGGGGGTGGGCGTCGGGGAGCACGGCCCTGTCCCCCTACGATTGCGTCGTCACCGGCGCAGGCTGATCGCCGATCACCTGCATACGCCGGCCAATCGTTGGCAGGGAGAGCAGGAATGAAGCTGATCACGGCGGTCATCAAGCCGCACATGCTAGAGCCGGTGAAGGCGGCCGTGCGCGAGTTCGGCATCACCGGCATGACCGTTTCGGAGGCCAGCGGCTACGGCCGCCAGGGCGGCCACACCGAGGTCTACCGGGGCGCCGAGTACCAGGTGGACCTCG
>JBAVLA010000228.1:0-1726 GCA_049688595.1 Candidatus Nanopelagicales bacterium | reverse complement strand
GGCGCCCTGCACTACGCGATCCAGGACAACGCCCAGGGCGTGCTGGACGCGGCCTGTGGACCCGACTGGCCGGTGGCCGTCACGGCCTTGACCGAGGCCTTGCCCACCCTCCCAGGCGGCGCCACCTCCGCCCGGCCCGAGCAGCACGGCCTGCAATGGGGCGCCGTGTGGAGGTTCGCCGCGGTCGAAGGCCAGGTGCTCAACCGGCTCCGGACACTGCTCATGCCCGGCCACGAGCTCCTGTCCCTCCACAAGGGCATGACCGTCCACGACGTCCTGTGGGAGAACTACGTGTCCGACCCGGCTTGGAGCCAGCTCCCGGCCGCGGACCTGCTCGTCGCACGCTGGCGCAAGGGCAGCCGGCCCCGCCTCCGGCCGGTGCTCGACCCCCTCGGGGAGGCAGCCCGCCTCGCGGAGCTGGCCTCGAAGGCGGACGCGAAGCCGGCCCGCAAGCACCGCGCCCAAGGATTCTGACCATGAGCGGCGACGAGGCACAGCAGGCCTTCGTGGAGGCGTTCACCGCGCCCACCGATCCCGACGTCGAGAAGCCCGCGGCCCAAGACGTCGAGAAGCCCGCGGACCTCGACGACCTCCGCGCCGCTGCCCTGTACAAGGCCGGGCTGCCAGCCACGTTCGCCAACCGCCTGACCGGCGACACCGCCGAGCAGCTCGAAGCCGACGCGCGGGACCTGGCCGACCTGCTCGGCCACGTCGAGCCCACCCCGCCACCCAAGCCGCCGCTGCCACCCGCCGACGCCGTAGCCGGCCCCAACGCCAACCCGACCACACCCAGGCCCACCGCCGAGGACCTGTTCGTCGCCGCTGTCGAGTCCATGTACGGGTCCCACCACCCGCGCACACCGCAACCCGATCCGTGGGTCGACGTCGACACCGCGCTAGACCTGTCCGACCATCCGCTGTCCCGCTGGTGACCCCACCGCCCCGCGTCTGCGCCCAGCCCGGCTGCCCCACCCTGGTCGAACCGGGCCAATCCCGCTGCCCGGCACACCGCCGACCAGCATGGGCTGGAGCAGGCGGCCAACACGGCGGCGCCAGCCGCTACTACCGCGACGTCATCCGCCCAGCCATCCTCCGGCGCGACGGATACCGCTGCATCGACTGCGGCCAGCCCGCCACCCAAGTCGACCACCTCGACCGGCTCGCAGACGGCGGCCCACTGCTAGCCAGGGCAGACCTTCTACAGTCCGTGTGCATCCCCTGCCACCGCAAACGCGAGGCAGAGCGCAAGCGCGAGGCGCGAGGATGATCGGCGACAGAGGGAGGGGGACCAACCCCCACCCCCAGCCAGCCAGGCGCACCCGACCGGCTATGCGCATTTTTCGGGCTACGACCTTCCGGGGTCAGGTGAGCCTCACCTGCGACGTTGGGATGCCCCTACGGGTATCGGCCCAGTCGTTGAAATCGTCGCCGAGGGCGCGGGCCCGCCCGGCCGTATCGAGAATCAGCCCCGGCCTTCTAGCCCTTTGGCATCGGCGGCACTATCAACGAAAGTCTTCGTTGATCCCCGTTCCCATCGTCCGTTGCGGCGGCGTCCCTGCGAGCAGAGCCCTGAATTCCCATTCCCCAGATCTGGGGAATCTGGCCAAGGTGGAGGCTGGGAGCTCCCAGGCGGTCGACTCCCATCTGACGGATTTCCGTCAGATGCCCGTGCCCTTCGCCTGCTTGACGGCGGTGGCCCGCGGGCATCGGGTTGGCGGAGCAGGGG
>JBAVLA010000227.1:0-8384 GCA_049688595.1 Candidatus Nanopelagicales bacterium | reverse complement strand
GACAACCGCTGCGGTTCCTGGCCGGCGGCGAGGACGCTGACCCACGTGTCCAGCATCCGCCGATGCAGGCCGGAGGACAAGTGCCGGAGGGCGCGGTGGGAGCCCGCTGCCAGCGCACGCCTGGCCCAGTGCGCGAGCCCCACGGTGCCGCCACGCCTGCGCGTGGGCAGGCTCGGCGCCGCACTGAGCAGCCCGACCGCCGTCCCGGCGACGGGGTGGCCCCACCGCCACTCAGCGAGTCGACGGTGCTCCGGGATGCGCGGCGCAGGCGCCATGGGACGCGCACCCCGCGAAAGCGCGCGGGGACTCGTGGGCGGCGCCCTTCAGGCACCCTCCGCGGGCAGCGGCTCGGGCGTCCCGAAGCGCACCTCGTCGGTGCACAGCGCCACCCCGGGAGTCAGGTCCGTCACGACGATGGAGTCGCCCTGCCCCGGCAGTGCGATGAACCACTTCTGCAACCCGGCCTCGATGCGGACCTCGGTCGGCACTTGCCCGTCGACCGAGATGCGGGCCTCCCCCGGCCCCGTCGCGATGTATGCGATCTCCAGGACCGTGCCCGCGGTCCGGCCGGCCAGCGGGATCCGCCCCGAACCCTCCACCCGCCAGCCGCACCGGGTCTCTGGCCCGGGACGCGCCGAGGCGCCCCGGACCGTGGAAGCGGCCAGCCCGCCGTGGGGGGGCACGCTGGTGAGCGTGGTCGCCTGCGACTCGAACGTCGACTTCGTGGGGACCAGCGCGAACACCGAGGACAGGCGATTGTCCGGGGCCAGCAGCGGCCCGAGCACCTGCACGTCGACCGGCGTGTCCAGCACCGGGCCCGCAGGTGCCGCACGCAGGGCCGTCAGGGTCCGCGTGACGTAGCCCCGGGTCGGATTGGCGTTCAGCCAGGCCTGCAGCCCGAGGCCGGACTGGATGGAGAGCAGGATCAGGACGTTCGCGGAGGCCAGGACGGCGCCCGTTCGGACGCTCCGGGACAGGCCCGGCCACGGGGCCAGGGCCTTCAGGGCTCCGGCGGCGCACAGCGCCACCACCGGGACCGCGTCGGCGAAGTACCTCGGGACCGACCCCAGCAGGGCCGCTGCGCCCGGCCGGCCCACCAGCAGGATCGCGACGCAGGCAGCCACGTAGCCGCCAGCGAGCATCAGCCAACGGGCAGCGCCGTGGGTCGGCCTGACGAGCACGGCTGCGACCATCAGGCCGGCAAGCTGCAGCGCGGCCACGGTCAGCCACGTCGGGGGCCGGCCGATCGCCTCGAAGCTGGTGATCCACTGCAGCGGACCGCCGAGCAGGCCCGTGGCCAGCGTCACCAGGGCTCGCGACATTGTGTCGCCCACGACTGCGGTGGACCCGACGATGCCCGCCGGAGACCCCTCACGCAGGGTCAGCAGGTAGGCGCAGGCGTAGCCCAGGGTCACGGCCCCCAGCCGCAGCCAGTACCTCCGACTGCGGCGCCACGTCTCCTTGGCGGCGGCCACCGTCCCGGTGGCTGTCGCGCCCGCCCATTCCAGGCCGAACAGGACCAGCGGGATGAGCACGGCCTTCTCGAAGAAGGCCAGCCCACAGGCAAGCCAGGCCATGGCCCAGGCCTGCCGCCCTGCCGACGGGGGCGTCGTGCCCGTGCCATGCGTGAGCAGGATGCACGCGTACAGCGCGATCAGCATCGGAAGGACGTTGATCGCCGCCGCCCACCAGGCCGAGGCCGCCAGGACCGCAATCGAGGTCGCGTTCAGCACGACGGCGAAAGCGTGGGCGGGGCCGGGCCCGAGCAGTCGGATCGCGACCAGCCGGAAGAGCACGGCTGCTGCGGCGGCAAGGATCACCAGGCCAGCGATCACGGCGCCGTACTGGAACGGCGCGGCGTGCGCGAGGATCCAGCTGGCTGCCATCCCCGCGGGCATGAGGTGGCCGTTCCACTGCAGGAGCAGCAGGTCCGGACTCAGCAGGGACGAGTCGACGCAACGACGGATGAACGCGTAGTCGTCCTGGTAGTAGAAACCGCGCGCGACGACCAGAGCCGAGGCGAGGACCTGGGCTGCGACCAGGGCGCCAGTGAGGTCCGCCCAGCCGGGCCGCCACGGCTCAGTCTCACGTCGCAGGTGCGCCGCCGCCGGGAGCGCCTTGGTCATTCTCCGTCCTCGCTCTGCTCGACCGAGCCCACGACGACGTGATCGACGCACAGGGATGCGCCATCGACGAGGCCTGAGACGGTCAGCTGCGCCCCACCGCCCGCCAGTCGGACGAAGACGGCGTTCATGCCGGCCAGGAGCTGGACCCGCACGGGGCGCCCGTCCCCCAGCCGGATCTCGGCGGGGGTGTCGTGCGTGGCGACGTATCCAAGCCGAACCGTGTGCTCGAAGGGGATGGTGTCCGCGGCGAGCTCGATCGTTCCCCCGGGTGCGGCCAAGTACCAGCCGCAGTCGGGCACGGACCCGCGCCTGGCGCCCGGACCCACGACGCGGCCGGGCACGAGGGCCCCATCGTCGGCCAGCAGCCTCAGGTCTGTCGTCCACTCGGAGAACGCAGGACGCGTTCGAACGGGCGCCAGGACCCAGTCGGCGCGGTTGTACGGAGTGGCCAGCGCGTAGAGGACCCGTTCGGGGACGGGTTGGGAGAGCAGGGGCGCGGAGTCGGCGGAGGCCTCGAGCGATGCCGACGCGGCGGCGATCCATGGGCGGGAGTCGTTGTCCCGCCAGATCGCACGGAAGCGGGCCTGCGACACCACGCTCAGGCTCACGAACAGGTCGAGCGCCACGAAGGCGGTGATCAGCACCGGGGCCCGGTGCCGGCCGACCCACCTCCGGACGGCCAGCGCGTGGCCGGTCTCCTGCTCGCCGACCAGCGGCATCAGCGCAAGGCCGAGGGCCAGTCCGATGGGCACGATCGCGTCTGCCATGTAGCGGAGCCCCTGCACCACTGCCGGGTTGACCAGCGGGCCGAGCCTGCCCACAAGGAACAGCAGCAGGTCGGCCGCGACGTAGCCGAACGCGAACGTCCACGCCAACCACGCCCTGGGGCGCAGCCACGACGTGAAGCCCACGACGAGGATCAGCAGCTCGGCAGACACCCAGACGAACCACGTCGGCGGCGTCGCGATGGCCGAGCCGAAGCCAACTGCCTGCCAGGACAGCGGGCCGCCCGTCAGAGTCGGCAGGACGGCCAGGGCGAAGCCGCGACCGACCAGGCTCGCTGCCGAGCCCCAGTAGTCCGGAGCGGCCGGCTGCTTGCCCACGATGACCAGGTAGACGGCGACGTAGGCCGCCGTCACCCCGAACAGCGCCGCCCACAGGCGGCGGCCGCCGACCAGGGCCGCCCGGATCGTGGCCCGCAACGGCGCTGGCTCGCCCAGGACGACGGCCAGGGCGAACAGGGTGGGTGCAATGAGGACGCCCTTCTCGAAGAAGAGCAGCGTCCCGACGGTCGCACCGACCGTCAGCCAGGCCCCGCGGCGACGGTCACCCCGGCGCCAGCAGAGCAGGCCGTGCGCGGCCACGATCAGGCCCAGTTGCAGGGGCAGCCCATTCAGGGAAGCCGCCCACCACACCGCTGAGGGCATGGCCAGCGACGAGAACAGGACGAGCGCCAGCGGCGCCAGGATGAGCAGCCGCAGGCCGAACAGGCGCACCAGGAGTCGGTACCAGGCCCACCAGGCGCCCACCTGGACGGCGGCCATCACGGTGACCGGCATCAGGTAGTGCAGGCTGGTCAGGCGCTCCACCGCCCACGTGACGGCGAAGGCGGCAGGCATCAGGTGGCCGTCATGGGCATGCAGCAGGTGGTCAGCGCTCAGCAGCGGCAGCCGGGCAGCCCGACCCATGAAGATGAAGTCGTCCCAGTAGAAGTACCCCGAAAGCAGCAGCCACGCCCGGAGGCCCAGGGCCAGGCAGACCAGCCCGACGCTGAGGCGGTGGACCAGCTCAGGACCCCAGCGCACGGGTTCCAGCGGCCTCGGCGGAGCGGTCCCCGCGGATGCAGCGGCTCGCACCATGGCTAGATCCTGCCCGACGCCCCCGCCGGTCCAGCAGGAGGATCACGGGCGGTGGGCGCGCCGGAGGACCGGCTGCTCGAGGAACCGCCAGCTCAGGCTCGCGACAGCCGCCGCCGCCAGCAGCGTGCTGGGCAGGAGCCAGCTGAAGCCGCCGGAGAAGGTCGGGTGCTCGGTCAGGTCGAGGATGGCCCACATGGCCGCCAGGTGCCAGAGGAAGACCCCATAGGAGATCCGCCCGAGCCACGTGGCTGCCGGCGAGGCGAGCACGCGCCCACGAGGGCCGCGCGGACCCTCGAGCCCCAGGAACGCAGGCAGCAGCAGCGCCGCGGCCGCTGCGCCGTAGCCGACGTGCTTGACCAGCACCGCCCAGGAGCCGGCCGGATCCAGCGTGCAGGGGCCGGCGATGGGTGTGGCAAGCAGGACGACGATCAGCACGCCGGCCGTCAAACAGGCCGCGCGCTCACCGGCGATCACGGTCATCAGCGACGTCAGGCGGGGCAGGCGCCCCGCGGCGCGCGCCTGTGCGAGGAGGGCCGCGAGCATCCCGAGGGCGAACCAGTCCAGGAACCCCGGCAGCCAGAACCCCGACAGCGGCCAACCCTCGAGCAGCCCGAAGGCCCGGCCCGCGACGAAGGCGCACCCCGCGGCGACCATCGCAACCAGCATCGCCACGTGCCCGACCAGGGGGTCGCGCCGCCAGGCCCGGCCGGCCACCCATGCGATCCCGGGCAGGAAGACGTAGAACGCGACCTCGGTGGCAACGCTCCAGGTCTGCGTGAACCCCTCGACGAGGGCTCCCGGCACGTAGATCTGGGTGAACGTCGCGTTCGCCGCCCAGACCCACGGCTCGGGGTCCCCGGCCTGGGGCAGGAAGCCGAGCACGACGACAAGCGCGACGACGTACGCGGGAACGATACGGGCGGCTCTCCGCAGCGCGTAGGTGCCCAGGGAGGGCTCCGGCCCCAGCCCCACGGCGGCCGTGATCCACGGCCGGTAGAGCAGGTAGCCACTGAGCAGGAAGAAGACCGTGACTCCGATGTCCAGTCGTGCCGTGAGCGCGCCGGGGCCTCCGCCGGAGACGACGAAGCCGGTCACGTACGCCACATGCGTGACCACGACCATCACCGCAGCGATGCCGCGCCAGCCGTCCAGCTCCGCGACCCGCTCCGACGCCGGACTGGGCACGCCAGGGACCCGTGGCGCGCTGGCCCCGAGTGACGTGCGTGACGTCTGGACGTCCACCCGATGGGATACCTTCCGGTCGCGGGGTGGGAACACCCATCCCGTAGGTGAACTATGGCGCAGACACGGAGGACCTGGTGAAGCGGGTGATCGGCCTGGTACTGGCCGGCCTGGGCGGGTTCCTCCTCGTCCTGGCCCCGATGCTGCGGTTCTACGCGGTCCCACACCTCGCCAAGGCCCCCCTGGCCCCGGGCGAGGACTCCGGCGGGCTCGTCCAGACCGTCACGGAGGGGACCGCGGCGGTGCTCCTCGACCTCCCCGCCACGCTGAGCTCGGGCAAGCCAGTCCTGCACACGGACCTCCCGGTCGTCGCCAACCGCTTCACCCGGGGTGACGTCATGACCGCCTCGACGCCTGAGGCCGAGGCCGACGACCTGGCTGTGTACGACTCGTTCTCGCGGCTGGCAGACGACGACGAGAACGTCCTGGCAGCCGACACCATGCGAGTGGCCTTCGACCGGACGACGGCCGAGCTGGCTGACTGCTGCGGCGCCAACGTGAACGGCAAGGACGTCGCCTTCTCAGGCATCAACCCGCTGCGATTCCCGTTCTTCGTCGAGAAGCGGACCTACGAGTACTTCGACGCGACTGTCCGCCAGGCCCTGCCCGCCAAGTACGCGGGCGAGGAGGACCTGTTCGGCATGAACGCCTTCGTGTTCGTGCAGATCATCAACCCGACCGAGTACGCCGAGGTCGAGGTGCCTGGAAGCCTCATCGGCTCGAAGGAGGAGTCGGTCGTCGGCGAGCGCCTGTACAGCAACATCCGAACCCTCTGGGTCGATCCCATCACCGGGACGCTCCTGAAGAGCCACGAGCAGCAGAAGCAGACCCTGCAGGTCGACGGCCAGGTTCGGATGATCCTCTCCCAGATCAACATCGGCGCCACCGACGACGAGGTCCAGCGGGTCGTTGCCGACACCAGAGCCTCGAGCACCGCCCTGCGCCTGATCAAGTCGACGATCCCGCTGGCCTGCCTGGTTCTTGGCATCCCGGTGCTGGCCGTCGGACTCATGCTGACCCGTCGCCCGGAGGAGGACTACGAGTACCTGGCGATCCCCCTGGAGCAGTGGGCCAAGCGGCCGTGATCCGCTCAGTCCATGCGGGGGCGCGGCACGCCGCCGGCGTGGCTCCCGCCGTGCGGCACCCACAGCCGCGGCACGCGCAGGCTTCGGCGACCCAGGCAGATGCTCAGTGCGCATCCCGGGATCATGCGCTACGCTTGGCGTGATGTTCACCTCGCGCCTGCTCCTTGGTAGCCGCGGCGGGGCCTGATCCAGACCGGCTCCCCTGCCGCGGGTGACGGCGTGTGCTGGTCAGCCGACCCATCCGGGTCCGATCCGCAGAAGCCCAGGAGCCCCCGCAATGAGCATCGACACCAGAACCTCCCCCAATCACATCGCCGCGCAGAAGCCCTCACCGATGGCTTGGGCTCGCTACGCCCCGTTCGCCCCGATCGACCTGCCGGATCGCACCTGGCCGTCCAACGTGATCACGAAGGCCCCGCGCTGGTGCGCCGTGGACCTGCGCGACGGCAACCAGGCGCTGATCGACCCGATGACCCCGGACCGCAAGCGCCGGATGTTCGAACTGCTGGTGGGCCTGGGCTACAAGGAGATCGAGGTCGGCTTCCCGTCCGCGAGCCAGACGGACTACGACTTCGTCCGCCAGCTGATCGAGGAGGACCTGATCCCCGATGACGTCGTCATCCAGGTCCTGACCCAGTCCCGCGAGCACCTGATCGAGCGGACGTACGAGGCGCTGCGCGGGGCCAAGCAGGCGATCGTCCACCTGTACAACTCGACGTCGACGCTGCAGCGGCGGGTGGTGTTCGGCCTGGACCGCGACGGGATCAAGGACATCGCCGTCCACGGGGCCCAACTGTGCCTGAAGTACGCCGAGCAGGTCACGCCCGACACCGACATCTACTACGAGTACTCCCCCGAATCGTTCACCGGTACGGAACTGGACTACGCCGTAGAGGTCTGCAACGCGGTCAACGAGGTGTTCCAGCCGACGCCGGATCACAAGGTGATCATCAACCTGCCCGCCACTGTCGAGATGGCCACGCCGAACGTGTACGCAGACTCGATCGAGTGGATGCACCGCAACCTGCGCTACCGCGACTCGATCGTCCTGAGCCTGCACCCGCACAACGACCGGGGGACGGCCGTGGCGGCCGCGGAGCTGGGGTTCCTGGCCGGCGCGGACCGCATCGAGGGCTGCCTCTTCGGCAACGGGGAGCGCACCGGCAACGTCTGCCTGGTGACCTTGGGAATGAACCTGTTCAGCCAGGGCATCGACCCGCAGATCGATTTCCGCGACATCGACGAGATCCGCCGGACGGTCGAGTACTGCAACCAGCTGAGGATCCCCGAGCGCCATCCCTATGGCGGCGACCTGGTCTTCACCGCATTCTCCGGGTCGCACCAGGACGCGATCAACAAGGGCTTCCGCGCGATGTCGGTGGAAGCCGCCGCGGCGGGCGTGCCCGTCGAGCAGCACCGCTGGGAGGTCCCGTACCTGCCGATCGATCCGCACGACATCGGCCGCACGTACGAGGCGGTCATCCGAGTGAACAGCCAGTCGGGCAAGGGTGGCGTTGCCTACATCATGCGCACGGAGCACGGGCTCGAGCTGCCACGCCGGCTGCAGATCGAGTTCTCCCAGGTCATCCAGCGCATGGCCGACACCGAGGGCGGCGAGGTCACGCCCGCGCAGATGTGGGACATCTTCGCCGACGAGTACCTGCCCGTTCCCGAGGCACCGTGGGGGCGGCTGGAGCTGCGCCACGTCAGCGTCGACTCGGCGGTCGAGGGCGAGACAACAGTTCGTACGCTCATCCGGGACCAGGCCCACGAGGCGCAGGAGTGGGAGGCGGTCGGCCGCGGCAACGGGCCCATCGCCGCGTTCTGCGACGCACTGGCCGCCAACCAGATCGAGGTGCGGGTGCTGGACTACTCCGAGCACGCGATGTCGGCCGGCGGGGACGCCCAGGCCGCGGCGTTCGTGGAGTGCGCGATCGACGGCCGGGTCCTGTGGGGCGTGGGCGTCGACTCGTCGATCGTGACGGCCTCGCTCAAGGCGATCATCTCCGCGGTGAACAGGTTCCAGCGCGACCGGGTTGGCTGAGGAGGGAGGAATCCCGCCAACCGCTGCC
>JBAVLA010000226.1:0-8501 GCA_049688595.1 Candidatus Nanopelagicales bacterium | reverse complement strand
GTCCCTGACCCGCGCCGACGTGGCCCGCTGGCGCCCACCCGCGCCGGTCCGGGGCAGGCGCGCGGGGCCGAGTCGAACTGGCCGCCGCGGGCAATCGGTATCATGAGCGGTATCATCCGACCATGGCGATGACGCTGCGGCTGGATGAGCAGGAGACCGAGGCGCTGCGTCAGCGTGCCCTCCGCGAGGGGCGGTCCATGCAGGAGGTCGCGCGCCAGGCGGTCCGTGACTACATCGAGCGCACCAGCCGGCGGGAGTTGCTCGACCGCGTCCTCGATGAGGAGCTGCCCCAGTACGCCGAAGCTCTGCGGCGGCTCGGCGAGTGATCTTCCTCGACCTCGACGACCTGCTGCACGTGGCCGCTCGCGTGCTGCCCGAGGTGCTAGTGCGCGACGCTGGGCTCCTTGAGGCTGCGCTGGCCCGGCCCCGGGCCACCGCGTTCGGCGCCGACGCCTACCCGGACCTGCACACGAAGGCCGCCGCATTGATGCACTCGCTGGCCGGCAACCACGGCCTGGTGGATGGCAACAAGCGCCTCGCGCTGGCCGCCGCCATCGCGTTCCTCGGCATGAACGGCCAGCGACTCACCTTGAGCAACGACGAGGCCTACGAGCTGGTCACGGCTGTGGCGTCGGGGCAGCTCGACGACGTGGACTCGATCGCACGCCGCCTGCGCGACGGGAGCCGGCCGCGGACCTGAGCATGGGCGCCTCCACCGGCCTGTTGGACAGCAGTGGTCGTCCACAGCCTGACGATCCTGACGGAGTTTCGGCCAAGTTTTCGACTACCCTGACCTGTCAGGATGTCGCAAAACTGAGAGGAAACCGTGGTAGTCCCTCCCGAAGTGCTGGAGGCCTTGGCGGCCGTGGAACGAGGCGTTCCTGCTCATGAGCTGGAGACCTCTTCGCTTGACTTCAAGGCCGAGGCGAGATCCCGTGGCGATTTCCTGAAACTCCTGGCCGAGGCGAGTGCCTGCTTCGCCAATGCATGCGGGGGTCAGGTCGTGATCGGTGTTCCAGACGGCGCCCGGTCGGTCCATGACGTGACGGGCACCGACTTGGAAGCTGCCGTCGTACAGCGACGGATCTTCGAACTCACGGTACCACC
This sequence comes from Candidatus Nanopelagicales bacterium, assembly GCA_049688595.1. GTDB lineage: Bacteria > Actinomycetota > Actinomycetes > S36-B12 > CAIYMF01 > Prado023. Next base: position 7,394 of record JBAVLA010000226.1, on the reverse strand, counting down.
GCTGGTGGTCGCTGTTGAGGCGGTCATGTGGCAGGGACGGCGGCTGGTCTGCCTGATGGTGCCGCAGAGTCCGGATGTCCATCAGGTTGACGGGCGGGCCAAGGAGCGTGTGGGAGCAGCCTGCGAAGTCATGTCGGCCGCGCGGATCAGTTCCGTGCTGTCCGATCGGAGGGGGTTCGATTGGTCCTCGCTCGACTGTGGGATGTCTGCCAACGCGATCTCCGACGGTGCGGCCCAGGCGGCGCGCCAGTACCTGTCGCGCACCGACGACGTCGAGCGACGTTCTTGGGCAACCCTGCCGATGGGGGACCTGCTGTCCCGTCTCGGCCTGGTGAACCCCTCCGGCTCCTTGAACAACGCAGCCCGCGTGCTGCTCATCGATGGAGGCGGGCATGCCGTCGACTATGTCTTCCGAAGTGGCCTTTCAGGCGAGCTCGTCACGAACGAGCGCCTTGCCAAGCCCGTCCTGCTGGCGCTTGCCACCTGCTTGGAGGCTGTGGAACTGCGGACCGACCGGACCCCGGTGAACCTCCCCGGCGGGCAGCAGGTGCTGTTGGCGCAGCTGCCGCCTGGTGCGGTCCGCGAGGGGCTCGTCAACGCCGTCATGCACCGGGACTACCAGCGATCGGGGTCTGTCCAGGTCGAGCAGGCACCAGGATTCCTGTCCATCACGTCGCCAGGGAGCTTCGTGAGCGGCGTCACGGCGGAGAACGTGCTGACTGTCAGCTCCCGGCCACGCAATCCCGCCCTGGCAGGGGCGATTCGCAAGCTGGGACTGGGTGAGACGGCTGGCGTCGGTGTGGACCGGATGTATGCGGAGATGGCTCGATTGGGGCTCGAACCGCCGGGATTCGACGACTCGACGGGATCGGTCTGCGTCACCCTCGTCGGTGGCGCCCCCAACGTGGCGTTTGTCCGCTTCGTAGCAGGTTTGCCCGAGCAGCATCGATCAGATCCCGACACCTTGCTCATCCTGTTGAGGCTGCTCACCAGGAAGACGGTGAATGCAGCAGGCATGGCTCGCCTGCTGCAGAAGGAGCCGAATGCTGTCGAGGAGGTCCTGGCCCGCTGTGACACGGAGCTCGGCCTCTTGGAACGGACTCGGGAGAGCGCGCGGGCAGCGTTCGGCACCTACCGCTTGCGAGCCAAGCCGCTGTCGGAGTTGGGGGCAGCGGTGACGTATCGCGCAAGGGCCGGTCATGACACGGACGAGAAGGTCGTGGCGCTTGTGCGTGAGGCTGGGCGGATCAACTCTCGCATGCTGCGAACCCTGCTCGATGTCGACATCCCCACCGCATCGCGCATCCTCGGCGACCTGGTGGCTCGGGGGGTGCTGCAGCGGGACTCGGTCGCCAAGCGTGGCCCGGGCGTCACGTACGCCGCCGGCCCTGCCTTCCCCGCCAAGTCGTCACGGCGGCGAAGTCGGCGCGTGCCCGAGCCCGCTGTCATCCCCATCGGCCATGATGAACCCGGACGGGAGGAACCTTGATGCAACCCAACGCGCTCCTGCGCGAGATCTTCGACATCCCCGAGGTCGTCGCGGCCTCGGACTTCGTCCTTCAGCTGCACGCGGGCGTGGACCATGCGGCGCAGACGGTGTCCGACTACGTGGCCACGGCGTCGCTGGCGGCGGCCTTCGACCACGCGCTGGGGTTCGTGGGCGCGGCGGTGGCCGGTGGCAAGGCGCAGGGGGTGTTCCTGCACGGGTCGTTCGGCTCGGGCAAGTCGCACTTCATGGCGGTTCTCGACCTGATGCTGCGGGGGGAGCCCTCCGCGCGGGCGATCCCGGGACTGCAGCCGGTGGTGGCCCGGCATGCTGACGTGCTGGCGCGCAACCTGCTCACGGTGGAGTACCACCTGATCGGGGCGGCGTCGCTGGAGCAGTCGTTGTTCTCCGGGTTCACCCGTCGGATCGCGGCGGTGCACCCGGACGTGCCCGCGCCGATGCTGCACAAGTCCGACCGGCTGTTCGCCGACGCCGCGGGGATGCGTGCGGCGAACGAGGCGGACTTCTTCGCCCGGCTCAACGCGGGCACGACCTCAGCTGGGGGGTGGGGTGACTACGCCTCGGGGTGGACCCCGGACTCCTACGACCGGGCGGCGGCCGCCGGCCCCGGGGATGCGGATCGCGCTCGGCTTGCCGCGGACCTGGTCCGCACGATGTTCACCGGCTACGCCGCGGCGGGGGAGTGGCTGGACATCGCCGACGGCCTGGCGGTGATGACCCGCACGGCGAGGGACCTGGGCTACGAGGGCCTGGTCCTGTTCCTCGACGAGCTCGTGCTGTGGCTGGCCTCGCATGCCTCCGATGCGGCGTTCGTATCCAGCGAGGCGAGCAAGGTGGCCAAGCTCGTGGAGTCCGGTGTGGGGGAGCGGGCGGTGCCGATGGTGTCGTTCGTGGCCCGCCAGCGCGAGCTCAGCGACTTCATCGGGGACAAGGCCACGGGCGTGCAGCGCGCACAGGTCGGCCAGACGATCCAGTACTGGGAGGACCGGTTCGACACGATCACGCTGTCGGCGGCCAACCTGCCGGAGGTGGCCCACAAGCGGCTGCTCACCCCGACCTCGCCAGCGGCGGCCGCGCAGGTGGCCTCCGCGGTGGCGGCGGTCAAGGCGTCTGCGTCGTGGAACGTCCTGCTCGATGACGAGGCCGGTTCGGGGGAGGACGCCTTCGCCAAGGTGTACCCGTTCAGCCCGGCGCTGGTCGACGTGCTGGTCGCGCTGTCGGGGCGGCTGCAGCGGGAGCGCACGGCGCTAAAGGTGATGGCCCACCTGCTCAGTGCGCGCCGGGACACCGCGCACGTCAACGAGGTCATCGGCGTCGGCGAGCTGTACGACGTGATGATCGGCTCGGGGGAGCAGCCGCTGAGCGAGGAGATGCGCCAGCTGTTCGCGATCGCGCGCACCCTGTACGACACGAAGTTCGCCCCGCTGCTGCTGGCCGCCCATGGGGTGGCCCCGGCCGGCGCAGTGCCGCTGGGTCATCAGCTCAACAAGGACGCCCGACTGGCCAAGACCCTGCTGGTGGCCGCGCTCGTTCCCGAGGTCAAGTCGGTGTCGAGGCTGACCGCTGGGCGGCTGGCCGCGCTCAACCACGGCACCGTGCAGGCGTGGATCCCCGGCGAGGAGGCCACCCAGGTGCTGGCCACGGTGCGCAGCTGGGCCCAGCAGGTCGGCGAGCTGCACATCGGCGAGGGCGCCGACCCGGTGATCTCCGTGGAGCTCTCCGGGGTGGACTACGACTCGGTGCTGGCGCGGGTCGAGGTGGAGGACACCCCCGGCGCGCGACGGCAGCTGCTGCGCCGGCTGCTGTTCGCCGAGCTGGGCATCCGCGAGCCCGGGCAGTTGACGTTCGCTGGGCTCTCCGTGGATCGGGTCTGGCGTGGCACCCGGCGCACCGTTGACGTGCTGTTCGGCAACATCCGCGACTCCGCCACCATGCCGGATGCCGCGCTCGTGGCCGATGGCGAGCGCTGGAAGCTGGTGATCGACTACCCGTTCGACGAGGGCGACCACGGCCCCCAGGAGGACGTCAACCGGTTCAACGAGCTGCGGATCGCCCGCGACCCGAGCCGCACCGTCGGCTGGGTGCCCTACTTCCTGACCGCCGCCCGGCAGGCGGACCTGGGCAAGCTGGTCCAGCTCGAGCACGTGCTCGGCGGGACGGGCGCCCAGTTCGACGCCAACGCCGCGCACCTGGCAGTCGAGCAGCGCGCGCTGGCCCGGCAGGGCCTGGCGAACCTGCGGCGGGCGCTGACCGAGACGATCAGGGCCACGCTGCGGCAGGCCTACGGGATCGCCCCGATCGTTGCTGCCGACATCGACCGCTCGGGCTTCGGGGAGGTCACCCAGCTGCCCACGCTGTGGCGGGATGAGCCGCTGCGCAGGCCGGCCGGGGCGACCCTGGCCACGGCGCTGGACGGGATCATCGACCAGATGCTGACCATCCAGTACCCGGAGCATCCGAAGTTCGACTCGCCTGAGGTGGAGGTTCGCCCCGGCGACCTGCGGGCGATATGGGAGGTCATCGCGAAGGCCGCGGCGTCCCAGGGCGGGCGGCTCGACCCGGTCGAGCAGAACCGGCGTGCGGTGGTCCGCCGGCTCGGGTCGCCGCTGCGGCTGGGCTACGTCGGCGAGACGCACTTCGTGTTCGACGAGGTCAACTTCGGCTGGCGCAACGAGTTCGTGTCGAAGGCTGCCGCGCAGGGGCTGACCAGCGGGATCCCCGTCTCGGCCATCCGCAGCTGGCTGGCCCCTCGCGGGCTGACCCGCGAGATGGGCAACCTGATCGTCGCGGCTTTCGCTTTGCTGGAGGACAAGCAGTTCCAGCGGCACGGTGCGCACGTCCCGGTGACCGAGCCAGCCCAGGTCGGCGACGACCTCGTGCTGGTCGATCCGCGGCTGCCCAGCGCGCCGGACTGGGAGCGGGCGTCGCGCCGAGCCGTCGAGCTGTTCGGGATCGTCGCGGGCCAGCGGGTGACCGCGGCGAACGCCGGTGCCCTGGCCCGCCAGCTCGGCGAGGCGGCCAGCGCCCGGCTGGGGCCGTGCCGGGAGCTGGTCGCCCAGCTGGAGAGGCACGCAGCCACGCTGGGGATCACCGCGGACTCCCCGAGGCTGGCCACCGCGCGGGCTGGCATGGCGCTGGTCGAGGGACTGGTGGCCGCGACCGACGACGTGGCCCGGGTGGAGGCCCTGGCGGCCATGTTCGTGCCAGCGGAGCCGCAGCCGCTGGCCAAGTCGATGTCCAGCGCGGCGGACGTCGTCGAGGCGTTGCGACGCCACGACTGGACCACCCTGGACGCAGTGGCGCGGGCCGCCCGCGGCGGCGACTCGACCGCCGCCGCGGCTTTGGCCGGCGTGCGCCAGGCAGGTTTCGCCGAGGAGCTGCACGCGTCGCTGCAGGCCCAGCTGGCTGCGGCGCACGCATCGGCTACGCAGTGGCTGGTCCGGCAGCGCGAGGTCGTGTCGGAGCCGGCCCATCGGCCCGAGCCACCCCAGCCGCCCGGCCAGGCGCCCGGCCAGGCGCCCGGCACCCCGGTGTCCTCGGGGCCCACCCCGTCGCTCACCAACCCGGACCTGGTCCGGCTCGAGCTCATGCCGGAGGGGCTGGACGGTCGGTTGCGGCAACTGGCCGACGAGATCGGTGCCGAGCTCAAGGCCAACCCGGACAAGACGAAGGTCGTCATCACGTGGAGCCTGCAGTGACCCAGCGGCTCCCGGTGGCCGACCCGCATACCGTCGAGGCCTACGCCCGGGAACTGGTGGCCAAGCCCGGCAACTCCCGGGTGCTGGCGCTGGCCGCCGACCCTGACTACCGGGGGCCCCGCAGCGTCCGCGTCGAAGGGGCGGAAGTGCAGGTGCGCGCCTGCGTGTCCTCGCTGGCGATCCGGGAAGCCCTGGTCGACCTGCCTGCCGACGGGTATGCCATCGTGCTGACGGACCGCTCGCCTGCGGATCTGGGCGACTCGCTGATCGCCCGGTTCCGCAGGCAGCGGATCGAGCCGCTCGACTCGTGGGCGACCGTTCCGGGCCTGTTCCGAGCCGCGCATGTGGACACCGGGCTTCGGCAGGCGCTGCCGTGGCTGCCGGAGATCCTGTATGCGCGGCTGCCGGCCGGCGGCTACCCGCCGAGTGCGACCGACCTCGTGACCCGCGACCACGTGCTCGGCGTGCTCGCCGGGGACATCCTGGGCCTGCCCGCCGATGAGATCGGGTTGGGCGCTGTGCTCGATCGACTCGGCGACCTGCGCGTGCGGTCCGACTGGTCGGCACTTTCCGACCTTGCCCGGGACGCGATCAGCGCGTGGGTCGGCCAGCGGGCGGGTCAGGCGGCCGCGGCGGCGCTGGTCCTGGCCGCTGCGCCAAGCACCGCGCACGTGGACGTCATGTCGCTCGGGCTGCTGTTCGACGTCCTCTACGGTTCGGACCCAGTGCCACCGCACGTGCAGGAAGCGCGGCGGAGCTGGGAGAACGGCTACCGGCTGCCCCGGGTCGCTCCCGTTGCGGCGGCGCAGATCGGGTCGGCTTCGCGGGCCCGGATGCGCCTGCTCGGCGACACCGACCCGGCGGCCCGGCATCCGGTCTGGCGGGACACCCCGGAGGCATTCGCGATCGCGGCGTTCCCCGCTGGCATCGAGCTCTCGCTGAACCACCCGGATGGCTACCGCGCCCGGCTCGGCGCCCTCGCCGACGAGCTCGTCGAAGCGCTGGCCCAACCTGACCAGGGCCAACCTGACCAGCGTGCCAGGATCGCCCCGCTCGAGGGCGCCCTCTTGGAGCTGCGATCCCACGACCTGGCGTGGGCCGATCACCTCGCCGAGACCGAGCGGGCGGAGATGGCTGTCCGGCTGGTTCGATGGCTGGCCTCGGCCGCATCTGCGGGGCCCGGGACACTCGGCGAGGCGCTGACCCGCCAGATGGCTGACGACGGCTGGGTGGATCGCGCCGTGGCCGACGTCTGGTCGGGCAGCACGCACGCGCAATCGGCCAAGGCGTATCAGTCGCTGTGCGATCGGGTGCTCGGGGTGCGCCGCGAGCACGATGGGCAGTTCGCCGCACTGCTGGTCGACGTGACCGGCCACGAGATGCTCGATCCAGGGCTGCTGCCGGTCGAGCAGGTGCTGGTGGCGGCCATCGAGCCGCTGAGCCGGGTCGCGCCGGTCCTGATGATCGTGATCGACGGCATGAGCACGGGCGTCGCCGTCGCCGTCGCTGACGGGATCAGCCGGCTGGCCTGGACCGAGCACGTTCCGGCCGGCGGCACCGGAACTCGGGGCACCCTGCTGGCCGCGCTGCCGACGATGACCCGCTTCTCGCGAACGTCGCTGCTGTGCGGGGGCCTGCGGGAGGGGACGCAGGTCGAGGAGAAGCGCGAGTTCGCTCGGCTCACAGGGAGCCGGGTGTTCCACAAGGACGACCTGCGCGCGCCGGCCGGTTCGGCCGTCAACCCGGAGGTGGCGGCGGCGATCGCCTCGACGGATCGGGTCGTCGGGGTCGTGCTGAACACCGTCGACGACACGTTGGCCAAGCACGACCCGGATGGCACGCGCTGGTCGGTGTCGACCATCCAGCACCTCGAGCCGTTGCTGGAGGTGGCCCGCCAGCATGGGCGCACGGTCGTGCTGGTCTCCGACCACGGCCACGTGGTCGAGCGGGGCGGGCGGGCAGACCTGCGCGAGCTGGCCGACGCCCGCTGGCGCCCGGCCGCCACCGGCCCCGCGGGTGAGGGCGAGGTCGTCCTGACCGGTCCCCGGGTCCTGGCCGCCGGTGGGGCCATCGTCGCTGCCTGGGTGGAGGACCTTCGCTACGGGCGGAAGGCTGCCGGATACCACGGTGGAGCCTCCGCTGCGGAGGTCACGATTCCGCTGCTGGTCTTCGCGAGCAGCGGGGTGGAC
>JBAVLA010000225.1:0-13101 GCA_049688595.1 Candidatus Nanopelagicales bacterium | reverse complement strand
GCCCTTGTAGCCGTACTTGCCGGCCACGACGACGCGGTAGGTGCCCGGGGACAGGGTCAGGGTCCGGGTCTCGCCGTCGCCCTCGGTGTTGTAGCTGCCCGACTGGGTCGACCACGTCCCGGTGCTGGTGCGCTTCTGCACGGTGAACGTGTAGCAGCCCGAGCCCTGGTTGGGGTTGACGTTGACCGACAGCTGGTTGCCGTAGCCGGCCTTGGCCACGGACACGCTGACCACCGCGCGGAGCCCGCCGGGGGCCTGCGCCGCCTTCAGCGCGGCCTTGTCGGCCCGGACCAGCCCGTACCCGAACATGTTGTCCCGGCCGTCGCCGCTGGAGTCATCCACCGCGGTGCCGGTCAGGGTCGAGTCCACCGCGGACTTTCCCATCGTGGGGTTCGCCACGCGCACCAGCGCCGCGGACGCCGCGACGAACGGCGCGGCCATCGACGTGCCGCTGGCGAAGCTCCAGTCGGCTCCGGGGACCGTGGACAGGATGTCCTCCCCCGGGGCGGTCAGGTCGATGTAGCTGCCGGTGTTGGCGAACCACGAGGAGGCTCCCCCGGAGTTGATGCTGGACACGCCGATCACACCCGGCAGCGCGGCCGGGTAGGTGGTCGGGTTGCCGTCCTGGTACTCGTTGCCGCCGGCGGCCACCACGGTCGCCCCGCGGCCGACTGCGTACGCCACGGACTCGGCCAGGACGGGGCTGTATGCGCCGCCCACGGAGAGGTTGAGGACCTTCGCGCCCGCGTCGGCGGCGCGGATGATCCCCTCGGCCACGGTGGCGTCATCACCGTAGCCCGCCGCGTCCAGCACCCGAACGGGAAGGATCGAGACCTGGTTGGCAAGCCCGGCGACTCCCGAACCGTCCAGGGACGCAGCGATGATCCCCGCCACGTGCGTACCGTGCCCGTTGGGATCCCGGGTCTGGCCGTCGTCGGTCAGGTTGATCTGGGTCAGGGTGCGTCCGGACAGGTCCGGGTGGGAGGCGTCGACACCAGTGTCGACGACCGCGACCTTCACCCCGGACCCCCGGGTGACCGCCCACGCGCTCTCGGCGCCGACGGCCACGAGACCCCACTGGTACTCGCCGTACGGCTCACCGGCCAGCGCCGGCGTCGCGGAGACGCGCACGCCCGCTGCCTTGGGCAGCTCGACGGCCGTGGCGGACTTGGCCTTGCCCGAGCCGGTCGGCGTCGCGGGCAGGGCGAGCACGTGGTTCGGTGCTGCCGTGATGCCGGGCTGGCCGTCGAGGTACTTGGCGAGCTTCTTGGCCTCAGCCGCGCTCTTCGCGCGCAGCTTTCGGACCTCTGGGCCGTGCTTGCCGTCCACGATGACGACCACCTCGGCGGTCGCGGAGGCCAGGTCGGCGTCGGTCTCGGTGACGTCGGTCGCCGGGACGGGCATGGTCACGCCGTCCAGGGGCGAGTCTGCCCGGGCCGCCGAGCTGGCCTGAGCTGGGGTGGCCGCACCGGTCAGGCCGACCGAGGCCAGCAGCGCAGCCGCGGTCCCCAGTGCGAAGGGCCGGCGGATCCTCGTGGTTGTCGTGTCGTTCGTCGTGCTTGTCATGCCATTTCCCTTGCGTGTTCCTTGCGATTCCTTGGACAGCGGTCATGCGCCTTCAGGTCTGGCCCTGTGTCACCCCTGGGATTTCTTCTGGGCGCTGCGCGGGTCCCCGGGGCCGCGTTAAATGCGGTGCAGCGGGGTGGGCGCAGCCGTGGATGGTTGACGCAGGACGGCGCAGGCAGGAACTCACGTGCGCAGTCTCATCTCGCCGGTCCGGTGCGGGTCGATTGCATTCAGCGGGCGTCGACGTAGTCCGACGCACTGGTCGCCTGGTTGATTGTGCTGGTCCCAGCGAACACCGCGCGGTAGCTCCCGTCGGTCTTCGCGGTCGCCTTGAAACTGTAGTAGCCGCGGCTCGAGGTCCTGGCGCGGCCCAGGGTCGTCCACTTCTCCGCGCCGCTGGGCAGGAACTGCACGATGACGTCCTGGCCCTCGACGGCGGTCGCGACCCAGGCGGCGTTCCGGTAGGTGACCTTCCCGCGCACCTTCAGCGAGGCGCCCTTCTCGATCGGCTCAGGGGAGGCATCCACCGTCACCGAAGACGGGGCCTTGACCGAGGATGTCGCCGTGGCGACGTCGGTCCTGTCCTCGGACCCGACGAGCGCGCCGTCGACGTATCGATCGACCGAGTAGTGCAGGGTCGCCTCGAAGCGGAACGGGCCGAAGCCGTCCAGACGGGGGCAGAGGTAGGCGTCGCCGGTCCGGGTTGCCGGACCTGTAGCGGCGAGCGATTCGTAGGCGCCCCAGGAGCCGGGGCGGCTGATGTCGATGTCGGCGTGCCACGAGACGCCGTCCGGGACGGCGACCTTGAGGATGAACGGGTAGTCGGCGCAGGCAGAAGTCGTGTAGACGGTCGTGTCCGACACGCTGATGGTCACCGCACCCGAACTGGCCGTGGATGCGCTGCTGGGCGGCGTCGACGCGATCCCGACGCCCATGATGATCGCGGCGGCTGCAGCGGTCGTCCAGGCCTGCCTCGGCCGTGTGCTCCCAGCGCGGCTACGACTCGAATCGTGCGTCCCGGGTGCCTGCGGCGGCATGGCCTGTCCCCTCCTGTCGATGGGACAAGAATATGCGAGGCCCACGCTACGGGACCTTAATGACCGGCCCTATCGAACTGGGCCATCCGGCCCTGTTCCACAGGGACCTTCGGTCCAATTCCCGACTCGAAATGACTGGAGGGGCCGCTTGAGCAAGTAGTTGTGTCATGGGTGGGCCTTCACATTGGGATTGCCGATCCCGCATGGGACCGAGGCCGGAACAGGCAGGGGGAATCCGGTGCGGATCGGTGGTCCGGTCAATTCGACGCACGCCGAGTGCGTCTTCTGGAGAGGTTCAATCTGGTGAAGTCCGCAAAGATGATCGCCGCTGCTGCAGCGCTGGCACTGGGGATGGGAGCCCTCCTGGCTCCTGCCGCCGACGCCAACACTGTGACGGGGGGCGCGTTGACCATCACGGTGCCCGACACGCAGGTGTACAAGGCCTACAGCTGCATGGACTACCCGTTCACGGTCAAGGTGAACGTTCCGGCCGGCACGGACTGGAGCACCACCGTCGAGATCACGTCTCCCGACGCCTGGGGCGACAGTGAGTACCTGCACGGGACGGGGTCGGCCACGAAGACCGGCTACGCTCACCTGTGCCCGCTGCTGGACGGAACCGGCAGCTTCTCCTACGCCGGCACCCTTGAGTACACCCTCAGCCGCACGGTGAGGACCTGGGTCGAGGATGGGTACACCGACTACGAGTACGACGAGGGCACGGGCACCTGGCGCGAGGTCTGGGTGGACACCAGCTACTGGGAGACGTCCACCGAGTACGACGACGTGACGGCGACCGCGACGGCGACCTCGAGGCTGAAGCTGCCCTCGGCCGCCTCGGTGAACGCCTCCCCGGAACCGATCCGCAAGGGTGCGACGCAGTACGTGAAGGGCAAGGTGACGTACAAGGACGGGTGGTGGGACACCCGGCCGGTCAAGTACAAGTACGTCTCCGTGCAGTACCGGCGCACGGGTTCCACGACGTGGACCACCTTGGGCAGCGCCAAGACGAACTCCTACGGGAACTACACGTTCAAGACGACTGCCAAGTACGACGGGAAGTACCGCGTCGTGTTCGCGGGCACCGGGACGCTGGGTGCCGTGACCAGCGGGACGGACTTCGTCGACGTTCGCTGAGAACGGTCGGCGCTGTGGCCCCCGCCCGGGTGCGGGGGTCACAGCCATGTCCGGTTGAGGACGCCGGGAACCGGCGGCCCGAGCTGGGGGGCTACCGGTATTCGGTAGGGCGGCGGGGATTCGAACCCCGAACCTGACGGATTATGAGTCCGTTGCTCTGACCAGTTGAGCTACCGCCCCTCGTGAGTCAAGCGTAGAGCCTTCTCGGGTGCCGTCGACGTCGACTGCCCGGACGAGCAGCGCCCCTGGCCAGTGGCGCGTTTGGCTGTTCGGTGATCGGGTATGAGGGAAGGGACCAGGCCTAGTGGAATCGGTGAGTTGATGACCATGAGCACGACCCCGGCGCACACCGCGCCCATCTGGCCCGTGCCGACGAACGCCGTCGGCACGGCCGCTTCTCCGTCCCGAACCGGGGCCTTCAGCACCGTGCGCGCCCGGTGGCTGCCCGTGTGGGCGATCGCGGGTGGCGTGCTCGTGGCGGCCATCCTGTTCGGCATCGGCCTGGTCGGCGGGCCCGAGGTGTCCGACGAGCTGTTCAGCGCTGCTGCCTACCTCCCGGTGATGGCGTGGGTCTGGTACGCGGTTTGGCGGCGGGCCGGAGCGGACCTGCGCGTGCTGTTCCGCTGGCCCCGGCTCGGCACCTATTGGTTCGTCGTGTTCGGCATGCTCGTGGTGCAGTTCGTGTTCTCCATGGGCGCGGCCACCCTCACCAACCTGCTCTTCCCCTCGCTGGACGACTCCCTGGCGGGCGTCGGCCAGGGGAACCTGCTGATCGCGCTGCTGGGCATCACCATCCTGCCGCCCCTGGTGGAGGAGACCGTCTTCCGGGGCGTCCTGATCGAGCGATGGACGGCAAAGTGGCGGGTGGGTGTGGCGATCATCGTCTCGGCCGTGTGCTTCGGCATCCTGCACGCCGACCCGGTCGGAGCCGGGGTCTTCGGCGTCATCATGTCGCTGCTGTACCTGCGGACCCGCTCGCTCTGGCCCGGCATCCTCGTCCACTTCGCCAACAACTTCTTCGCGCTGGTGATGATGCGCGTCTGGGCCGAAGAGGCTTCGGCTGCTGCGCCCGTCCCGTCCGTCTCGGAGGCGCTGCTCAGCGCGGGCCTGCTGCTGGCTGTCAGCGTGCCGTTCGTCGCGTGGTTCATCAAGGTGCACTGGCCGGAGCGCGGATCCCTGACCCCCTACCAGGAGCACGAGGCCCTCTCCAGCCTGCCCCCCCGCACCTTCGGCGCAGTTGCGTGGTCCGGCGCTCCGATCCGCGTGCGAGTGGAGGCCACGGCCGAGCACCTGATCGTGAGCCATCCGATCTCGCCCGGGAGCCACCTGGCGGTGCTGCCGCTGGAACGCGTCGCCGCAGCCTACCCGGCAGTGGCACCCGGCGGCCTGGCGGTCGTCCTGCTCCTCAAGGACGGGACGTGGACCTCCATGCAGGTCGCCGCGGGTCGGGCGTCGGCCAACGTTGAGCTGGCCGACGCGATATCCGAGCGCGCCCAACTGGCCCAGCAACGGCCTGCCGCTGAGCTGCGGTAGACCGGGAGATCCCGGGAATCCACGTTCCGGCCTCGCCAAACGACAGGCCTGTGATTTATGATTCCCACACGGATGACCGTGATCCGATTCGCGAGGACGCAGGGGAAGGCGAAACTCGCTGGGATCGGAGGTCGGCCATGGCCGTGCATACGGTTGACGAGCGCCGGGGGTTGACCCGCGGCGTCCTGTTCGTGCACTCCTCGCCGCGCGCCCTGTGCCCGCACTTGGAGTGGGCGATCAGCGACGTCCTTGGCGTGCGCGTGAGTATGGACTGGACCTCGCAGCCGGTTCTGCCCGGGCAGGTCCGGGCTGAGATCTCGTGGCAGGCTGCGCCGGGCACGGGGTCCCGGATCGCCTCGGCGCTGCGCCAGTTCAAGACCGTGCGCTACGAAGTGGCCGAGGAGCCCGGGAAGGGTGCTGAAGGGGAACGCTTCGCCGTCACTCCGTCACTTGGGATCTTCCGGGCGACCATGGGACCCCACGGCGACATCATGATCCACGAGGAGAGGCTCAGGGCGGTGATGGCGGCGGCCGGCGACGACCACGCCAGATTGCGCGAGGGCCTCGACATGGTCCTGGGCACCGCGTGGGACGCGGAACTGGAGCCGTTCCGGCGGGCGGGGGACGGCGTTCCGGTGCGCTGGCTGCACCAGGTGGGCTGAACGCCCGTCCTGCGACTGGGGGGTCGGCCCCAGGCCCCAGACGTGGGCGAGGCCGCCCGGGAGTCCCCGGACGGCCTCGGCGAGCACCCGGTCAGCCGCTGCCCTCGGTGTTGCCGGCGTCGGCCGCGGTCGCATCCCACAGGCGATACTTGTCCAAGGCCTCGCGCACGACCCCGCGGTCGACCTCACCCCGCTCGGCCAGCGACAGCAGCGTGCGGCAGGCGATCGACTCGGCGTCCACCAGGAAATGCCGGCGCAGGGCGCCGCGCGTGTCCGACATGCCCCAGCCGTCCGTGCCCAGTGTCGCGAAGTCCGTTGGGACCCAGGGGCGGATCATGTCCGGAAGTGCCTGGATGTAGTCCGACACGGCGACGACCGGACCGGGCTGGCCCTTGAGCGTGGTCCGGACGTGGGCCTCCGCCTGGTCCCCGGTCGGGTAGAACAGGTTGTGCCGGTCGGCGGCCAGGCCGTCCCTGCGCAGCTCCGTCCACGAGGTCACCGACCAGACGTCGGCGGCCACGCCCCACTGCTCGGCAAGCAGCTGCTGGGCCTTCAGGGCCCAGGGGACAGCCACGCCGCTGGCCAGGACCTGCGCCCGCAGGCGATGCTCAGCCGGCGCGGGGGCGAGCAGGTACATCCCCTTGAGCAGGCCCTCGACATCCAAGCCCTGGGGCTGCGCCGGCTGGCGGTACGGCTCGTTGTAGACGGTGATGTAGTAGTAGACGTTCTCCGAGTCCTCCCCGTACATCCGCCGCAGGCCGTCGCGAACGATGTGCCCGACCTCGTAGGCGTAGGCCGGGTCGTACGCCACCACCGCGGGGTTGGTCATCGCGATGATGTGGCTGTGGCCGTCCTCGTGCTGCAGGCCCTCGCCGTTGAGCGTGGTCCGGCCAGCGGTGGCGCCCATGACGAAGCCGCGGGCCATCTGGTCGCCGGCCAGCCAGAGGGAGTCGGCGGTCCGCTGGAACCCGAACATCGAGTAGAAGATGTACACGGGGATCATCGGCTGGTCGTGCGTGGAGTACGCGGTTCCCGCGGCGGTGAAGGACGCAACCGACCCGGCCTCGTCGATGCCCTCGTGGAGGATCTGGCCGTTCGTCGCCTCCTTGTAGGACAGCATCAGCTCGCGGTCGACCGACAGGTACTGCTGGCCCTTCGGGTTGTAGATCTTCAAGGTGGGGAACAGGGCGTCCATCCCGAACGTCCGTGCCTCGTCGGGGATGATCGGCACGATCCGGTAGCCGATCTCGGGGTCGCGGGTCAGGTCCTTGACCAGCCGGACGAACGCCATCGTGGTGGCGACCTCCTGCTTGCCCGAGCCCCTGGTCACGATCTCGTAGGACTCCTCCGGAGGCAGGACCAGCGGCCGTGACACGGCCCGCCGCTTGGGCATGCACCCGCCGAGCGCGACCCGGCGCTCCTTCATGTACTGGATGGTGGGGTCGTCCGGGCCGGGGTTGTAGTACGGGGGCAGGTACTTGTCCAGCTGGCTGTCCGGGATCGGGATGTTCAACCGGTCACGGAACGTGCGCAGGTCCTGCTCGGACAGCTTCTTCATCTGGTGAGTGGCATTGCGGCTCTCGAAGTGCTGGCCGAGCGACCAGCCCTTGATCGTCTTGGCCAGAATCACGGTGGGCTGCCCGGTGTGGCTGACGGCCAGCCGGTACGCGGCGTACAGCTTGCGGTAGTCCATGCCACCGCGCTTGAGCGCCCACAGCTCGTCGTCGGGGATGTCGGCCACCATGGCGGCCACCCGCGGGTCGCGGCCGAAGAAGTGCTCGCGCAGGAACTTCACGTCCTCGCCGCGGTACGTCTGGTAGTTGCCGTCGGGGGTGTTGTTCATGAGGTTGACCAGGGCGCCCTCATTGTCGCGGGCGAGCAGCCTGTCCCACCCCCGCCCCCAGATCACTTTGATCACGTTCCAGCCCGCGCCGCGGAACATCGACTCCAGTTCCTGGATGATGTTTCCGTTGCCCCGGACCGGGCCGTCGAGACGCTGCAGGTTGCAGTTGACTACGAAGGTCAGGTTGTCCAGCCCCTCGCGGGCGGCCAGGCTGATGTTGCCCAGGGCCTCGGGCTCGTCGGTCTCGCCATCGCCGAGGAACGCCCAGACGCGCTGCTGGCTGGTGTCCTTGATCCCGCGGTTGAGCAGGTAGCGGTTGAACCGCGCCTGATAGATCGCGTGCAGCGGCCCCAGGCCCATCGAGACCGTGGGGAACTGCCAGAAGTCCGGCATGAGCCGCGGGTGCGGGTAGCTCGGGATCCCCCCGCCGGGGTGGGAGAGCTCCTGGCGGAAGCCGTCCAGCTGAGACTCGGTGAGCCGGCCCTCGAGGAACGCGCGCGCGTAGATCCCCGGCGCCGCGTGGCCCTGGACAAAGATCTGGTCGCCGCCACCGGGGGCGTCGGGGCCGCGGAAGAAGTGGTTGAAACCGACCTCGTACATTGCCGCGGAAGAGGCGTAGGAGGAGATGTGCCCGCCGACGCCGATCCCCGGGCGCTGCGCCCGGTGTACGAGCATCGCTGCGTTCCACCGGGTGAAGGCCCGGATCCGGTACTCCATGGCCTCATCGCCGGGGAACGCAGGCTCCTTGTCCGGGGCGATCGTGTTGATGTAGTCGGTGCTGCGCAGGGCTGGCACGCCGACCCGCCGCTCCTGCGACCGACGCAGCAGCTCGAGCATGAGGTAGCGAGCGCGGGTCGGCCCGGCCCTGTCCACGACCGCGTCGAGGGACTCCATCCACTCCCTGGTCTCGCTGGGGTCTGCATCGATGTACTGCTCGGGCAGCCCACCTGGCATGAGCGGATCGTAAGCGGGTGAGGACACGGCGGAGGCCTTTCAATCGTGCTGGCTCACGCCAGCTCCGTCGGGAACGACCGCCGGCACGGGCGGGGCTGCCCCGCCGCGTCCGGCAGGGTCAACTATCCCGTCTAACCCGGGCACCTGCTCGCTGGGGTGGGCTTGGCCTGCGGGTAGTGCAGCATACTGGCGCCATGAGCCGTCAGGACGGCGGCTCGGGCGAGATGAGGGGACAGTGGTGGGCAGTACGGCCGACGCGGCCGAGAGGGCAGCGGCGCTGGCGGCGCGCCTGGGCATCCGAGCGGGTCTCACGGTCCAGGAAGTCGGCTACGACACCGACACGGATGACCAGATCCACGATGCGGTCGTGGTCGGATCGGGCGAGTCCGCGGTCGACGAGGACTTCGACGGGGTCGTGGACATGGTGCTGTTGTGGTGGCGCGAGGATGATGGCGACCTGGCAGACACGCTGGTCGATGCGAAGGCGCCGTTGGCAGACAGCGGCGTCATCTGGCTGCTCACCCCGAAGCATGGTCGCCGGGGCGCTCTGGAACCCGCGGACATCGTCGATGCCGCGTCCACGTCCGGCCTGCGGCGCACCACCTCGGTGACGCTGAGCCAGTGGCAGGCTGTGCGGCTCGTGTCCAGGTAGCAGCCCCCCCAAAAGCACTTCGGCCCTTCTGCTCAGCGTCGGAATCGCCCGAACAGGCCGCCGACCGCGTCCACGACCTGCAGGGCCCGCCCGATCGCGCCGAGCGGGGGCAGCCCCGGCACGCCGTCGAGCACGGGCGCCAGGTGGATCAGGCCTGACAGGTCGTGCAATCGCAGCTCCTTGGCCCGGTAGAGGTGCGGCACGCTGGCATGTCCTGACGTGACGTCGAGGATCACGCGTGCCTCTGCCTCGATCGCGGGTCCGGTCGGCATGGTGCTGAACTCGCGAGTGCGCCAGTGGCCGCCGCGCGCCCCGGCGCCCACGATCACGCTCGAGGTGCGCGCGATCACCGCTCCCGCGACGTGCTTGCGAGCCGCCAGCCCCCCGGCTGAGTCGACCATTGCGGTCAGCCCCGTGTGAAGGAGCTCGTCGGGCGCAGTCGCACCGCAGCGCTCGAGGTCGAGCGCGCAGGTCGCCAGCTGGTAGCAGGCGGCGTTGACGACCGTGAGCACGGGCAGCGGGCCGAGCACCGACGACGTGTGCACCAGACCCCAGGTTGCTGGTCCATCGGAGGCCAGCCAATCGGCCGTGGCGTGGCGAGCGGCAGTGACCCCGTCGAGGATGTCGCCGTCGGACATCGTCGCGGTGCGGGACAGGATCCGGGCATCCTCGGCCTCGGCATCGACGAAGTCGGCGTCGCCGTCGTGGGCCTCCCGGAGCAGGTCGTCCAACGTGCGGCTGAACTCCCAGTGCCCGACGCGGGCCACGATGTCGCGCCCGGTCCATCCGTGCTTGCGGGCGGGGGCGGAGAGGTCTGCCTCCCGCGCGGTCGCCTCGAACAGCTCCCAGGCCCTGTCGATGTCGGTGGCAAGCTGGGTCACGTCACCGGAGGCCAGCCCGTGCTCATGGACGTGCGGCTCGAGCTCAGCGGGGATGTGCGCTTCAGCCATCTGCCCATAGTGACAATCGGGTGCCCGGTTGGCCAGACAGGCGGCCCGCCGGGCTCGGCGCCGTTCCGGGCGGTTCGGCGGTCACAAGGACCGTGGGAGCAGCACCCGCCGGTCGGGCGCCGCGGCATCGTCGCGGTCGCGGATCGCCGGGCGGGTCCATGGGTGCGCGGCTTTGGTCGGCAGCGGCTGGGTGCGTACCCTTGCCATGGGCCCGTGGCGCAGCTGGTAGCGCAACCCGCTTACACCGGGTAGGTCGTCGGTTCGAGCCCGGCCGGGCCCACAAGGGCGATTGGCGCCGGATTCCCCACAGTCGCCGCGCAGCCTTGGCGATCCGGCCCAGCCGCGGCTCGTCGCCTGTCGGCTGTGATCACCGGCCCTGTGGCCAGATGGTGTCCTCGTCGTCAAGCACGCCGCGCAGGTCTGCTCCAGTGAGCCAGGTGTCTCGCAGGTCGGCCCCACGCAGGTCGGCCCCACGCAGGTCGGCCTCGGTCAGCGTGGCCTTGCGCAGGATGGCCCCGCGCAGGTCAGCCTTGCGCAGGTCGGCCCTGTGCAGGTTGGCTCCCAGGAGGCTGGCCCCCGTCAGGGTCGCGCTGCGGGCCGTCGCCTGGCTGAGGTCGGCGTAGTCCAGCTTGGTTCCCGCCAGGTCGGCCGATGTCAGGTCTGCCCGGCGGATCGCCGCGGCGACAAGGGTGGCGGCGGGGGCGCGCACGCCGACCAGTGACGCCCGGGCCAGCCGGGCCCCGGACAGGTCAGCCCCGGTCAGGTCCGCGCCATCGAGCACGCTTCGCTTCAGCCGCGCCCCGATCAAGGATGCCCCGACCAGGCTGACGCCCGGCAGGCGCACCCCCTTGGCCTTGATCCCGCGCAGGTCGGCGCCATCGGTCCAGGTCCGTCCGGGCGCTCCAACCGTGCCTGCGCTGGTGCTGATGCTCGGTGCCGGGCGGTCCGTCCCGGACTTCTCATTCAGGGCTCCCTGCCCATCCTTCAGGGCTGCCTGCCCCGTCCTCTTCTTCGTCATGTCACCTGTATGACTCAGCTCACGGAACGGTCGGCCGACGGCAGGTGAGCGACACGGGTCCTCCCGGTGAACTCTGGCCGCCGGTCCCGGGCGTGCAGCGATGTCCGGGTCCTTCACCAGGCGTGCGGTACTGTCGGAGCCAACGACTCTGGAGTTGTCCCGTGCGCCCATCCCTGGCAACACTCCTGGCTCCCCTCGTAGGTGTGGCTGCGCTGGCTGCATGCACCTCGGGCGTCGCTGGTGCGGGCACGGCCTCGGTGGCGACCCCGGGCGGCGACCCGCGCGGGGGCGCGATCACGGTGTTCGCCGCAGCGTCGTTGCTCGAGGCGTTCACGACGCTGGGAGGGCAGTTCGAGTCAGTGAACCCGGGCGTTCAGGTGGTCCTCTCCTTCGCTGGCAGTTCGGCGCTTGCCGCGCAGATAACCGATGGAGCGCCCGTCGACGTGTTCGCGGCCGCGAGCCCCGCGACGATGGACCGAGTCGTCGGGGCCGGACTGGCGACGGATCCGACGCCCTTCGCCCGGAATTCCATGCAGATCGCGGTCCCTGCGGCCAACCGGGCGGGCGTGGCGTCGCTGTGCGACCTGGCCGACCCCTCGGTGAAGGTGGCCATCTGCCAGCCGCAGGTGCCATGCGGGGCGGCTGCCGCGCAGGTGCTTGGGAATGCGAGCGTGACCGTACAGCCGGTGACCCTCGATCCGGACGTCAAGTCCGTCCTGGGCAGGGTCAGGCTGGGCGAGGTCGACGCCGGAATCGTGTACGTCACGGACGTCATCGCCGCTGGGAAGGGGGTCAAGGGCGTAGACATCCCAACACGATTGAACGCGACCGCGTCGTACCCCATCGTGGCGCTGTCCGGCAGCCCCAACCCGGTGGTCGCGGCTGCATTCGTCGAGTTCGTGCTGTCCCCAGCCGGCGAGGCCGGGCTCCGGGCTGCCGGCTTCGAGGTCCCGTGAGCCGCACGCGCGCCATGTCTTCGTCGGAGCGGGCTCGCCGAATCGCTGGGGCAGGGGATCGGGGCGTGCCCGGGCCGTTGGCCGCGCCCGCGGTGGTGGCGGTGCTGCTCCTGCTGCTTCCCCTGATCGGCCTTCTCGTCCGGGCGCCCTGGGGAAGCCTCATGTCGATCGTGGGCAACCCCGAGGTCCTCGCCGCACTGCGCCTCTCGCTGTGGACGGCCACTGCTGCGACCGTGGTATCGCTGCTGGTCGGTGGGCCATTGGCCTGGGTGCTCGCGCGGGCCAGCCTCCCCGGGATCGGCGTGCTGCGGGCACTGGTGACGCTGCCGCTGGTGCTGCCCCCGGTCGTTGGCGGCGTCGTCCTCCTCCTTGCGTTCGGCCGCCAGGGCATCCTCGGCCGCTGGCTTGACGCGTGGTTCGGCGTGACGATCCCGTTCACGCCAGCCGCGGTGGTGCTGGCCCAGACGTTCGTCGCGATGCCGTTCCTGGTCATCACCGTCGAGGGCGCCCTGCGCTCAGCCGACCGGGGCTTCGAGGAGGCCGCGGCCACGCTGGGGGCGTCGCGCATGACGATCCTGGCCCGCGTGACGATCCCCATGATCGCTCCGTCGCTGGTGGCCGGCTCGGTGCTGTGCTGGGCACGGGCACTGGGTGAGTTCGGCGCGACGATCACGTTCGCCGGCAGCCTGCCCGGTCGCACCCAGACCATGCCGGTCGCCGTCTACTACGCCCTGGAGCGTGAACCCGATGCGGCGATCGTGCTGAGCCTTGTCCTGCTCATGGTGTCGCTGGC
>JBAVLA010000224.1:0-1722 GCA_049688595.1 Candidatus Nanopelagicales bacterium | reverse complement strand
GGCAGCAACATCGTCTACGCGCGGCTGCGCGAGCGTGGTTACGAGGTCTTCGCCGTCAACCCGAACTCCCCGACCGTCGAGGGCGACAGCACCTACCCCGACCTCCACTCGATCCCCGGCGGCGTGGACGCCGTCGTGATCGGCACTCGTCCCGAGCACGCTGAGGCGACCGTGCGCGAGGCCATCGACCTGGGCATCAAGAACGTCTGGATGCACCGATCGTTCGGCGGAGGCAGCGTCTCGGACACGGCGACCGCGCTGGGCCGCGAGAACGGCATCACCGTCATCGACGGCGGCTGCCCGCTGATGTACGGGCCGACGTCAGACGGCGGGCACCGGATGATGTGCCGGATGCTCACGCTGTTCGGCAAGGTCCCGCGCACAGTCTGAGTCCGGGTGCAGCCGACCGCGCAACCCCGGCCGTCACCTGCGGGGAGCCATTCCCCGCAGTAGCGTCGACCTACGGCGAGGGCGGCAGCTGGCGCTCCCACCGAGGTCACGTAGCAGCGGCCCAAGCCTCTCGGCCCCGGCCAAGGAAGCGAGCAGTCATGGCGCGATCGGTCCAGTACGAGCAGTTCGGAGGACCCGAGGTCCTCGAGGTCGTGGAGGTGCCAGAACCGTCGGCCGGTCCCGGTCAGATCCGCGTCCGGGTCAAGGCGGCCGCCCTCAACCCCGTCGACTACAAGATCTTCCACGGCGGCTTGGTCGCCAACGCCTTCGGCGTCGTGCCGCCCGCGGGCGTGGGCAACGACTTCTCCGGCGTGATCGACCAGGTGGGCGAGGACGTGGTGGGCTGGGCAGTCGGCGACGAGGTGTTCGGCAGCGCGAGCGACACGATGGCCGACTACGTCGTCGTCCCCGCGGCTGCGCCCTTCCGCAAGCCGGCTGGACTCAGCTGGGAGGTGGCCGGCTCGCTGGGCGTCGTCGGACCTGCGGCGTCAGCCAGCGTCGCCTCGCTGCACCTGACGGAATCCGACACCGTGCTGGTCTCGGCGGCCGCCGGAGGCGTCGGCGTGCTCGCCGCACAGCTGGCGCTGGCGACGGGAGCCAAGGTCATAGGCACAGCCAGCGAGGCCAACCACGAGTTCCTGTCATCGCTGGGCGTCGTGCCCGTCGCCTACGGCGAGGGCCTGGTCGACCGGCTGAGGGCAGCCGCCCCGCAGGGCCTCACCGCCGTGCTGGACAACCATGGGCTGGAGGCGGTCGAGGCCGGCCTGGAACTCGGGGTCCCTCCGGGGCGCATCAACACGATCGCCAGCTACAACGGGCCGGAGGGCATCAACTTCGTGGGCGGCATGAACGCATCCAGGCAGGACCTCGAGGTTCTGGCCAACCTGATCGCCGAGGGCGGCCTGCAGCTCCCGATCGACTCGGTGTTCCCGCTGGAGTCCGCCGGCGAGGCGTTCGCCCGACTCGAAGCCGGTCACGTGCGGGGCAAGGTCGTCCTGACCACTGGGTGATCCGCGCCCCCCGCTGGCCAGTCCCCCCCGTGCGCCGGAACCCTCCTAGGGTGGAGGCATGCCGGCGCTCCCCGTCCATCGACCTTCCCTGCTGCTGGAACTTGACCTCACCGAGCTCCCCCTGCCTGAGGCGGACGATGCGCTCACCCGGCTGCGCGCCCGCGGTCGGCACCAGGCCCGCCCGATCCTCAGGGCCCTGCACGAGGCCGCCGACGACCCGCGTGTCGTCGGGCTGATCGCCAGGGTCGGCGGCGCGCTGCCG
>JBAVLA010000223.1:0-3476 GCA_049688595.1 Candidatus Nanopelagicales bacterium | reverse complement strand
TGGCATTCATCGTGGCTCAGCCGTTGGTCGTGCCCGCCAACGTCGACGTGGTCGCGGGAACGGCGCTGCTCATCGCCGCGCACGCCAGTCCGATGGTCATGAACTCACTCGTGGGCTGCACCGGCCGTTACACAGGCGCCGGCGGGTGGACCTGGTCGGGTGGGTTCCTCGATGGAGCCAACGTCGCGACCCACGGCTTCTCCCTGGCGCACTGCCCCCGCGCCACCATCTCCGGCGCAACGGTCTGGAACACGTGCCTGAAGGGACACGGGATCGAGGTCAACTCCTCGGGTGGTGCGCCGAGCCCCAAGCGCGTGGACGCGATGGTGGACGCCGACTTCACGATCAAGGTGGTGGGATGCCGCTTCCGCGGCGCGGTGAACCGGCGTGCCAACGATTGCGACGAGGCCGTCCACTTCGACTACGCGTGGACCGGTGCCACTCTCGGGGTCCGCAACGACGGCACTGTCTGCAACAACGTCCTGATCTCGGGCTGCACCTTCGACAAATCGGGACCCACGGCGGTGCCCTACTCAGTTGGCGTCGGCTCCCACAAGTTCTCGATCCCACCGGCCACCGGTGAAGCCGCACCTGTGGCGCTGCCATCACGCATCAAGATCTCGGGAAGCACCTTCACCGGGGTGGCCCCAGTCGACGTCGCCCACGAGCGTGGCGCAGTCCACCTCCGGGCCATGACCCAGGTCATAGTCGAGAACAACCGCTTCACCCGTTGCACGTACGGCATCACGATGGAGCCGGTCAACGTGCCCGCTGCCTACGGCCAGCCGTCGTTCTTCTTCCTCCGGCGCAACACGTTCGACTCCTGCGGGTCGGCTGCGAACACCCGATGGTGCCTGACCAACTCGCTGGGAGCCAGCAACAGCCCCGGGGGCACGTTCTGGGCACAGTGCCGCTTCGACGCCAACACATTCACTGGGGCGGTTCCGCCAAGCCAGTCGACCTACTTGATCAGCGGCCCCGACGTGAACGGGCTCTGGGTGATCAACAACCGGTTCTGGGGGCTCACCGGCACCAGCCCGCTGGTGGCCAGGGCCGGGAACCGGATCCACGGCACCCCAGCGGACCCGCCCGGCCAGAGCACCGCGATGACGCTCTCCGGCAACACCTGGTCGGCGAACGCGACCGGCGCAGGTGCGGTGCCGGCCGACACGTGATCCCGGGTCGACCGGCGGCGCGCAGTCAGGCCAGGTCGGCATCCTCGCGCACCACGGGCGGCATCCTTCGGTCGGGGATGCGACGGATCCGGTCGATCGGGATCGGTCCGTCGTCGGGCAAGACGCGGCCAGCGTCCGCCTCCACCTCGCCGACAGTCCGAAGGCCGTCGAGCGCGTCCGACCCTGCGGCCTTCGGCCCGGGGGCGCTGTAGTCGAACCACGGGATCCCGGCCCGGGCGTACTCAGCGCGGCGGATCGGGCGGGTCGGCATCGGCTCGCCGGTGATCGCCCCCCACTGCTCGGCGTTGGCCAGGTGGATGAAGCAGCGTGCCGGGTGCTCGAGGTCCCATGCATCAGCGCCGTGGGGGTCGGCCTCGATGTCCTGGCGCATGAGGCCGCCGAGGCCCAGGCCCATGCCCCCCGGGGGCGGAGCGCAGGCCACCGTTTCGAATGCCACCCCCGACCACCTCGGCGGCTCGATGTAGCGCTCGGCCTTCAGCGGGTAGGCCAGCAGCTGCAGCCCGCCGACCTCGGCCCGGCCGGTGATCTGCTCCTCAGCGGTGTGCCCGCCTCCCAGCGGCATCGCCACGAACTGCCGGATGCGGCCCTCGGCCACGTTGAACCCGTCCAACCACGGCTGCTCGGGCACGACCACGTAGTCCTGCTTCACGGCTGCGCCGGGGCGCCGCGTCCGCAGACGCCGGCCCTCCGCAGAGCGGGCGTCGGCCGCGTCCGCCGCGCCGGCGGGACCGCGCAGGTCCGTCGACCACTGCTCGCCGGAGATCGCGTTGATCTTCCCCGCGGCCACCTTCACCGCCCAGGGGTATTTGCCCCACCCGAGCGAGCCGAACGAGATCCACAGCGCCTCGGCCTGGTGCATCGGCGCGATCACGCCGCCGCGGGCCAGCCACCCAGCCGGCAACGTGCTGGCGAAGTCGTCCACATGCCGCAGCGGGAACCAGCCCAGACCCGCCGGCAGCGGGTACTCGCGGCCGTCATCAGGGATGCGCAGCGTCCGCTGGAACCCAACCGTGAGCCTCGCCGCCGGATGCACCTCCGGGAACGAGAACTCCAACCGATCACCCTTCAGCTCGATCACGGGACCAACTCCCCTCGTCTCGCCCGGGCCTCACCGGCCTTGGGCCCGGCCTCCACTCGCTCACCAGGCCCTGACGTCAGTCGTCCGTGATGGATCGACGCTGGCCAGCCCCGGGGGGTGCGTCCATCTCGTAGACACGCGCATGGAGCAGGGCATCGCCCCGGCTGGACAGCGCGGCACGCAGCGCCCGGTGCATCCCGTCCTCCAGGTACAGCTCCCCCCGCCACTCGACGACGTGGGCGAAGATGTCGCCGAAGAACGTCGCGTCGTCCATGATGAGCGCCAGGTCCAAGTAGCGCTTCGTCGTGACCAGAGTCGACAGCCGGACTCTCGTCGGAGGGATCTGGGCCCAGTCCTGCGCCGTCAAGCCGTGATCCGGGTACGGCCGGCCCTCCTCCACCCGTTTGAAGAGCATGCCTGATTGTCTGCGATCGAGGGCCCCCCTGACTTGCCGAGCAGGGCAGACCACCGCAGCGGGATGGCGCAGACGCATCGGCACCCGTGAGCCGATGGCGCGTCATCCGGCGTCCCATTCCTACCGGACGGTCACCGTCACCTTCTCGGTCGAGCCGTCCGCAGCCTCGATCGTGACGACAGCCACGCCGGGCGCCAACGCCGTGGCGCCGGGATTGAACAGGGCGCTGCCATCGTCCCGGCCCTGGAAGAGCTCGAGCACATCGGGGTTGTCAGTGCTGATCCTCGTGTGCGCCGGGTCGGGCTGGTTGAACACGACCGTCTCCCCGACGTGCGCCGTGGCCGTGGTCTGGCTCGGTGTCACGATGACCGGGGCCGGAAGCCCGGCCGCGTCGGATTCGCCCGTTTCGGTCGACGAGGCGGAGACCGTTGAGCCGGCTGACGCGGTGGTGGATGCTGACGCTGATGGCGAGGAGCCTGCCGGTGAGGATGGAGCCGAGCCCTCCCCCGGCTCTGACGGCCCGCTCGAACAGCCGGCGCCGAGCATGAGCACGGCCGCGACCGCCGCGGCCAGCGCAGCTGGGACAGGCCTGGACCCATCAGCGAGCACCGGCGTCACGCCTCTCCTCCTGGTTGGCCGAAGGAATCGAGGCAGGATCGCGAGGGATCGCCCCCAGCAGACTTGCCCCGATCCCATGTTCACACCCGCAAACTTGCCACGATCCAGGCGGGCGAGGCCAGTCTGGGGTAGCCGAGCCGGCCGGGCGGCGTGGCGTCATGGGCCGGGC
>JBAVLA010000222.1:0-2692 GCA_049688595.1 Candidatus Nanopelagicales bacterium | reverse complement strand
CAGGATCGCGTCCGTGAGTGTGGTCTCGAAGTAGGGCGGGTCGACGTACAGGCCAAGCCCTGCGACCGTGAGGGGGAACGGGGCGCCCGGGTTGACGGTCACCGCGTCAGCTCGAGCTCTGGCCATCCGGAATTGGAAGCCGGGCCTGACGACTGCCGCGCTGGGGGCGTAGCCGTCCACGCCGATCAGCTCGGCGACGGACAGCAGCTCGGGCACGACGTCGCCGCTGGCCGGTGTGGTGGCCACGTTGCCGGCCGCGACAGCATCGGCGTACAGCGACTCCGAGGTCCATGAGGCGGGGGCGTTGGTGCCGAACAAGATCGCGGCGTCGATCGCCCGGGCGGCCGCCCTGGTCAGGAGCGGCTTGAGTGCCTCCCAGACGTTGAACTCGGAGTCTGCGAGGACGCTGTTCGGCACCGGGATGATGCAGGACAGCTCTTCGGCCATGAGGGTCTGCGGGGTCCACGCGGCCGCGGTGGTGGGCCGTAGCGCCGTGTCGGAGGCGGCCCACGAGGCTTCCGGGGCCTCGGTGAGGACGGGCACGCGGGAGTCCTTGGTTGTGGTCGGGACCTTCGTGCCGAGGGTCAGGGCCGCGGACGCGCGGGTGATGGTGCCGACGAGCTCGCTGGCGAGCAGGTCGGGCAGGTCGGAGCCGGTCTCGGCGCGGGTGATGATGCTGTCGAATGCCATGGGGTCAGTCCTTCAGGTGATGCCAGGCCGGGGGCCAGGCGTGCTTGGGCGGGTAGGTCTCCACGTCGTTGAGCTGCCCGGGGCGCCAGGTGCCGGCACTGATCAGTCCGTCCACCTTGTCGGCAGGCAGATACAGGCTGGCCGGTCCGGCACCCTCACCGTTCATCAGCGTCAGTCCCAACAGGAGCAGTCCTTGACGTGGAGGTCCGCAGGGTGAGGGGGCCTTGGCGGCCGCGCCCTGGTCCTGCGGGTCGCCCTTGACGGGCGGGTCGCCCCTGACGGGCGGGTCGTGCTGCGCGCCCGCGTGGGCGCCTTCCGGACGTCCGCCCCTGTCGGGCTGGCCGTCGTCGCCAGCGTATTCCTCGGTCATTGCGTCGTGCCTCCCTTCGGCTGGGTGCGCCGGTCGCGGCGTCGCACGCGAGCTGCGGCGTGGCGTACGGCGCCCTGCTTCCGAGCCTTGACCCGGTGGGTTGGCCAGCCGGTCGGGCGGCGGGTCATCGGTCGGCCCCTTGGTCGGCAACAGCGCGGGTGACGCGCTCGCAGTAGGGGCACAAGTAGGCGGGCGGGGCCCAGTACCCGAGCTGCACTTGGCAGCCGGCGCAGGGCCGGATGTCGACGAACATCGTCTAGGTCTCCCTCGGTCTGGCGGTCTGCACGTAGAGCAGACAGGCCTCATGGACGCGCTCGGCGTGCGGCGTTGTGGGTTGAGCGAGGTAGGCGCTGCACGCGGCGACGAACACGCGCCACGCGGCAGCTTCTACCCGGCACGAGTGACACGTGTTCGGGTCGGACGGTTCGAGGTTCATGCGGGTTCTCCTGTCTGGGATGCGCGGCAGTCGTCGCACAGAGGGTTGCCGGCGGGGCCGTAGCGCCGGGTGAGGGTGGCGCACCGGACACACGGACCGAAGAGGGCGCCGGTTGCGCCGGTCGTGCCAGCGTCACCGAGGTCCAGACACGGGCCAGATTTGTTGGAGGGGATGTATAGGCGGCCTGTCTCCTCCGCTGTCTCCTCTGTCCCCTCTTCCACCTCTCCCCTCTCTCTTCTAGGGGAGTAGGGGGGGTTAACAACATTTCTGGCCCGTGTTTCGCGCCTGAGGCATGACGGATCGACCCACGAGGCGAGCCGGTACCGCCAGCGGGTCACGGCCCTGCCGAAGTGCTCGGACTCCTCCTCGTCAACCTCCACGACGCCGAGCATGTGCAAAGCCTGCAACTGCCGGTCGACCGTCTTCCTCGGCTTGCCGATCCGCCTGCGCACCTCGTAGGTCGTCGACTCCGGGTGCTCTGCCAGGTCATCGACGATGGCCAGCCGAAGAGGCGGCATGCTGTCCCGTGCGACCCGGATGGCCAGCCGGAACGCGTCCGCCCTCGGCATTCCGATGGCGAGTCCGCCCCGGAGGATCTGCGTCAGCTCCTTGGCGAACCGGGTCGGCATCTCGGGCGCGTGACTGTCGATCACGTCGCCCTGGTAGTCGAACTCGACTCCAGTCCGGCCGCGGGTCACCAGGTCGGCAGCGGCGAGCAGCGCGTCCAGCTCCGACTCGTTGACGTGCCCAGGGCAGGGGTTCATGCCCGCGATCACGCCGGCTGCCGCGGCCCGGAGCTCGTCGCGCATCCGGGTCTCGTCGCCGGTGTTGCCGATCGCTCGGCGCCCTGCTTCGGCCCGGCCGGTGGTGGAGTCCATGCGGAGCAGGACGAAGCGATCGCCCATGGTGGCGATCACCGCGTGGGCGGTGTCCCAAGCGGTCGTGACCGCGCCGAGGATGGCGATCCGGCCGCGCCAGGAAAGGGTGCGACCGCCGTCGGTGCCGACGTTGCGGTCCCATGCCCCGTCGTGAATCTCCCGCAACGCGCCCAGCACCTCGGCACGCATGTTCCGGTCCATGCTCAAGATTGAGGTCACGTCCTTGACGACCATCACGCCGCGCGGTTCGAGCAGGCGGAGCAGCCCGCCGGACGCGTCCTTGGAGCGTTCGTGTTTCGAGGTTGCGGACAGCAGGGC
>JBAVLA010000221.1:0-4730 GCA_049688595.1 Candidatus Nanopelagicales bacterium | reverse complement strand
GCAATGGGACGATGTCGGATGCGGATTGGCAGAAGCTGGCCCGCCGGTCGGGGTCGATCGTGGATGCGCCGTTGTTCATCGACGACTCGCCGAACATGTCGATGATGGAGATCCGGGCGAAGTGCCGTCGGCTGCGGCAGAAGCACGACCTGCGGCTGGTGGTGGTGGACTACCTGCAGCTGATGAGCTCGGGCAAGCGGGTGGAGTCCCGGCAGCAGGAGGTGGCGGAGTTCTCCCGGGCGTTGAAGCTGCTGGCCAAGGAGCTGGAGGTGCCGGTCGTGGCGATCTCCCAGCTGAACCGTGGCCCGGAGCAGCGGCAGGACAAGAAGCCGATGATGAGCGACCTGCGCGAGTCCGGGTCGCTGGAGCAGGACGCCGACGTGGTGATCCTGCTGCACCGGGAGGACGCCTACGAACGGGAGTCCCCGCGGGCGGGCGAGGCAGACTTCATCGTCGCCAAGCACCGCAACGGCCCGACGGCCACGGTGACTGTTGCCTTCCAGGGCCACTACAGCCGCTTCGTCGACATGGCCGCCGTGTGATCTTTGGTTGTAGGTTCTCATCTGCGGTGTCTCTTGTCTCAGAATCATGTCCCCGGCGTGTCCTTTGGGACAGGAAATATGAGAGCCGCGAGAGGCTGGCGTCGTGACGGCGGCGGCCCAGGTCGGGGTGCGGTACCGGGGCGATGACGGTGAACTGATCGATGCCAGCTTGGATCGGTTGGATCCGGCGGTGGTGGTGTCCGGCGGGCCGGTGCGCAGGTTCCGATCGGTCAAGGGGCAGCAGTTGAGGCGTGTGGACTTCCGTCACTTCCTGAGATGCTGGGTCGGTGACATCCCGCAACGTGATGGGTGGAGAGTTGGAGTTGTGCGGTACTGACCCGATGACCGGGTTCTTCCGCGACGGCTGCTGCAACACCGGGCCGGAGGACGTCGGGAGCCACACGATTTGCGCGGTGGTCACCGCCGAGTTCCTCGATCACCAGCGCAGCATCGGCAACGACCTTTCCACGCCGATGCCTCAGTACCGCTTCCGCGGACTGGTGCCGGGCGATCGCTGGTGCGTGACCGCAGTGAACTGGGCGCTGGCCTACAACGCCGGCGTCGCTGCACCGGTCGTACTGGCCTCCACGAACGAGGCGGTGCTGGAGATTGTGCCGCTGGTGGCGCTTCGGGAACACGCCGTGGATGTCCCAGCCGACCCGAGCTCGCTTGAGCCGTAGATGGGGAGGCCCTCGATCCAACGATCCGACGGAGATGACCGGCGGCGGCGCGCCCTTCAGCCCGAAGGATCTCCTTTTCCAGGCATGCGATGTGGCAGCGTGCGGGACGGTTGCCCCGACATGCCGGGGCAACCGCCGTTGGAAGGGCCACTCCCCCCGGCTGCCAATGTGTTGGAGTGAAGGGTTGGGCGCGCCAGTTGTCGTCGGCACGTCGGCGCGTAGCGCCAGCGTTTGCTAACACATTTGCTAACGCCTACGCGTTCTCCCGCTGGACGATCCTTAGAGCCGCCCGGGCCAGTGCGGAGATGGATCCGGCTCCAGTGCTGGCCACGAGCCGGTCCAGTACCGCTCGATCGTCAGGCAGGATGCCGCTGAGGCCCAGTTGGACGTGCCGTTCTCCGGTCCGCTGGCTTGGTGCGGTGGGGGTTGCGAAGAGCCCAGATTTGGTTCGCGGCGCGACTTTGAACTCGCCGGCGAGCCTCTCCGCGGTCGTCTCGATCGCCGATAGCACGATCTGGGCGTTGGTGAGGTCGGCGGTCTTGCGACGTCTGGTTACCCAATCCAAGTCGGACTGGGTTACGTAGACGATCAGTAGCGGTCGCGTCGACGAGGGCTCCCCGTGGGCGGGCGCCGCTGACTGGGTGTCTGCGTGTCTGCGGGGCCGCCGGTCTGAGCGGGCCGGGGGCCGGGAGGGGGCCTCAGCCGCCGGTGGCTCAGGATCCTCCGCCAGGCCGGGCCGTTCGGGGGGGCGCACCAGATGTGGCCGTGGGGCGAGCGTTCCGCTTAGGCCGGCGGCACGGGCCGGGGGCGCAGAGAACATCTCCCCCACGTCTGTGCTGCCCAGCCGGCCGGTCATGCCCGAACTCCCACGGCCGGGGCGACGTCGATGTCGATCTGCGACTCCCGGTCCTGCAGGGTTCGTAAGACCTCCTCGGCCAGTTGGGCGTAGTCCGCTGCCAGCGACGCTGCCGAGCCGGGCACGGTGTCCACAGCGAGGCTTGGGTTCCGCAGGCGCTCGTACCAGCGGGGGCCGTCAAGACTGGCAGCCTCAAGCTCATGAACTGGCACTCCCCTGCGCCGGGACTCCACTGCAGCGGCCTCGGCGTAGCGGATCACCGTCTGGAACACCGGAGCGACCTGCCCCAGGTCGCGCTCGAGGTCCGCGCGGGCCTCGGCGCGGACCTTTCGAGCCGAGCTGGTCACGCCGAACAGGCACACCCCGAGCAGCTCCACAGCCGCCCCACGTTCCCGGGCGTCTAGGTAGCGACGGGCGACCTTGATCAATCCCTTGCGCGAGGAGTCGTCAGTCCGAGTAGGGATGATCAGCCAGCGCGCGGCGCCGAGGGCCGCGGTCTGCAGCGCCGGCGACCCCGGCGGACAATCCAACAGGATTAAGTCGTAGTCGCCAGCGCGGGGGGCCAGTGACCGAGCCAGCGCACTGTGGGCGTCCGTTCGACGGCTGCTGCGATCCGAGCGCGTCCCCAACACGCTCTCCAGATCCTCCAGGTACTCCCCTCCGGGTAGCACGTCTAAGCGGTCCCGGACGGCAACCGGGACCACCGGCCGGCCGAACTGCATCACGCTGGCGAGGGACTCACCCGCATCGTCTGTGTCGGTGTTGATGTAGCCCAGCTCTTCGGCCAGGTTTCCCTGCGGGTCGAGGTCGACGACCAGAACCCGGTAGCCGGCCGCTGCCGTCAGCGCTGCGATGTTGCCGGCCAGCGACGTCTTGCCGACGCCGCCCTTGCCGTTCATGATCGCCACGACCCGGGCGAGCTGTTCGTCGGACATATGCTCCACCGCCTCCCTGCTCCTCCTCCGGAGGATCGCCGTTACCAGGTCGGTTAGCAAGCACCGACACGCACGTGTATGCGAACGGAGTCGCTAACAATGGTGCTAACGAGGACGCGCACGCCAGCGCGAAGCGCAGTGCAGCCAGCCTCGCGAATGCAACCGCGACCGGATACGCGTACGGAGCCGCGAACGATATCGCGCGGCACAGTGCACTCCCACACGCGCAGATGCACGCGCAACAACTCGCGAAAGAACCTGTCTCTTGGTGGCAGACCGACCCATGCCCTGGTGCCGCCCCCCGTTCAGGGAGAGCGTCGCGGGACTTCGGAAGGTAGGCCGATGGGGGCCCCCGCCCCCCGGTCAGACGTCTGGAACGGGGGAGCGGCCACCGGCAGGGATGGGGGTGGGACGCGATGCGGCGGGCCGACCTGGACTACCAACTGCCAAGGGGGGGCAGAAGATCCTGTGGCAATCCCCTGAAACCGTGAAGACGTGATTTTGGGGCGCGGACCGCGCTGCCTGACCTGATCGGGCTTCCGCGCCGTTGCCAGGGGGTCACGCCCGGAGTCGGGGTCAGGGCTGGCCGTAGGCCACCCGGAGGGCTTGGCCTTGACGCCGACGAGGACGCGACCATCATGGGGCGAGGCGGACCCGGTCATGCAGCGGACTCCTGTGCGATGAGCTGGTGCTCGTAGGAGATCGGGGAGATCATCCCGATCGACGAGTGCCGGCGATCGTGGTTGTACTCCTCGATCCACGCCGGGATCCGGGTCCGCGCCTGGGCTTTGGTGGTGAAGTGCTCGAGGTCGCGCAGCTCGAACTCCAAGGTGGAGTGCCAGCTTTCGATGACGGCGTTGTCCAGCGCCGAGGCCACCCGGCCCATGGACTGGGTCACGCCAACTCTGGTGCAGGCCGTGCGGAACGGCGCTGCGGTGTACTCGCTGCCCTGGTCGGTGTGGAACACCACGCCGGTCACGGCCTGGCTGCCGCCGCGGACCGCGACCGCCATCTGCAGCGCCCGGGTCGCCAGCGCAGCGTCGTGGTGCTCACCGAGGGCGAACCCGACGACCCGTCGTGAGCCCATGTCCAGCACGCTGTCCAGATACAGCTTGCCCTCGTCAGTGACGATCTCGGTGCCGTCGCCGTACCACTTGCGGTTCAGCCCGTCGGCGGCGAAGTGCCGCCCGATCAGGTCCGGGGCACGCCACCGGCCCTTGCCCTGCCGGGTGGTGTGCTTGCGGCGCCGTTTCCGCCGCGCCGCCAGCTCCAGGTCGGCCATGATCGCCGAGACGGTGTTCTCGCTGACCGTCCACCCCTCGTCGCGCAGGTCCGCGGTGATCCGCGGCGAGCCGTACGTTCCGCGATGCTTGGCGAAGAGCCGGGCGATCTCGACCCTGAGCTGTTCACGGCGGGCGTGCTGGACCGACGGGTCCCCGTCGCGCCACTTGTAGAACCAGCCCTGGGACACCCCCAGCGCCCGGCACGACGTCGCGACCGGAACCTCATGGGCGACCCTCTGGGACGCGATGAACCCGGCCACGGCTACCGGCCCATCGCTTCGTCCACCCAGAGGGCCACCGAGCGTTTGAGGACATCACGCTGCATCCGCAGCTCGGTGTTCTCCTTGCGCAGCCGAACCAGCTCGGCCCGCTCCGACTCGCTCAGCTCAGCGCCGCCGGCGCGCCCGTGGCGGGCCTTGGCGACCCAGTTCCCC
>JBAVLA010000220.1:0-10036 GCA_049688595.1 Candidatus Nanopelagicales bacterium | reverse complement strand
CCGCGATCCTGTCGGCGGCGGGCGTGGAGCCGACAGCTCGCGGGGAGTCCCTGGACGTCGCGGCCTTCGCGGCGATCGCGGCAGCCGCCCGGGAACTGCGCTGACGCGCTGCGGCTGCGGCTCGCG
This sequence comes from Candidatus Nanopelagicales bacterium, assembly GCA_049688595.1. Taxonomy (GTDB): domain Bacteria; phylum Actinomycetota; class Actinomycetes; order S36-B12; family CAIYMF01; genus Prado023. The sequence goes on along the minus strand of JBAVLA010000220.1, from coordinate 9,910 downwards.
TCGCAGGCTCAGTGGGTGGCCCCGCTGGTAGCGTCACGCGGGTGGGAGTGCGTATGGCCTCGGTCGCAGTCGGTCTTGCCCTGCTGTGTCCGCAAGTGGGCGCATCTGCGCCGACGGTTGCCCCACCCGGTCCTGAGGTAGCCGTGTCGAATATCCGGTCGGCTGCCGCGGGAGGGCCGGCAGCTGTCGCAGCGCCGGTCGCCGGCTCTGTCGTGCGGGCGATGCTGGCCAGCCCGTGGGCCCGGGGCTCTAGCGGCAATCCCACCCGCATCCTGCTCACGCCCACTGCTGACCCCGCCACGTCGCAGACCGTGTCCTGGACCCTGCCGGCCAAGATGTCTGGCCAGGTCGTGCAGTACCGGCTGCCAGGCCAGTCGAAGCGCTCGGTCCGAGCCAAGCTGCGGGCGGTCACCTCGGTGCGGTTCTCCGGGACCGCCAAGCCGCGGTACGCCGCCACGATGAAGCGCTTGGCGCCCGGGACGGTGTACGAGTACCGCATCGTCACGCCGACCGGATCCACCCCTTGGCGACGATTCACGACCGCTCGGACCGGTCGGGCGCCAGTGGCTCTGATCGGCTTGGGCGACACCCAGGTGGACAACCGCGGAGTCCCGGCAACCACGATCCGGCGTGCCTTCGCCGACGTGCCCGGGGCATCGCTGGTCCTGCAGGCTGGCGACGTGGTGGATCGGCCCTACCGCAACTCCCAGTGGGGCGACCTGTTCGCGGCCATGGGCACCGCAGCGCGGACGGCCAACTGGGTGTTCGCCATCGGCAACCATGAGCAGTGCATCCTGATCCGCTGCTCGTCGAATCGCGCCGAGGCCTTCCGGTCGTACTTCGACTGGCCGACGAACGGCTTCCCTGAGCAGGGCGAGACCTGGTACCACATCGACTACCAGGGCGTGCGGATCGTCGTGCTGGACTCGTTCGGTGGCCAGATGGCCAGGCAGGCGTCGTTCCTGGACCGCGCACTTGCCACGAACCCGAACCGATGGTCGATCGTGGTGATGCATGCGCCGCCGTTCGCGACCCGCCCGGGGCGCAGCAACCCCGAGGTGCGCAGGTGGTGGTTGCCGATCATCGAGGCCCACGAAGTCGACCTCGTGCTTGCCGGCCATGACCATTCGTACGCCAGGGGCCATCGCGCCGGCGCCTCGACCGTGTACGCAGTCAGCGTGTCCGGGCAGAAGTACTATCCAGCGGTCGGCACGGACTGGGCCGCCAACCGCGCCACCCGGGACGTCTGGGCTGCCCAGACCGCTACCTACCAGGTGATCACCATCTCCGGCGACACCTTGGCCTACCGCGCGGTCGTGACTGATCGGGGTTCCGGGTCCACGTCCCCGGTCGGTGTGGGCGGCGTGCTCGACCGGTTCACGATCGTCAAGCGAGCCTCTGGCGCGAAGGTGGTCCGGTAGCGGTCGGGAGGGGGCGAACGGGGTCCGGCAGCGTCGGATGGGGCGAAGTTGGGCCCATGGCGGTCCGGAAGCGCCCGGCGCGGTCGACTGGGCGCTAACCTGCCCCGCGTGAGCGCTGTCGTCACAGTTCGGGCCCCGGGCAAGGTGAACATCCAGTTGTCCGTCGGGGCGGTGCGCCCCGACGGCTTCCACCCGCTGGCCAGCGTGTTCCATGCAGTCGCGCTGTCCGAGGAGGTCACGGTCTGGGCTGGCCCCCCGGGGTCGGGCATCGTGATCGACGACGTCACCGGGTTGCAGGCAGACGAGGTCCCCAGGGATGCCGCCAACCTGGTCTGGCGGGCTGCGGAGCTGCTGGCTGCGGAGCTGGGGCGTCCCGCGCCCGACGTGCGGATCCGGATCGCCAAGTCGGTGCCGGTCGCCGGCGGCATGGCCGGCGGGTCGGCGGACGGCGCCGCCGCTCTGGTCGCTCTCAACACGCTCTGGGGATCCCCGGTGGATCCGCCCGGCCTGGCTCGGATCGGCCTGGCCCTGGGCTCGGACGTTCCGTTCAGCCTGCTCGGCGGCACCGCTCTCGGCCTGGGCCGTGGCGAGCTGCTCAGCCCCCTGATGGTGCGCGGCACGTTCCACTGGGTCTTCGCGACCGCGACCCGCGGGCTGTCGACCCCGGCTGTCTACCGGGCGTTCGACCGGATGTCGGCCGGGCGGGACGTCCCTGAGCCGCAGGCCGACCCGGCAGTGATCGCGGCCCTGATCGCCGGGGACGCCCGCGAGCTGGGGCGGGCCCTGCGCAACGACCTGCAGGAGCCGGCGCTGGCTCTGCGGCCCACGCTCCGCGACGTGCTCGACATTGGCCTGGCTGCTGGCGCGCTCGGCGGGATCGTGTCCGGCTCAGGACCGACGGTGGCCTTCCTCGTGGCCGGTCCGGAGCGGGGGCAGGACGTCAGGGCAGCGCTGGCCGGGAGCGAGCGGGTCCGGGCCACCTTCCTGACCACGGGTCCAGCTCCCGGCGCCCAGGTCGTGACCCGGACCCGGTAGCGGCTGCTGCGGCTGTTCGGGCCTGCCAGGGCGATTGCGAGCTGGGCCCGGAGACGTCGTCCAGTCAGCCATCCTCGAGCGGGACGTGCAGCTGCGGCCCCGGGTCCGTCGTGATGAAGATGAGGTCGCCCTCGATCCGGACGGGTCCAGCGCCGGCCGGGATCACCAGGCTCGATCCCAGCCCGACTTCGACTGAGGAGTCGTGCGTCGAGACCCGCCCCCAGCCGCCCATGACTGACAGCACGCGGTAGTTGGGGGTGGATATCACCACGTGCTCATGGAGCAGCTCCCAGCGCATCACGCGGAACTGCGGGCAGTCCACGAGCACGCGCATCCGCCCCCGGGGCTGGACCTGCCACCACTGGGTGGCGGTTCGGGCCGCGTCCGGATCGTGCGGGGCGGTGACGACCGAGAATCCCTTGTCGACGTGGAGTTCGCGCGGTCGTCCGTCCAGGCCGATCCGATCGAAGTCGTAGAGCCGGTACGTGATGTCGCTGCTCTGCTGGACCTCGTACACCAACATGTTCGGACCCAGGGAGTGCACCTCGCCTGCTGCCACCATGAAGAAGTCGTCCTGCTTCACCGGGATGGTGATCAGCAGTTCCATCAGCCGCCCCGCTGCCAGGGCCGACCGCAGCTCGTCGGCGGTGTCGGCCCGGTGACCGAGGATCAGCTCGGCGCCCTCGGCGCACGACACGACCAGCCAGCACTCGGCCTTCCCCCGCGGCTGGTGCTCGAGCGCCTGCGCCTGGGCGTCGTTGGGGTGGACCTGGACCGACAGCCAGTCCTGCGGGTCGAGGAACTTGCACAGCAGGGGGAACGTGTCCAGCCGGGGCTTCCCGGTGACCAGGCCGGCGGCCCACGCCTGGTCCAGGGTGAACCCGTCGGGGGCGCCGGATCGGATGTGGCCGCTGAGCCCGGGCATGCCGGAGATCGCCCAGCACTCCCCGATGATCCCGTCCGGGACGTTCGCGCCGAACCATCGGCGCAGCGTGGTGCCACCCCAGAGGCGTTCGGCGAACAGCGGCTCGATGACGAGGAGCTCGGCCACCCTGCCCCCTCCTGCGAGTCGGTGGACCAGGTGCTGGGCCCGGTCTCCCCCTGCCCGGTGGCTGGGGGGTGGTCCCGACGATACCCGCGCTGGGCGGTCGGTAGCCTTGCGGCTCATGCCCCCCGTCGTCGCCGTCGCCGACGTCAAGGTCACTCTAGGCACCCGGACGATCCTCGCCGGGGTGAGCGTCGGGATAGAGCGCGGAGAGCGCATCGGCGTCGTCGGCCGCAACGGCGACGGGAAGTCGACGCTGCTGCGTGTGCTGGCTGGGCTGCACGAGCCGGATTCCGGCCGGGTCACCCGGGCGCAGGGGGTCCGGGTCGCGATGGTCGGGCAGTCCGACGACCTGCCGGCGGAAGGTCGCACCGTCGGCGACGTCACGGTCCGGGGTCGTCCGGAGCACCTCTGGGCAGGCGACCCGCGGATCCGCTCCGTCCTGACCGGCCTCCTCGGCGGCGTCTGCGCCCAGGGGCTGGCGGCGGGCCTGGACACGCCGCTGGCGGGCCTGTCCGGTGGCGAGCGGCGCCGGGTCAAGCTGGCCGCCGCGCTCGTCGATCCCGTGGACGTCCTGCTGCTGGACGAGCCGACCAACCACCTCGACCTCGAAGCGGTTGCCTGGCTCGCTGGGCACCTGACGGGCCCAACCGGTCCCCCGGCGCTGGTCGTGGTCACGCACGACCGATGGTTCCTCGACGAGGTGACCACGGTTACGTGGGAGGTCGCTGAGGGCCAGGTCCACCGCTCCCAGGGCGGCTACTCCGCCTGGGTGCTCGGCCGGGCCGAGCGTGAGCGACGGGCTGCGGTGGCGGAGGCGCGTCGGCGCAACCTGGTGCGCAAGGAGCTCGCCTGGCTGCGTCGCGGTCCGCCGGCGCGGACCTCGAAGCCCCAGTTCCGCATCGACGCGGCCAACGCCCTGATCGCAGACGTGCCCGAGCCGCGGGACCGCCTCGCGCTGCGGCGGATGGCCACGGCACGGCTCGGCCGCCGGGTGGTCGACTGCGCGGATGTGGCCCTGCGCGTCCCGGGCGAGCCCGGTGGCCCAGCCCGGACGCTCCTGGCCGACCTGACCTGGCAGCTGGGCCCGGGTGACCGCGTCGGCCTGCTGGGACCCAACGGCGCCGGGAAGACGACGCTGGTGCGGGTGCTGACCGGCCAGCGGCCACCCGATGCCGGGACCGTCACGATCGGATCGACTGTCGTGCCGGCCACGCTGACCCAGACGATCGCGCTCGTCGACCCTGACGAGCAGGTGCTGCCCAGCGTCGAGCGGCTTCGTCGCGAGGTCGAGATCGCCGGCCGCGTCGTCACGACGGGGACCCTGCTGGAGGACTTCGGCTTCCGCGGCCCCCGCACGATGGCCCGGCTGGGCGACCTGTCGGGCGGCGAGCTGCGCCGCCTCGCACTGCTGAAGCTGCTCATCGGCGGGCCGAACCTGCTGGCTCTCGACGAGCCGACGAACGACCTGGACGTGGAGACGCTCACGGTGCTCGAGGACCTGCTCGACTCCTGGCCGGGCACCCTGCTCGTCGTCAGCCACGATCGGTACTTCCTCGAGCGGACCTGCGACGACGTGTACGCGCTGCACGATGGCCGGCTGCGCCACCTGCCGCGGGGCGTGGATGAGTACCTGGAGCTGCGCGCCGCCGCCAACGCGGTCGACGACGGAGCTCCCGCGAGCGGGGCGCGGGGCGGAGCGGTCGGTGGCCTGTCCGGGGCGGCGGCGCACGCGGCCCGCAAGGAGCTGGCTCGCATCGAAGCCAGGCTCGCCCGCATCGAGGTCCTGCAGGCTGAGCTGCACGACCGCATGGCTCAGGCGCACACCGACCACGTCCGGCTGGCCGAGCTCGTCGCCGCCGCGGCGGCGCTGGGCGAGGAGCGAGATGGCCTGGAGGAGCGCTGGCTGGAGCTCGGGTCCGAGCTGGAGGGTTGACCAGCTCAGGCCGTCGGCGACTCGAACCGAAGCAGGAGGCGGCGCAGGCTGGCGGAGAGCTCGGCACGCCTGGGCTCGTCCAGCTCGCCGAGCAGCTCGCGCTCCGCGTCCAGCAGCCCGACGAACGCCGTGTCCACGCGGCGTCGGCCGTCGGGAGTCAGGGCGACCCAGATCCCCCGGCGATCGACGGGCACCTTCTCCCGGCGCACCAGACCGCGAGCCTCGAGCCGGTCGATCCGGTTGGTCATCGTCCCGCTGGTCACCTCGTTCTCCGCGAGCAGCTGCCCGGGGGTCAGCCGGTACGGCGGTCCGGAGCGGCGCAGGGCGGCCAGGACGTCGAACTCCCACGCGGACAGCCCGTGCTCGGCGAAGGCGCGATCGCGCGCTCGGTCCAGCCACCGGGCCAGGCGGCTCACGCGGGACAGCACGGACAGCGGGCTCAGGTCGAGGTCGGGCCGCTCCGCGCGCCACTCGGCGGAGACCCGGTCCACCTCGTCCCCGGTGGCTGGCGGCTCTGCGGGCGCCGCCATCACGCCCGCCTTCGGGTCACGACCGCCGGGTCCTTCTCCAGCCCCGACACGCCGTTCCAGGCCATGTTCACCACCTGGGTGATCACCTGCTCCTTGCTGGGCTTGCGGACATCGGCCCACCACTCCCCGGTCAGGGCCACCATTCCCACCAGCATGTGCGAGTACATGGGGGCGAGCCTCGTCGGGTAGCCGTACCGCCGGCACACGACGACCAGCTGGTCGGTCAGGTGGTCGGCGACCTCTCGGATCACCGTGCCGAAGGTGCCCCCGCGCTGATCTCCCCGCGGGTGGGGGCGCAGCAGGACGCGGAAACCGTCGGTGTGCTCGTCGATGTAGTCGAACAGGGCCGTGGCGGCCTGCTCGAGCAGCACCCGCGGGCGTTGCGAGGTCAGCGATTCGGTCATCATCGACATGAGCAGGGTCATCTCGCGGTCGACGACGATCGCGTAGAGGCCCTCCTTGTCGCCGAAGTGCTGGTAGACCACCGGCTTGGAGATCCGCGCGGCAGCTGCGATCTCCTCGATGCTGGCGGCGTCGAACCCGCGCTCGGCGAACACCCCCCGGGCGACGTCGATGAGCTGGTCCCGGCGCTGCAACGCGCTCATCCGGACCCGACCCGATCCCGGACCCGTGCTGGTGGCCACGCCCCATTGTCGCCCGAGGGCCGGCCGTCGGCGCTGTCGGCGGCCTCGTCAGGGCCCGCGTCTTCGCTACTCTTGATCCACGCCGTCCCGGTTCGTTCAACGGCAGGACAGGTGCCTTTGGAGCACTCAATGGGGGTTCGAGTCCCTCACCGGGAGCTCCGGGCCGTGCTGTAGGAGCCGGCCGCGACCGAGTGAGGGCCAAATGACGCAGTCCGCCAACCATGTGAGCGCCGTGATCATCCTGGCCGCCGGGGAGGGCAAGCGGATGCGATCGGCCACCCCGAAGGTGCTGCATGAGATCGGCGGGCGCAGCCTCGTGGGACACGCCGTGGCCGCCGCGGATGCGCTTGCGGCTCGTCAGCTCGTCGTTGTGGTCGGCCACGGCCGCGATGCGGTCATCGAGCACCTCGGCCGGGTCGCACCGCACGTCCGCACGGCCGTCCAGGCCGAGCAGCTGGGCACGGGGCACGCCGTGCAGTGCGCGCTGGCGGAGGTGGGCTCCCTCGAGGGCGGGACGGCGGTGGTCACGTACGGCGACGTTCCGATGCTCACCGGCGAGACCCTGACCATGCTCGTCGCTGAGCATGAGTCCGCGGGCAACGCGGTCACGGTGCTCACGGCCAGGGTGGCTGATCCGACCGGGTACGGCCGGATCATGCGCGATGCGGACGGCTCGGTGGCGGCGATCGTTGAGCATCGAGACGCGACCCCCGAGCAGCTGGCCATCGACGAGATCAACTCGGGCATCTACGCCTTCGACGCCGGGGTCCTGACCGCCGCCCTGGCCAGGCTGCGGCCCGACAACGATCAGGGCGAGCTCTACCTCACCGACGTGCTGGCCCTGGCCAGGCGTGACGGGGGCCGCGTGGCCGCAGTCGTCACGGACGACCTGTGGCAGACAGAGGGGATCAACGACCGGGTGCAGCTGGCGGCGATGCGTCGGGAGCTCAACCGCAGGGAGCTCGACCGCTGGATGCGGGCAGGTGTGACCGTCGTGGACCCGGCCACGACGTGGGTGGACGTCATGGTGCAGTTGGCCAGGGACGTGACACTGGAGCCGGGGACGATCCTGCGAGGCGCGACCTCGGTGGCCGAGGGCGCGCTGGTCGGACCCGACACGATGCTGGCCGACTGCACGGTCGGCGAGGGAGCCAAGGTCCTGCGAACGCACGCGACGTCGGCCGTGATCGGGGCGGGGGCCCAGGTGGGCCCGTTCACATTCCTGCGGCCGGGCACGGTGCTGGGGCTTGGCTCGAAGGCCGGGGCCTACGTTGAGATGAAGAACGCGGTCGTCGGAGTGGGTTCCAAGGTGCCGCACCTGACCTATGTGGGCGATGCAACCATCGGGGAGGGCTCGAACATCGGAGCCGCCACGGTCTTCGTCAACTACGACGGCGTGGCCAAGCACGCCACTGTCGTGGGGAACCAGGTCCGCATCGGTTCGGACACCATGCTCGTGGCGCCCGTCACGATCGGCGACGGCGCCTACACGGCAGCAGGATCGGTCATCACGCGGGACGTGCCACCTGGCGCCCTCGGTATCGGCCGGGCGCGACAGGCCACGATCCATGGATGGGTCCTCGAGAATCGGGAGGGCACCGCGTCGGCGCGAGCAGCGCGGGAGGCGCTGCAGGGGACCGGTGACGACCCCACGGAGGCGCAGGCCTGAGGCGATAGACTCGCCCAGCACCTACTTCGGGTGCCGTGATGGGCGAGGCGGTGTCGCATTCCGGTGGTGATCGGTGACGGTCGGCACGACGATCCGCTTCCGACGAGAGGGCGCGCGTATGCCAGGTCTGACCACGACTCCGACTAGGCATCTCCTGCTGTGCGCAGGTCGCAGCCATCAGCAGTTGGCCAACGACGTCGCCGAGCATCTGGGCGTGCCGTTGGCGCCCACGGTGGCCTACGACTTCGCCAATGGTGAGATCTTCGTCCGTTTCGACGAGTCCGTCCGCGGGGCGGATGCGTTCGTTCTCCAGGCGCACACCGTGCCGATCAACAAGTGGATAATGGAGCAGCTGATCATGGTCGACGCCCTCAAGCGCGCGTCGGCCAAGCGGATCACCGTGGTCGTGCCCTTCTTCGGGTATGCCCGGCAGGACAAGAAGCACAGTGGCCGGGAGCCGATCTCTGCGCGGCTGATGGCTGACCTGTTCGAGACGGCCGGCGCCGACCGCGTGATCACGATCGACCTGCACACGTCGCAGGTGCAGGGCTTCTTCAACCGGCCGGTCGACCACCTGTTCGCCCTGCCGGTCCTGGCCAACCACGTGAAGAAGAGGCTCCACGGCCGGCCGGTCACGGTTGTGTCCCCCGATGCCGGCCGGGTCCGGGTGGCTGAGCGGTGGACGGACGTGCTTGGCGCCCCGCTGGCGATCATCCACAAGCGGCGCGATCCCAACGTACCCAACCAGGTGAAGGTGTTCGAGGTCGTCGGTGACGTTCGGGGCCGGGTGTGTGTCGTGGTCGACGACATGATCGACACCGGTGGGACCATCGTGAAGGCCGCGGAGACCCTGTTCGAGCAGGGTGCCCTGGACGTGATCGTCACGGCGACTCACGGCATCCTGTCCGATCCTGCGGCCCAGCGCCTCTCGGAATCACGGATCTCCGAGGTGGTCGTCACAGACACACTGCCGATCACCGCAGAGATCGACAAGCTGACCGTCCTGTCGATCGCCCCCCTGCTGGCCGCGGCGATCAAGCAGGTGTTCACCGACGGATCGGTCACGCAGCTGTTCGAGCTGCCGCCGAACGGTGAGCCCTCCGACCAGTGAACGCGCCGAGATGTCCGTTTTGCTGGCCAGGACATCCTGAGTAGACTCGGGCCTCGTTCGGCGAGGGCGCCTCTGGCTCCGTGATCGACGGCCTCCGTGATCAACGCTGGGGCAGTGCGCGCCCTTCCCGATAAGGACCGTCCGTCCCAACGTTCGAGGAGTGCGTGTCGTGACTGACACTCAGGTTCACCTGTCAGCTGTCGCCCGGAGCGACTTCGGCAAGGGCGCTGCCCGCAGGCTGCGCCGTGCCGGCATGGTGCCGGCCGTCATCTACGGCCCAGGCACCGATCTGGTCCACGTGGCCCTCGACGGCCACGACCTCAACCAGGCACTTCGCAAGCCCCGCGTGGTCCTGGCCGTCGAGGTCGACAAGAGCGAGTACGTGTGCGCTCCCCGGGACGTGCAGCGCGACGTGGTCCGCCAGGTGCTCGAGCACGTGGATCTCGTGGTGATCGGTCGGGCCGAGGCCAAGGCCCGCGCAGCCGCAGCTGAGGCGATCGCAGCTGCTGAGGTCGCTGC
>JBAVLA010000219.1:0-12018 GCA_049688595.1 Candidatus Nanopelagicales bacterium | reverse complement strand
CGCGGGCCACCGCGCACCTGGCCGCAGTGGTGGCGCGGGCCGGCGACCCGGCCGAGAAGGTCGAGGCCTTCGTCAAGGCTTCCCTGCGTGCGGCCACCGACGACAACCACCGGGCCCTGGCCGCCCTCGGCTGGGCCGACCTGCCACAGGAGTGCCGGGCGCGGTTGGCCGAGCTGCACCAGGATCAGCTGGCCCCGCTGGTGGGCGCCCTGGCCGACCTCGGCGCCCGGGAGCCGCAGATCACGGCAACGCTCATCTACGGCGTCGTCCGGTCCGCCGCGGCGGCCATCAACTCAGGCACGCCGCGCACGAAGGTCACGCGCGAAACGCTCGCGCTGATCCGCACCGGGCTCGCGGGTCACCGCGGCACCTGACCCGCAGCAGGTCATCGCGCGCGGAAGACGGCCATGATGGGGAAGGGTTCATCGGTCGGTGTCCGCCCGCAACCTCGAAGGCAGTCACGTCCACTGGCTGACCCGCCCAGCGGCACCGGCCAGGTGGGGGCGCGGCGCAGGCCCGCGCGTTCAGCGCGATCACCGAGTGAGCCGGATCCCCGAGGCCTCCGTGGACCGCCAGCGCCAGCCCCGGTCGAACGCTCAACGCCTCGGATGGGACATGTCACCAGCACGGGGGCGACTGTACGCGTGGGCGGGGATCTGGGGTCGTCCCAGCTCGGGACCTCCTTGACCGCACGAACGGATGGGTTCACGACCCCGAGCCGCCGGACGGTTGCCTCGGAGCAGGCGAGCTGGCCAGCCACAGGGCCAGCAAGCCGGCGGAGTAGGCGGCCAGCGGGCCAATCGGCAGGTGGCCCGAGGGCGCGAACCCGAGCACGGCCAGGCGAGCCAGGGCGTGCCCGCTGATCCCACCCCGCCCCCCGTGTCGGCGTCGATCGCTCCAAGAATGCGGGCTCCGGACGCCAGCAGCCTTGGAGCGATCCCACTTTCGGCCAGCAGGTTTGGATGGATCACGGACACCGCCTCCGTCCCATGTGGTAGGCCCGAGCCGGTCCTCCGCACGCGCACTACTCTGCTGGCATGACCCGTGCCCTGATCATCGTGGACGTCCAGAACGACTTCTGCGAGGGTGGCAGCCTCGCGGTTGCCGGCGGCGCGGCGGTCGCTTCGGCGATCAGTGAGCACGTCGCTTCCGGCGGCTACGACGCTGTGGTCGCCACCGCCGACAACCACGTCGACCCCGGAGCGCACTTCGCCGAACGGCCGGACTTCGTCGATTCGTGGCCAGCGCACTGCGTCGTCGGCACGTCCGGCGCCGACTTCCACCCGAACCTCGACACGGCGAAGGTGCAGGCCGTGTTCCGCAAGGGGGCCCGCGCCGCTGCGTACTCCGGGTTCGAGGGATCAACGGAGGCGACCGACGGGTCCGGCCGGGTCGGCCTGGCGGACTGGCTGCGCGCGCGGGGCGTCGACCGGGTGGACGTGTGCGGGATCGCGACCGACCACTGCGTTCGGGCCACAGCCCTGGACGCCACCCGCGCCGGATTCGCCACGCGCGCGCTGCTCGACCTCACCGCGGGCGTCGCCGAGGCCACGACGCGTGCCGCCCTCGAGGAGCTGCGGGCTGCCGGCGTGGAGCTCGTGGGCGCCCCGGTCGTGGCTGGTCGGCCGATCAGCTGACACCCGGTGGGAGATCGGCTGCACGCAGGCGGCATCGCGCGCTGAGCGAGCGTCTGCCCGGGATACCCTCATGCGCATGTTCGAGATCCTCGGACCGGCGCCGCGGGCCGGTGGCCCCCTCGTCGTGGTCGCCGTGCCGGAGGAGGCGCAGGCGTTCGCTCGCCAGGTCCCCACGTTGGTGACCGGAGTGGGCAAGGTCAGGGCAGCGACGGCTACCGCGTGGGCGTGCGTCGAGCACCGGCCCGGCCTGCTGCTCAACGTCGGCACCGCGGGCTCCCTCCGACCGGGCGAGGTGGGTGCCGGCGTCGTCCACGAGGTGGGGACGGTCATCCAGCACGATCTGGACGGTCGGGCCGTCGAGTCGCTCATCGGCACCAATCCCGCGCCGGACCTCGTGCTCTCCGGAACAGGCCTGGTGCTGGCCACCGGCGATCGGTTCATCGCCTCACCCCGGGACCGCGATGCCCTGGCCGTCCGCGCTCACCTCGTGGACATGGAGGGCTACGCGGTGGCGGCCGCAGCCAGATGGCTTGGCGTGCCGGTGCGGCTGGCGAAGACGGTCAGTGACGATGCCGGCCACGACGCAGCGGTGTCCTGGGCGGAGGCCCTCGCGGAGGCCTCTGAGCTGCTGGGCGTGTGGGTGGCGGCTGCCCTCGACTGCACCCCTCGAGCTGTCGTTCCCCGGTCTGAAGGGGTCAGCTGAGTCGTGCAGCGCGCGCTGGACGGGTACGTGCCGCGAACAGGACCAACCCGTGACCTGTGTCACTTGGACGGTGGCCGACGGTCGGGCAGGATTGGCACAGGGAGGCTGCGATGGACACCAGGGCGCTCGGGATACCCGTCGAGCCGGGAGTGCCGGTCGTCGGCCTGGACTTCGACGGCGTTCTCAACATATTCGCCCGGGACGACATCCCGCCGGGTTTCGAGGTTCACGTGGTCGAGCTGGACCAGGCGAACTGGCCCGACCACCCGTACATCCGGCCGCTGCCCCACCGCGGCGGGCCCTTCCGGCTCGGCGTAGTCGTCAGCCGCGATCACGGGCGCATGGTCCGGGCGTGGCAGGCGGCCGGCGCCGTGGTCGTCTGGGCCACGACCTGGGAACGGGCGGTCCTGGTGAATGCGCACCTGTGCGACATCCCGGAGCTGCCCGTCCTGGAGATCTCCAAGGTCCTGGCCGAGCCGTGGCCGGTCCGGACCGCCGACTGGAAGGTGGCGGGGCTGCAGCACGCCTTCGCCGGTCACCCGATCGTCTGGGTCGACGACTTCGGCGCCGACCGACGCGGCGAGTCCACCTACGGCGACCCGCCAGTTCCGATGCTCGTCGTCGCTCCGGACGAGATGGTTGGCTTGACCGGAGCCGAGTCCGACCAGATCCTGTCCTTCATCCAGCGCAACAGGTAGCTGGGGGTTGGCCCATCGAGGGCAGGCGCTCACTGGCCGGGGCGCTCCCGGGGTTCATCGTCCGGGTGGCTGACCGTGCCGTGGCCCAGCTCCCACAGCCGGATCCCGCCGGAGATCCCGGCCTCGTTCGGGACGATCGTGACGTCCGGCCCGAGGTCCACGGTCAGCCGGATGGCGTTGCCCCCGCCGACGTAGAGCCGATCCCACAGGAACATCGGACGCAGGCCGTCCACCGCCGCCTGCACGCGCTGGGACCACTTCTTGGGGCCCAGCCTGCGCCGCTGGTGGTCGCCGAGCCACTCGTCGTAGATGACTCCCTTGCGCACTGGAGCCCGCGAGAGCTCGATCTTCGGCAGGAGCTCACCATCGTCGAACACCGCGCAGCCCAGGCCCGTGCCCAGGGTGAACGTCACCTCGAGGCCCTGGCCGGAGACGACCGCAGCGGCATGCACCTCGGCGTCGTTGACCACGCGGGTTGGGATCCCGAAGCTCCGGGCAAGCGCGGTCTGGGCATCGAAGTGGTCCCACGCGCGGGCCAGCTCCGGATCGACGGCGGAGAAGGGGCCGGCCGTCGTGACGTAGTGGGGGGTGGCGATGACCCGGCCGTGGCGGATCATCCCGGGCATGCCTACCGTCGCGCGATCCGCATGCGGCAGGCTCGCCGCGAGCTCGCCCAGCACGCAGACGAACCGATCGGGCGCCAGGGGGTATGGCGTCGGGATGCGTACGGGGTCGGCGACCATGGCTCCATCGCCGTCCAGCACTGAGCCCTTCAGTCCGCTTCCGCCGCAGTCGATGGCAAGTGTTCGCTCCACGATCACAGGGTGCCCCATCCTGGGCGCGGCGCGCCGGTCGAGCGTGCCCGACCGGCCCTCTCCTCGCTGGGGCAGGCAGCTGGGCGGCAAGTATTGTGCGCCGCGGCACGTCGGCTCGTACAGTGTCGGTACTCGCGCGGGTCGGCGTGCGACCCGCTCGCCGAGGCTCCGCGCTGCAGGGATGGAGGGCACATGTGCCGCTGGCTGGCCTACCGGGGATCACCCGTCCGGCTGGACGACCTGCTGCTCAAGCCGACGCACTCGCTGATCGACCAGAGCCTGCATTCGAAGATGGGGGCGACCACCACGAACGGGGATGGATTCGGGATCGGGTGGTATGGGGACAGGAGCCTCCCGGGCGTCTTCCACAGCACGGATCCGGCCTGGAACGACCGCAACCTCAAGGAGATCGCCCAGCACCTGGTCTCGCCCCTGGTCTTCGCCCACGTCCGGGCCTCGACCGGGGGGGCCGTCCAGCAGTCCAACTGCCATCCGTTCCGGTTCGAGCACTGGCTCTGGATGCACAACGGACTCATCCGGGACTTCGCCAACGTCAAGCGCGAGATCGCGATGGCCATCGATCCATCCCTGTTCGCCGAGATCGAGGGCTCGACCGATTCGGAGTACTTCTTCTACCTGGCGCTGAGCATGGGCCTGCGCGACGATCCAGTGGCAGCGGTGGAGCGAGCGGTCTGGTTCATCGAGGAGACGGGTCGCCGCAACGGTGTCATGTACCCGATCCAGATGACCGTGGCCACGACTGACGGCGCGAAGGTCTGGGTCTTCCGCTACTCGAGCGAGGGGAGGTCGCGGACCCTCTTCTACAGCACGGACGTCGCCACGATGCGTGAGCAGTACCCCGACAACCCCATGCTCCACAGCACGGCAGAGGACACCCGGCTGGTGGTGTCCGAGCCGTTCGGGAGCCTGGAAGGGGCCTGGAACGAGGTCCCCGAGTCGACGTACGGCATCATCCAGGCGGGCGACCACGTACTGGCGCCCTTCAAGCCGCGGGCCGCGTGACGCCTGTCGGCGTTCCTGCCCGTCACGCGTCCTTGATCTCGCACAGCACCGTGCCGCTCGGCACCGTCGTGCCGACCTCGGCGGCCAGGCCCCGGATCAAGCCGGCCCGGTGGGCGTTCAACGGCTGCTCCATCTTCATCGCCTCCAGGACGATGACCAGGTCGCCGAGCTCCACGGGCTGGCCCTCCGCCACCGCGACCTTGACGATCGTCCCCTGCATCGGGGCGGCCAGTGAGTCACCAGTGGCACCGCCGCCGGACTTCTTGCGCCGTCCATGCTTGGGCGATTCGGCCTTCTTCGCGGAGCCGCCGCCACCACCGATCGACAGGCCCTCAGGCAGGGAGACCTCCACGCGCTTGCCGGCCACCTCGACGACCACCGACGCGCGAGCCTCCGGCTCCTCCAGCTCGGCTGGAGAGCCGTGGTACGCCGGGATGTCGTTGAAGAACTCGGTCTCGATCCAGCGGGTGTGGACCTCGAACGGCGCGCTCGGGTCTGCTGGGGCGAACGCTGGGTCGGACACGACCCTGCGGTGGAACGGCAGCGCCGTCGCGATCCCATCGACCTCGAACTCGGCCAGCGCCCGGCGCGCCCGCTGCAGCGCCTGCTCCCGGTCGCTGCCGGTGACGATCAACTTGGCCAGCAGCGAGTCGAAGTTGCCGCCGATGGCATCCCCCTGCCGGAACCCGCCGTCGAGGCGGACTCCCGGTCCGCTCGGCGGCTGCCAGAGGGTCAGTGCGCCGGGGGCGGGCAGGAAGTTGCGTCCGGGGTCCTCGCCGTTGATCCGGAACTCGAACGAGTGGCCGCGCAGCGGGGGGTCGTCGTAGCCGAGCTCCTCGCCAGCGGCGATCCGGAACTGCTCCCGGACCAGGTCGATCCCGGACACCTCCTCGGTCACCGGGTGCTCCACCTGCAGGCGGGTGTTCACCTCGAGGAAGGAGATCGTGCCGTCCTTGCCCACGAGGAACTCGCAGGTGCCCGCGCCGTAGTACCCGGCCTCGCGCATGATGGCCTTGCTGGAGCTGTACAGCAGCTCGTTCTGCTCGTCCGTGAGGAAGGGGGCCGGGGCCTCCTCGACCAGCTTCTGGTGGCGCCGCTGCAATGAGCAGTCGCGGGTGGACACCACGACCACGTTCCCGTGCATGTCGGCGAGGACCTGGGTCTCCACGTGCCGGGGGCTGTCGAGGTACTGCTCGACGAAGCACTCGCCGCGGCCGAAGGCGGACACGGCCTCGCGCACGGCGGAGTCGTAGAGCTCCGGTATGTCCTCCATGGTGCGCGCGACCTTCAGGCCCCGGCCCCCGCCGCCGAAGGCGGCCTTGATCGCGATCGGTAGGCCGACCTCCTCGGCGAAGGCGACGACCTCGTCGGCACCCGCGACGGGATCGGGAGTGCCGCGCACCTGGGGCGCCCCGGCGCGGGCCGCGATGTGGCGGGCCGACACCTTGTCGCCCAGCCCCCGGATCGCCTCGGGATGAGGGCCGATCCAGGTCAGGCCCGCGTCGATGACCGCCTGCGCGAACTCGGCGTTCTCAGCGAGGAACCCGTATCCGGGGTGCACCGCGTCAGCACCGCTGCGCCGCGCGACATCGAGGATCTTGTCAACGATCAGGTAGCTCTCGGCAGCCGTCATGCCACCGAGGGCGTAGGCCTCATCGGCGGCCTTGACGTGCTGCGCGTGGCGATCCGGGTCGGCGTAGACCGCGACGGACGTGATGCCCGCATCCCGGCATGCCCGGGCCACCCGAATCGCGATCTCACCACGGTTGGCAATCAGGACCTTCTTCATCGCGCACCCCTCGAGTCCTCGGGTCCCGCATGCGGGCGTCGCGGGTCATCCTACGGAAGCTACGCCCACATGCATCCCCACTAGTGATCGGATCGACTCCAGAGATCCGTCCACCGGATCCCCAAATCGGAGAACAGGCGGCGAAGCGTCGGCAGGGCCAGCCCGATCACGTTGGAATGATCCCCTTCGATACCGTCGATGAAGGGTCCGCCGAGGCCGTCGATGGTGCATGAGCCGGCGACCGCAAGCGGCTCCCCGGAGGCGATGTACGCCTCCAGCTCGATGGCGTCCGGGTGGCCGAAGTGGATGGTCGTGGCGACCGAGGCCTCCGCCGTCCGCCCGCTGGGCAGGTGGACGACGGCGTGACCCGTCACCAGGACCCCGGTACCGCCAGCCATCGCGGCCCACCGCTCGCGCACCTGTCGGGGAGATGTCGCCTTGCCGTACACCTCATCGCCGAGGGCGAGCATGGAGTCCGCGCCAACGACGAGCACGTCGGCTCCGCCACCGGACGCGCCGCCGGTCAGGACTGCCGCCGCGCCCGAGCCCATACCGGGCACGCCCACCGCCTGGATTCGGTCGGCCACCTCGACAGCCTTGGCCCGGGCAAGGAGCTGGGTCAGCGCGCGGGCGTCGGTGCGGACCGACTCCGGTGCGCCCGCGATGAGGGCGTCCTCGTCGACCCTGCTCGGCACGACGACCGGCTCCACGCCCGCTGAACGCAGCAGCATCGCCCGAGCTGGGGACGCTGACGCCAGGACGAGCTGCGGTGTGGCCTGCTCGGGTTCGAGCCCACGTCGTGCCGACGCCGGGTCCCGGTCAGCCACGTCTGACGGCGGAGCCGACCGCTGCAGCTGTCGAGCGGATCGCAGTGCCGGCGACCGCCCGGTATCCACGTCCCGGGGCCGCCAGCACCCGGCCACCCGGGGACGGGAGCAGGGTGACATCTCCCCTGGGACAGGTCAGGCGAACCAGCGACCGGTCCCCGTGGGACCGGAGGGTTCCCACTGGCGTGAGCAGGCCCGGCATGCCGACCTGCAGCGCGATGGCCTTGCGTGCGAGCTGGGCCGTCGCGACCAGGGGATCGATCTGGATGACTCCCTCGACGGGGACCGACCAGGTCAGCCCCTCGATGGTCGGATCCGTCCGGTAGTGCAGCTGGCCGACTACCCTGGCGAAGCCGCCGACGTCGGTGACGCAGATCGCCGGAGGGGCGTCATCGGCGGGGATGATGCAGGCCGCCCGGAGCATCCCCGAGAAGGTCGCGCCCTGCTCGGAGGGACGCAGGTCCGCCCAGTCCAGGTCGACGCCCCAGTGCACCGCATGGGTGACGTCACTGGCCGGCCCGTCGGATGCGTGCCGGACGAGGATCCCCCCGTCCTCGTTGACCCCCCGAAGGAACTCGTGCAGCGGCTCGACCCAGACGGTGCCGTCCGGATGACGGCTGAGCAGCGCGTTGCCCACCCGGGAGGCGATGGGCCGGGTCTCGAAGCCGGCGCTGAGCAGCGGGACGGTGGCCGAGCCGTTGGTGAACTCGATCCGATAGGGGCGGCCCGCCTCGGTCGCCTCGGTTGCCAGCGCAGGCGACCTCAACTGGACCACGACCTCGCGCACCGGCAGCTTCCTGGCTCCGCGGCCCGTTGGACCGGATCGGAACGGGGCTGCGGCACGCTTGAGGAGCCTGAGCGTGAGTGGCTCGTGCTCGTCGTCGGCGGGCCCAGACGCGGAGGTCACGACCAGCCTGCCAGCGGGCTCGGCCTGGCCGGGGAGCTCGCACGTCCACGCGCCCAGCGCGGCCGACGAGCTGGCTAGGGCACCGGGCAGGCGGAGCACGCGGCTGCCGGCGTTCACGGACTCGACCAGCACCGCGGGCGCCTCGCTGCGGAATGCTCCGTGGGACAGGTCTGCAGCCAGGGCAGTCCACTGCGCCCCGACTTCGGCCGGATCCGTCCGCTGGACCACCGGTGCGGCAGCCTGCCCGAACTCGTCGCTGTCGGTCCGCTGCGCCAGCCGGTCGGCGATCGCCCTCTCGAGCGCCGCCTCGTCTCCGCTGGGGACCAGCGTCCCCAACGTCGGCGTGGTGAGCAGCTCCGCAGGGCCGTACCGGACGTCGTAGGCGACCACGGGTACCCCGGCGGCCAGGGATCGGATGATCGACAGGGGGCATGACTCGCGCTTGCCGGTCCACAGCGTGAGTCGAGCATCGGCGAAGGTGGAGTGCTCGTCCTCCGGTGTCGGGAGGAACCGGACCTGCTGCTCGACCCCGAGCCCTGCGGCAAGCTCCGCGAGCTGCCCGGCGAGCTCCCCCTCACCGACGACGTCCAGACCGAGGGTGGGGTCGGCGCGAAGCGCAGGTGCCGCGGCGCGCAGGGCGTGGGCATGCCTGGCGGCCTCCTCCAGGGGGCCGACGGCGACGATCCGCGAACCCGGCTGGGCCGACCTGGCAAAGTCAGCCACCCTCGTCGGTGGATCGACCAGTGCTGGGATCGCCTTGGTCGGCGTGTCCGGGCCGAACCGGGCCCTGAGGTCGGCTGCTTGCGCGTCAGTCATCACCACGAGTGCATCGAAGGCCTGCCAGCAGTCCTCGAAGCGCTCGGCGAACCTCGGGGTCATCGGGGTGGCGACCGGGTCGATGTCGATCGCCGAACGGCTCAGGTGATTCAGGTGGATGCCGGCGACTCGGGCGACCAGGGGGTTGGTCATGTGCGCCAGGTACGGGAAGGCCGCCGGGGAGTCGGCGATCACGACGGCGCCGGGAACCTGGGTGGTCAACCAGTCCAGCCAGTCCCCGACCCGCGGGTCGATCGACCCGTCCGGGCCCAGCGGCGCGAACCATGATGGCCGGATGCGCCGGTCCCGCATCGCGTAGTGGTGGACCACGGTCTCCGCGGGCATCCGCCCGTCGCGGACCAACTGGTCGACGGTCGCCTCCAACTGCGCGTCCTTGCTGATCAGCGCCGCGTGGGTTGCCCAACCGGCATCGGCGAACGCCCGCAGGCGACCCAGCCAGAACCTGGTGAGACGTCCACCGTCGGCCTTGAGCTTGTGGAAGACGAACAGGGCAGTGGGCCGCCCGTCGGAGAGTGGTCGGACCGACTCAATCACAGCCGTCACCCTACCGCCTGAGGACCCGCCCGAGGGGCGGCTTGGCGCGCCCGACGAGCCTCTACCTCGGCAGGGCCGAACCCCACCACCCCGTCGGCGCGATCGGCTGGCGCATCACCCGAGTTGGTGCCCCCCATTCCGACTGCGGCTGGCCGACGGCCGACTCCTCGGCAGCCTCGGCCGGAGCCGCGGCCGCCAGCACGGCGACGAGGGCGGCGATCTCCTCAGGCGTGGGATCGCCGCGCACGATCCGAAGTGCCGGTGGGGGCAGCTGCGCGCTCACAGCGGGATGTTCCCGTGCTTCTTCGGGGGCATCGAGTCGCGCTTGTTGCGGAGGAGGCGCAACGCCCTGACCACCGCCGGGCGGGTCTCGTGGGGCAGGATCACCAGGTCGACGAACCCGCGCTCCGCGGCCACGTACGGGTTGGCCAGCTCGACGTTGTACTCAGCCTCGAGGGCGGCCCGGGTCGCCACGGGATCCGCGGCCTCGGCCAGGTCCTTGCGATACAAGATGCTCACCGCGCCCTGGGCGCCCATGACCGCGATCTGCGCGCTCGGCCAGGCGATGTTCATGTCTCCGCCGAGGTGCTTGGACCCCATGACCACGTACGCGCCGCCGTAGGCCTTGCGGGTGATGACCGTGACCTTGGGCACGGTCGCCTCGACGTAGGCGTAGATCAGCTTCGCGCCGCGCCGGATGATCCCGTCCCATTCCTGCGACGTTCCCGGCAGGAAGCCGGGGACGTCCTCGAAGGTCAGGATCGGGACGTTGAACGCGTCGCACGTACGCACGAAGCGCGCGGCCTTCTCCGAGGCGTCGATGTCCAGCGTCCCGGCGAACTGCATCGGCTGGTTCGCCACGATCCCGACCGAATGGCCCTCGACCCGGCCGAACCCGATGACGATGTTCGGCGCGAACAGGGGCTGGACCTCGAGGAACTCCCCGTCGTCGACCACGGCGGTGATGACCTGGTGCATGTCATACGGCTGGTTCGGCGACTCGGGGATGAGCCGGTCCAGTGCGCGGTCGGTGTCCGTGAAGTCCAGGTCCGCCGGCTCGCCATGGACCGGTGGGCGCTCCATGTTGTTGGCCGGCAGGTAGGACAGCAGCGCCTTGACGTAGTCCAGGGCGTCGGTCTCGCTCTCGGCCATGAAGTGCGCCACGCCGGACTTGGAGTTGTGGGCACGGGCGCCGCCCAACTCCTCGAAGCCGACGTCCTCGCCGGTGACGGTCTTGATGACGTCGGGTCCGGTGATGAACATGTGCGATGTCTTGTCGACCATGACGATGAAGTCCGTGATCGCCGGGGAGTACACGGCCCCGCCGGCGCACGGGCCCATGATCAGGGAGATCTGCGGGACGACGCCGGAAGCGCGCACGTTGCGGTTGAAGATCTCGCCGAACAGGGCCAAGGAGGCCACGCCCTCCTGGATCCGGGCGCCGCCCGAGTCGTTTATCCCGACGATCGGCCAGCCGTTGCGCAGCGCCAGATCCATGACCTTGACGATCTTCTCGCCGACGACCTCGCCCAGCGACCCGCCGAAGATGGTGAAGTCCTGGGCGAAGACGCACACCTGCCGGCCGTCGATCGTGCCGTACCCGGTGACCACGCCGTCCCCGTAGGGACGGTACTTCTGTCCGCCGAAGTTGTGCGAGCGGTGCCGCGCCAGTTCGTCGAGCTCGACGAACGAGTGGTCGTCGAGCAGGAGGTTCAGGCGCTCGCGGGCGGTCATCTTGCCCTTGGCGTGCTGCTTCTCGATCCGCGCGGCCTTGCCGGCCATGATCGCGTCGTGGCGGCGATAGACCAGGTCGGTCATCTTGCCCGCATTGGTGGTGGGATCGTCCCTCAGGCTTGCCTGGGCGTCCGGCCCGGATGCGGCGGCGCTCATCTCGTCCTCCCAAGTCATCCTCGCGGGGCAGCAGCGTGAAGTACCTTATCCCGGTGACGGACATCACACAGCCTTATGCGGATGGCGCTCCTGCGTCCCTCGTCCCGGGACCGGAGGGCCACCCCCGTTCCAGTGCCGTGGAATACGTCGAGGCGATGCCTGGGGACCTCGGCACAGACGCGATCGTGTCGGCGATCCGTGCGTTCGGCGGGTCGTGGCACGACGTGGAGGTGCACCCGCAGATCAGCTCCACGAATGCAGCCGGACTGGCTAGGGCCTCGGCTGGCGCCGGAGCGGGGACGATCCTGGTCGCGGACGTCCAGACGTCAGGCCGTGGCCGCCTGGACCGGTCCTGGGC
>JBAVLA010000218.1:0-12445 GCA_049688595.1 Candidatus Nanopelagicales bacterium | reverse complement strand
GCTGATGTGGCGCCTCCTTGGTCAGTTGACGTGGCACGACCGCGGCAGCCCTCTCACCGGAAGAGGCCTGCACCCGGGCGGGCAGCAGGCCTCGAAAGCCGACGCGCAACAACTCGCGCCGTCACCGCACCAACTGGTGCAGGTCGCAACCCGACTGCTCGCGAGCGGTCCGGGTGGGAGTTCGAGACCCCGCTTCCCGCCAACTGCCCCAGCCCGGGACGGGTTTGGGCAGATCGGTCGTGCGTGAAAGGGTAGCAGCGTGAGCACTGGTCCTGCGAATCCCGAGGCGCCCCGCGCGGCAGAGCCGCCGCCCCAACTGGGTGCGGAGCCGCTCGACGCCGGCCAAGCACTCCGCGACATCGGCGAGGTACCGGCGGTCGAGGTGATCACGACCGTGGCGCTGCACCTGATGAGTGCCGCCGCGGTGAAGTGCGGCCTCGGCGAGGACGGTGACACTGCCACAGACCTCGACGAGGCGCGAAAGCTGATCACCGCGTTGGCCGGGCTCGTCGTCACCGCCGCACCCGACCTCGGCACCTTCCACGCCGCGCCACTGCGCGACGGGCTTCGATCCCTGCAGCTGGCGTTCCGCGAAGCATCCAGCCACCCCGACCCACTCGGGCGGGGACCGGGCGAGGCCCTGACCGGACCGGTCATCGGGTGATCCGCTCCGGCTGCTCCGTGGCGGGGCCGCCCGCCCGAGTCCCCTCCCACCCGGCGCCGTTCCCGACGCGGCCGGCAGGTCGGGTTGACCGATGGGAGCGCCCCATCCGGCCGTACCTGAGTCGGCTGCGCGGGGCTGTCGGACGCCGTGAATACACTCTCCCCCGAGCGTGCCACTGACCCCAGATGCGGCCAGCCCGCAGACCCCGCAAGCCGAACTGAAAGGCAACGAATGTCCCGCACGATCAAGATCGTCGCCGCGATGGCGGCCACCGCCCTTGCGCTCACCGGATGCTCCAGAGACTCCGGCGAGGAAGCCGCCGCGAAGGAGTACAAGATCGGGATCACCCAGATAGCGACCCATCCTGCGCTGGACGCCGCGGTCGAGGGGTTCAAACAGGGCCTGACCGACAGGGGCTTCGCGAATGTGACATATGACCTCCAGAACGCCCAGGGCGACACCGCCACCGTGGCGAGCATCGCGCAGAAGTTCGCCAACGAGGAGCTGGACCTGATCCTCGGCGTTGCGACTCCGACCTCGCAGGCTGTGGTCAAGGCGGAGAAGGACGCACCCATCGTCTTCACGGCGGTGACCGACCCGGTCGGCGCCGGACTGGTGACGGATGCCGATGCCCCAGGAGCGAACGTCACCGGGGTCAGCGACATGCTCCCGATGGAGCCGACGCTTGACCTGATCAAGCAGGTCGTCCCCTCCGTGAAGAACCTCGGCGTCATCTACAACAGCGGCGAGGCGAATTCGGTGTTCCTCGTCGGAAAGCAGAAGGCTGCTGCTCAGGCGGCGGGCATCAACGTGGTCGAGGCCGTGGCCGGCAGCACTTCGGAGGTCAAGGCGGCAGCCGACTCATTGGTCGGGCGCGTCGATGCGGTGTCGGTCCTGACCGACAACACTGTCGTCTCAGCGCTGGAGAGCGTGATCAAGGTCTGCCAGGAGAACAAGATCCCGTTGTTCGCCGGAGATACCGACAGCGTGAAGAGGGGCGCGATCGCTGCGTATGCCTTCGACTACAAGGACCTTGGCGTGCAAGCCGGCAACATGGCCGCGGACATCCTCGGTGGCAAGGCGATCAAGGACATCCCCGTCCAGTACGCCGAGAAGCTGATGCTGTCCATCAACGAGGGTGCGGCGACGGCGACCGGCATCACCCTCCCCGCGGAGCTCACCGCCAAGGCGGACAACAAGTTCTGACCTGATCGGAGACCGGTCTGACCTGATCGCGACTGACGTGGAAGCCATTCTCACCAGCGGACTGCAGCAGGGGCTGCTGTACTGCTTCATGGTCCTGGGCGTGTACATCACGTTCCGCGTCCTGGACTTCCCCGACCTGACCGTCGACGGCAGCCTCCCGCGGGGGGCTGCCGCCACGGCGGCACTCGTCACTGCTGGTCACTCGCCGTGGCTGGCCACCGGGGTCGGGGTCCTCGCCGGGGTGTGCGCCGGGATCGTGACCGGGCTGCTCCACGTTCTGCTGAAGGGTGGCGGGGACCGCTCCGGGGAGAACTACGGGCCCAAGCTGCTCGCCGGCATCCTGACCATGACCGCCCTGTACACCGTCAGCCTGCGGGTCATGGGCAGGAGCAACATGCCGCTGCTCGGGGTGGACGGGGTCTTCGAGAAGATCGGGGAGCTCTTCAACGCAGTCCTCTCCGACTGGTACCTGATAGTCGCCCTCGCGGTCCTGGCCCTCGTGGTCAAGCTGGGGCTGGACTGGTTCCTGCACACCGAGCTCGGGCTCTGCCTGCGGGCCACTGGTGACAACGAGCAGATGATCCGCGCCATGGGCACGAACACCGACTTCATGCGGGTCATCGGGTTGGGCCTGGCAAACGGTCTGGTCGCGCTGACAGGCGCATTGGTGGCCCAGCAGCAGGGCTTCGCCGATGTCGGGATGGGCATCGGCACGATCGTGGCAGGATTGGCCGGGGTGATCATGGGCGAGGTGATCTTCGGCGATCGGAACATCGGTTGGGTGCTCTTCGCTGTGATCGGTGGGTCGATCGTGTATCGCCTGCTGATCGCCGTGAGCCTCCGGATCGGCATCGCCCCGACCGACCTCAAGCTCCTGACCGCCGTGCTCGTCGTGGTGGCCCTCTCCGTGCCGACGATTCGCCTCAAGGTCGTGCGGGCATGAGCAATCCCGAGGCCCTGACGCTGCAGAAGGTACGCCGGGTGTTCTTCCCCGGAACGGCGAACGAGGTTCTCGCCCTCGACGGCATCGACCTGATGGTGCCAGCCGGCCAGTTCGTGACCGTGATCGGCTCAAACGGCGCAGGCAAGTCCACGCTGCTGAATGCGGTTGCCGGGACGTTCCCGGTGAGCAGCGGCCGGATCCTGCTGGGCGAGCGCGACGTGACCAAGTTGAGCGAGCACGTTCGCAGCCGGTCGGTCGGCCGGGTGTTCCAGGATCCGAGAGCAGGGACCGCCCCGGGCATGACGATCGAGGAGAACCTCGCCCTGTCCTACATGCGCTCCCACCGCAGCGGGCTGCGGCTCGGCGTGACCAAGCAACGGCGGGCTGCAATGCGAGAGAAGCTGTCCGGTCTGGGCATGGGTCTGGAGGACCGGCTGAAGGCGCAGGTCAGTCGCCTTTCCGGCGGCCAGCGACAAGCCATGTCCCTGCTCATGGCAACCATCGACGAGCCCAGCCTGCTGCTGCTCGACGAGCACACCGCAGCGCTGGATCCCAAGGTAGCTGCAACGATCATGGAGCTCACCGGGCAGGTCGTGGCAGAGCGCGAGCTGACGACGCTCATGGTCACGCACAACATGGAACTGGCTCTCCGGTACGGCGATCGGCTGATCATGATGCATGCCGGACGGATCGTGCTGGACCTTGACGCGACGCAGAAGCAGCGACTCAAGGTGCCCGACCTGATCGAGAAGTTCCACAGCGTCGCCGGCGAGGCCTTCGCCGTCGACCGCATGCTCCTCGAGTAGACCACTTGGGCTCCGTCGGGCGGCAGCCGCCGGATCAAGACAGCCTTTCATCGGGCACGGAATACCCGACGCGGCAGTGGTTCGTGAACAGCGTCACCTCGGAATTCGCGCGCTCACCCACTGGAACAGCGCTGTCGGCCTCCCGATGCCCCAGCGCTGGGCTGGGCTGGGCCACACCGACTTGCTCAGCGATCCTGCGACGCACGATCCTGTTCGACCGGAACACGTCATCTCCGTCGCGGATGAACCGGTGGTCGCGCTCGACGATCTCGTACCTGGCGAGCAGTTCGGCAGACCGCAGCTGGCCGACCAAGTGGGTGGGGGTCAGCCTGAGCCGAACCTGATGGTCCACGTCGGTCGGGTTGTGCACCTTCAGGTCGAAGATCCCCTCGAGCAGGGTGGCCCCGGTGCCGAACGGAACGACCCGGTCGCTGTCTGGGAACGGGTCGTAGGAGTGCCGGTGCCGTTCAACGACCGCGAGGTCGCTGTGCAGCACCAGCCAATGCAGCATGTTGCTGATCTGGCACAGTCCGCCACCGACCCCGGACGCCGGTGCGCCATCCCGCAGGACGAGGCCCTCGGAGTAGCCGCCACGTGCCGTGGCCCTGCCGACGAGCTTCCAGAAGGAGAACGTCTCCCCCGGCCCGAGGACGACGCCGTCGATCCGGCTGGCGGCAAGGGAGAGGTTCTGGACCTTGTTGCGCTGCAGCTGCGGGTCCACGCCGTCCAATCGTCGTTCGAGGATCGACGAGTGCTCCTTGATCAGGAACTCCAGGTCCTCGGCGTGGCGGGACGTCGCGTACCGGTAGCCGACTCGAGCGTCGCTGACCGTCTTGAACAAGCGTCGCTGCGCCAGCCGGATCGGCACCAACGCGGGGTAGCGCTCGGTCACGCGCCGACGGGTCTTCGAAGGACTGCTCATCAGTGACGTCTCCTCCCGGCCGCAAGGTGGATCGTGTGGAGATCATCATGCCTGACGCGCGCGCGTGGGCCTCAACTCGCGCGCCCGCGATCGCACCGCCACACTGGCCAACGTCCGGCAGCCCTCCACGAGCTCATCGCGGCGGCACCACCCGTGTCGCCGAAGGGCCGCCCAGGCTCACCCGCCCCACGCTTGGAAACGCTCCACGCGGCGACGCGGGTCCTCCCCCGCGAGAACCTCGGTAAGTGCGGAGCCGACCTCGCGAGCGGCCACCGACAGCCAGCCGGGGTCCGACTCGCTGACGAGGCGGTCGACGAACCCCATCTCAGCCAGGGAGTGCGCCCCGATCCGCTGCTCCCATGCCATCTGGGCGGGATCGTCCGTCCCACCGTGCCGGATCGCCGCAGCACCCTCGGGCGCCAACGGGCAGACCCACGCGCGCGAGCTCGCCACGACCCGATCGGTGCACAGCATGGCCAGGGCGGCACCGCCGGTGCCCGCCCCCAGTAGCAGTGCGACGGTCGGGGTCCGCGCGCTCACGAGGTCGAGCAGCACCCGGGAGACCTCACCGGCGATCCCGGACGTCTCCGCCTCGACGGACAGCTGCGCACCCAGCGTGTCCACCACCGTGACCACTGGAAGCCCCCACCGCCCGGCGAGCGCGATCCCCCGCCGCACGGTGCGCAGCCCCCCGACGGTCAGCGGCCGGCCGGAGCGTCGATCGGTGGTTGCCGCCAGCAGCACCGGCACCCCGTCCAGCCGCCCCACCCCGACGAGTGCGCCATCGGCGACCTCACCCGCCGCAGTGCCCGGAAGGCCGATCGCGTCGGTCACATGGGCCTCGAAGAACTCCGAGGCGCCGACCCGGTCCCTCAGGCGCGTTGCCAGGACGTGGTCCCAAAGCTCCTCCGGGGAATGGGGGCCCGGCGACCGTTCCCCGGGTAACGGCTGTCGAGGCCCTGGGTCGGCAGTTGGAAGGGACGTCGGAGGGTCGGACGTCGGAGGGTCGGACGTCGGGGCGGGTCCACGCGCGTCGCGTGAGGACGGGTGTGCGGGTCCAGGTGAGGACGGCTGCCCGGGTCGGTGGTCCCACAGCCGCAGCACGGTGAGCCACATCTCCCGCAGCTCGGGCCAGGACAGCACGTGGTCGATGATCCCGACGCTCATCAGGTGCTCGGCGGTCTGGACCCCTTCGGGGAACTGGCGGCCGGTGATGGCCTGATAGGCCCGTGGACCCAGGAAGCCGACCATGGCGCCGGGCTCGGCGGAAGTGATGTCACCACCCGAGCCCAGGGTCGCCAACACGCCTCCGGTCGTCGGGTGGCACAGGTGCACCAGATAGGGCAGCCCGGCAGCACGGTGCTCGGCGACGGCGGCCATGATCGCGGCCATCTGCATGAACGCCGGAGTGCCCTCCTGCATCCGCGTGCCTCCGGAACGGGGCATGGCGAGCAGCGGGAGGCCCTCGGCGGTGGCCCGACGGATCCCCGAGACGACACGGCCAGCCGTAGCCACGCCCACGGACCCGCCGAGGAAGCCGAACTCCCAGGCGAGGACCGCAGCTGCCTGACCACCCACGCGGACCTCACCTGTGACCACTGCCTCGTCGCTGCCGGTCGCGCCCGCGGCGGCGAACAGCTGCGCCACGTAGTCCGCTGAGAGGCCGGGGTCACGCTCCGGTGGGGAGTCCCAGACTCGCAGCGAGTCGGGATCTGCCACAGCGTGGATCGCCTCTCGGGCAGTCATCCTGTACACGGCAGGGACGGTACCGCGGGGTGACGTCAAGGCGCCATACGCAGGCTCAGTCGCCCAGCCCCACCCCGATCTTGCGCGCCGCCGCGACCCAATCGTGGTCCGGGGGCACGAGCTTGACCTTGCCCGCCACGTCGGCCAGCGGCACCGCCACGGCGCCCTCACCGCGGGCGGCCACCATGCACCCGTACTCCCCCCGGGCGACCATGTCGGCGGCTGCGGCGCCGAGGCGGGTGGCCAGGAGCCGGTCGGCGGCGCACGGCGCGCCTCCGCGCTGGACGTAGCCGAGGATCGTCACGCGCGACTCCAGCCCCGTCGCAGCCTCGAGGTCGCGTGCCAGCCGGAAGGAGTGCTCGCGCTGGGAGTCCTCCACGTGGGCCAGGTGGGTCCGGGCAGCGCGCGCGGCCTCAGGGGTGTCGGCCGCCCTGACGAGCAACTTGGCCGCCTGGTAGTCGGCGGTGTCGTCCTCGTCCCGGGCCCCCTCGGCGACGGCCACCACGCTGAACGAGCTGCCACGCGAGGTGCGCGCCCTGATCGTCTCGGCGACCTTGTCCACCGAGTATGGGATCTCCGGGATAAGGATGACGTCGGCGCCCCCGGCCAGCCCGGCGGCGAGGGTGAGCCACCCCGCCCGGTGGCCCATGACCTCGGTGAGGATGATCCGGTGGTGGCTGTGCGCTGTGCTGTGCACCCGGTCGATCGCCTCGGTGGCGATCTCGGTCGCGGTGGCGAAGCCGAAGCTGGTGTCCGTGCCGGCGATGTCGTTGTCGATCGTCTTGGGCAGCGTCAGCACGTTGAGCCCGGCGTTCTGAAGGCGCATGGCGTTCTTCGCGGTGCCCCCGCCGCCGATCACGATCAGGCCGGCCAACCCCTCCTTCTCGTAGTTCTCCACAACGGTGGGCACCATGTCGCGCGTCTCGCCCTCGAACTGCATCCGGTGCACCTTGTCCCGGCTGGTGCCAAGCACGGTGCCCCCGATGGTGAGGATGCCAGAGAGCGCCGCACCGTCCAGCGGCACGCTGCGGTTGTGCACCAGCCCGGTGATCCCGTCGCGGAAGCCGATGAGCTCCATGCCGTAGTGGCCGATCGCCGACTTCCCCACCGCACGGATGGCCGCATTCAGGCCCGGGCTGTCACCGCCTGCGGTCAGGATCCCGATCCGCTTGGGCTTCTTGTTCATGGCCGGCCTCTCTCAGTGGGGGCAAGACCAGGCCAATTGTGTCGGGCGGAGCGGCCGACGCAAGCCGACGCAGGCCGCCGCAGGCCGCCGCAGGCCCTCCTACAGTCGGCAGGCGTGGATGTCGGTGACGATGATCCCGCGCGCGCCCAGCGCGTACAGCTCGTCCATCACCCTGTGCACGTTGGCACGCGGCACCATCGCCCGCACGGCCGACCAGCGGGGATCGGCCAGCGGCGACACCGTCGGCGACTCGATGCCGGGCGTGATCCGGCAGGCCTGGGCCACCAGCTCGGCGGGCAGGTCGTAGTCGACCATCACGTAGGTCCGCGCCGCCAGGACCCCCTGGATCCTGCGGATGAAGGTGGCGACCTCCCCGTCCTGCCCCACGCCGGCGCGGCGGATCAGGAGCGCCTCGCTGACCAGCAGAGGCTCGCCGATCGGCTCGAGGCCGGCCTGCCGCAGGGTCCCCCCGGTGGCCACGACGTCAGCAACGGCATCGGCCACTCCCAGGCGCACCGAGTTCTCCACTGCACCGTCGAGCCGCACGATCTGGGCGGCCACCCCGGATCGGGCCAGGTAGTCGCTTAGGAGGCCCGGATACGAGGTGGCGATGCGGCGCCCCGCCAGATCAGTCACGCCCGCGGCCGTGCCAGTCGGGACGGCCAGCCGGAACGTCGAGGGCGCGAATCCCAGGCGCAGGACCTCCTTGGCCGGCGCCTTGCTGTCCAGCAGCATGTCCAGGCCGGTGATCCCAAGGTCGAGCGTGCCCGAGCCCACGTAGATCGCGATGTCGCGTGGCCGCAGGAAGAAGAACTCGACCGCGTTCGCCTCGTCGACGACCATCAGGTCGCGGACATTGGCTGTGGACAGGTATCCGGCCTCGTGCAGCATCTCCCGGGCGGGTTCGCCCAGGGCGCCCTTGTTCGGCACGGCCACGCGCAGCATCGGCATCCCCCTACAGGTGCTCGTAGACATCGGACAGGCTGACGCCCGCGGCGATCATGAGGACCTGGGCGTGGTAGAGCAGCTGCGAGATCTCCTCGGCTGTTCGCGCGGGGCCCTCGTGCTCGGCCGCCATCCACGCCTCCGCAGCCTCCTCGACGAGCTTCTTGCCCACCGCGTGCACGCCACCGGAGAGCAGCGCCACTGTCCCCGAACGAGGGTCAGCGGCAGCCACCTTGGCGGTCAGCTCGGCATGGAGCTCATCGAAGGTCTTCACGGGCGCACAGCCTATCGGCCGGCACCGAGGGACCGTCCGCCCCCGGGAGCAGGAGCGCCGGGTTCACGACCCCGCGGTCCGAGCGGCGCCGGGGCGCCGGATCGTCCTCAGTGTCAGCGCCAGCGACAGGGCCGCCTCGGCGGCCTCGCGGCCCTTGTCCTCATGGGAGCCCGGCAGGCCAGCACGGTCAATCGCCTGTGCCTCATCGTCGCAGGTCAACAGCCCGAACCCGATTGGGATGCCAGAATCGAGCGCCACTCGGGACAGCCCGGAGGTGGCCGCGTCGCACACATACTCGAAGTGCGGCGTCCCACCCCGGATGACCACACCGAGTGCCACGACGGAGTCGAACCCGGCCCGGGCCGCAGCTTGCGCGGCCAGCGGGAGCTCGAACGACCCCGGCACCCGGTACAGCACGCTCAGGGCGCCGGAACGGGTGCAGGCGGCAGTCGCGCCGGCGATGAGACCGCCCATCACCGCCTCGTGCCAGGAAGACGCGACGATGGCCACGCGCAAGCCCTCGGCGTTCAGGCCCGCAGCGCTCGGGGCCCCTGGTCCGCTCATCGGTGCCTTCCCATCCGGTGTCCCATCCGATCCCGCTTGGTGTTCAGGTACGCCTCGTTGTACCGGTTCGGGGGGATCTCCAGGGGAACCCGGTCCACGATCTGCAGCCCGTACCCGGACAGTCCTGCGAGCTTGGCCGGGTTGTTGGTCAGCAGCCGCATCGTGCGGACCCCGAGGTCGGCGAGGATCTGCGCGCCCGTGCCGTAGTCGCGGGCGTCGGCGGGCAGGCCCAGATCCAGGTTGGCATCGACGGTGTCCCGCCCGGTGTCCTGCAGGGCGTATGCGGCGAGCTTGGCCACCAACCCGATCCCGCGGCCCTCGTGCCCTCGCATATAGAGGACCACGCCGCGGCCCGCCTCGGAGACCGCCCGCATGGCCCCGTGCAACTGGGGGCCGCAATCGCAGCGCAACGACCCCATGGCGTCGCCTGTCAGGCACTCGGAATGCACGCGGACCAGGACTTCGCGGCCCTCCCCGATGTCGCCGACGACCAGCGCGACGTGCTCGATGCCGTCGAGCGTGCATCGGTACCCGATCGCGGTGAACTCGCCGTACGCGGTCGGCAGCGTCGTGGTCGCCACCCGCTCGACCTGCAGCTCGTGCCCCCTCCGGTACCTGATGAGGTCGGCGATGGAGATCATCCGCAGCCCGTGGGCGTCGGCGAACGCGCGGCACTGCGGCGCGCGCATCATCGTGCCGTCCTCGTTCATCAGCTCGCACAGCGCTCCGGACGGGGAGAGACCGGCAAGCCGAGCCAGGTCCACGGCCGCCTCAGTGTGCCCGGCCCGGCGCAGGACCCCGCCGGGCACCGCGCGCAGGGGCATGACGTGGCCCGGCCTGGTCAGGTCATGCGCCTCCGTCGCCGAATCGGCCAGCACCTTGATCGTGTGCGCCCGATCCGCGGCGGAGATCCCCGTGGACTCGACATCGCGCGCGTCCACGGAAACCGCGTAGGCGGTCTGCTTGCGGTCCTCGTTGATCGCGGTCATCGGCGGCAGGCCGAGCCGGTCGAGATCCTCGCCCGTCAGGCTCACACAGATGTAGCCGGAAGTGTGGCGGATCATGAACGCGGTGAGCTCCTGCGTCGCGCGCTGGGAGGCGAAGATGAGGTCGCCCTCGTTCTCGCGGTCCTCGTCGTCCACGACGACGACGGCCTCGCCCAGGCGGACCGCCTCGATGGCCGATTCGATGCTGTCCAGCGCGACGCTGCTCGGCGCCCGCCATTCGTCATCGGCCGCATCGGCTGCCGACGACTCGGGCGCCGGCGCCCCCGATGCAGGCGCCGCAACGGCAGCCGACCGATCAGTCGGACCGGATCCCACGGGACCCGCCGGCCCGATCGGGCCCCCGGACTCCACCGCACCAGCCGAGCCGGCAGCAGGCTCGGCGCCAGTGGTCGCGGTCGGCGGATCGTGGTCGGGCTCATCCCGTGCCGGGATGCCCGCCCGGCCGTGCATCGCCTCCGGGGGGATCACGGCTGCCCCCCGGGCACCCGGTCGCCGAGCAGGCGCTCGACGTACTTGCCGATGACGTCCACCTCGAGGTTGACCGGGTCGCCCACCGCCCGGCTGCCCAGGGTCGTCTCGGCCAGCGTCGTGGGGATCAGCGAGACCGAGAACCACGGCGGCCGGGCGTCGACGACCTCGACCACCGTCAGCGAGACACCGTCCACGGCGATCGAGCCCTTCTCGATCAGATACCGGGCCAGGTCCGGCGGGAGCTCCACCTCCACGACCTCCCAGTTCTGGCTGACCTGGCGAGCCCGGATCCGACCCACTGCGTCGACGTGCCCCTGGACTATGTGGCCGCCGAGCCGTCCCCCGGCGACCATCGGACGCTCCAGGTTCACCCGGTCGCCCGGCGCGAGCCCGCCCAGGGCGCTGCGGCGCAGCGTCTCGGCCATCACGTCGGCGCTGAACGCGCCCTCCGCGACCGTGACTGCGGTCAGGCAGACCCCGTTGACGGCGATCGAGTCACCAGGCCGCGCGTCGGCCGTGACCCGCGGTCCCCGAACGGTGATCCGCGCGGATTCGTCGGGCAGCGCGGTGATGGTCAGGACGCTTCCGAGCTCCTCGACGATTCCGGTGAACACGGGACTCCTCACCTTGGCTGGTCGGGCCACATTGTCCCGTCAACCCGGACATCCGCGCCAACCCGGGTGACGGCGGTGATCCGCAGCGCAGCGGCCCCATCGATCGAGGTTATGCCAAGGTCGCCCACGCCTGGGGTCCCGGACCCGAGCAGCTTCGGGGCGAGGTACCAGACGACCCGGTCGGCCAGCCCCGCCCGGACGAAGGCGGCGGCCAGCGTGGGGCCGCCCTCCAGCAGGACGTGCTGCACGTCCTCGTCGGCCAGGGCCGCAAGCACCTGCGCCGGAGTCTCGGTCGGGAACGTCCGCAGCGGAGCCGCCCCGTCGAGCAGGGCCGCCCCGGGGGGGATCGGCCGACGCCCCATCACGACCCGGATCGGCTGCCGGGCCAGCGGGGCACCGTCGGGGCCCCGGGCCGTCAGCGCCGGATCGTCGGCCAGGACCGTGCCGGTCCCAACGATCACGGCCCCCACTCGCGAGCGCAGCGCATGCACCTCAGCCCGGGCCTGCGGCCCCGTGATCCACCTGGCGGACCCATCGGCCGCAGCGACGCGACCGTCGAGAGTCGTCGCCACCTTCCAGGTGACCAACGGCCTGCCGTGGGTTACGGCAAACGCCCACGCCTCGTTGACGGCGGCCGCCTGAGCCGCCAGGACGCCGCCCACGACCTGCACCCCAGCCGCCGCGAGGACGGCCGCGCCCCCGGCCGCCAGCGGGTTCGGATCAGCCTGCCCATACACGACCCGGGCCACCCCAGCCGAGATGAGCGCCTGCGAGCAGGGTCCGGTGCGCCCCGTGTGGTTGCACGGCTCCAGGGTCACGACCGCCGTGGCGCCGACGGCTGCCCCACCCGCCGCGGCGAGCGCCGAAGCCTCCGCGTGCGGCGTCCCAGCCCCCCGATGGAAGCCCTCAGCGATGGTCGTCCCCCCCGGGGCCAGCAGCAGGCACCCCACCCGGGGGTTGGGGCCCAGCGGCACTCCCTCGGTGGTGGCCAGTCGCAGCGCGCGGCGCATGGCCGCGACCTCGGCGGCAGTGGCGGCAGGCTCGGCCCGGCTCCCCGGAAACCCATCCGCGCTCACGGCAGGCACGCCTTCCGGGGG
>JBAVLA010000217.1:0-3167 GCA_049688595.1 Candidatus Nanopelagicales bacterium | reverse complement strand
ACCTGCCGGTCTTCGCCTTCGCCACCGGCCTGCTGATGCCCCGCAGCGTGGACCGTGACGGCCGCGGGGCCTACCTGCGGCGCCGGCTGGCGACCCTCGCCTGGATCTACCTGCTGTGGACCCTCATCGAGGGGACGGCCGAGGTACTCACCTCGTCGGTGAAGAACGTGCCGGTCACTTGGGGTGACGTGTTCGCCGTCTGGCGGCCGCTGGGCCACCTGTGGTTCCTGCCGCTGCTGGCGATCGCCACCATCGTCGTCGTCGCGGTCGCGCCGTGGCGTCCCGGGCGCGTCCGTGCTGCGGCGCTGGTCGCGGTCTCGGTCTTGAGCCTCTCGGCTTGGGGATGGGGGCTCGACAACGTCTTCGCCCGCGGTCTCGCCCTGATCGTGTTCTTCCTCGTCGGGTCCGCGATCACGGGCGCTCGGCTCGCCGCGGCCACGAGCCGCCTGCCGAGCTGGACGGTCGGTGTCGCCGGTGCTGCGGGGCTGGCCGTCTGGGTAGGGACGGCGTCCGTGCCCTGGGTCACGACGCCCACCATCGTCGACGATTCTCGGACGTTCGCCTCCGTGGCCCTTGGCATGCTGGGCTCGTTCGCCGCTCTCGTCGGGGTGTGGGGGGTGTCGTTGCTGCTGGCGCGCACCCGACGCGCGGGTGGCTGGCTCAGCTACATCGGACGGCTGTCGCTTCAGGTCTACCTGGCTCACATCCTGTTCACTGCCGCGACCCGGATCGTTCTGGTGCGTCTCGGGGTCCTCGACGCGGGCGTCCATCTGGCGCTCGGTGTGGTCGCCGGGGTGGTGGGCCCACTGCTGCTGGAGCGGGTGACCCGTCCGGTCCCGTGGCTGTTCGCCGCACCCTGGGACCGGCGCTGATCAGGCCTGCTGCGCGTCCAGGACGCCGAGTTCGGCGAGGTGGCGGGCGAGGCGGCGGCGTCCGGCGTCGGGGGAGAATTCTTGCTCCCAGCGGTCGCGCGCGGCCGTGCGGTGCGCGGGGGTGATCTCGGCGGCGGCCCGCTCGATCACTGTGGCGAGGCTGGCGGGGTCGCCGGCTCGGGCGATCCAGGGGTGGTCGGGTCCGGCCACCTCGGGCAGGGCGCCGGCGTCGCTGATGACAACGCCCACGCCGGCCGACATGGCTTCGGTGACCACCAGCCCGAAGGGTTCGGCCCACACCGAGGGGAACACCGCCAGGTCGACGCTGGAATAGAACGTGCTTCGCTCGACCCAGCCGGCTCGTGTGGTCAGGTGGGCCACCGGAGCCAGCGACGCCGCGACGCGGGCGGCGTCGTCGGCGGCGACGAAGCGGGGCTCGCCGGCCAGATAGAGGCGGTAACGCCCCGGGTGTCGTTGCTCGAGCAGGGCCAGGGCCTCGGCGAGCACGGGAAGCCCCTTGTCAAAGGAGTGCCGTCCGATGAACCCGAGCACCACCTCGCCCGGCTTCCGTTCATGCGGACCCGCGGGCAGGACGACTTCCTGGGTCCAGTTGGGCAGCGCGACGCTGCCGGGCACGGTCGCGGCCATCGTTTGCGAGGGGACCACGACCCGGCGCGCGCCCGCGCGGGCCAGGGCGAAAGCTCCCCGCTGGGCGGTGCCCCTGGGCAGTTGGTGTAGGTGGACGACCCGGTTGCGATGCCCCGCGGTGGCCAGGGAGGGGACGAGGCCGTTGCACCACAGCAACCCGCGGCGCTCGGCCGCGTCCCAGGCGCGCAGCCCGCGGACGTAGGCAGGCCTGCTCGTGGCCCGGATCTCGACGGCGGCGAAGCCGTCCTCGCGGGCGGCGTCCAGCATCTCGGCGGGGGCGCTCGGGGCGACGATGGTGACGTCGGCACCCAGTTCGCGAGCAGCCCGGGCCATCGCCAGCAGCATCACCTCGCCGCCGGCCATGTCGCCGTTGTTGGTCGCGAAGGTCACGCGGCGCTCCGCGGGAGGCACCTCAGGCAACGTGCGTCGCGATGCTGGGCTCGACCGCACGCCTCGAAGTGAGGAAGCGCTTGAGGGCGCGGGTGCCGCGGACCTCTCCGAGTTCGTGGATGCCCCAGGAAATCAGGGTGACGGCCCCGAACGCGACCACCATGGCACCCACCCGGCCCAGGTAGGGCATCGTCAGGTGCATCACGACGGTGCCGTGGATGCTGTGGCCGATGTAAAGCGAGTAGCTGATCTTGCCGTACCACTGCACCGGACGGGTCAGCAGCAGCCCGGTCCGCTTCCGGAAGGCGACGACCATGAACACCACCACCATGGCGGCGACACAGCTCGCGTAGGTCCAGTTGTTCAGCAGTCCCGCGAGCACGGCCGCGACGGCACCGAGGGCGACGGCGGCGGGTCGATAGCGCGGGTCCCGGCGCCCCAGGTAGGCGAACATGCCGGCGCCGAACAGCGGCGCCCACTCGGCCAACACCACATTCAGCACCACTTTGACCGGGGTCGCGACGAGTTGCGGGTTGACGCCGTGAGCGTGGGGGCTGGCCCAGATGGCGACGATGATCGCGACGGACACCCACGCCAACACGGTGAGGGTGACCGTCCGGGGCGTGAGGCGGCAGCGGGTGAGCACGAGCATCGCGAACACCATCACGTAGAACTGCAGCTCGATCGTCAGCGTCCAGTAGACGTGGTCGACGTTCGGCGCGAAGAACCACCGCTGCACCATCGTGAAGTTGAGCAGCCGGTCCAGCCAGGTCATCGGCTCGTGGGGCACGGCGAACGCCAACGACACGACGATGGACAGAATCAGGGCCACCCAGTACGCCGGGTAGAGGCGCGAGACGCGAGAGATCGCGAAGTCGCTGGGACGCCGCGCCCGTTGGGCGGACATCAGGATCACGTACCCGGAGATCATGAAGAAGAGTTGGACGCCGAACATCCCCCACCACAGGTTGATGGGCGAGGGTTCGGCGCCGGGGAAGAACGTGTCGTACGAGCTGGTCATGTGGTAGATGACCACCGCCAGGGCCGCCAGGCCACGCAGGCCGTCCAGCTCGTGGAATCGTTCCGACACCGGCTGCCTCCTCTGGCGCCTCGACGGGTTGGTCCGAGCTGCGCAGCTGCGATGTGAGGCCCGTGAGTCCGCTCAGCCACGCGCTTCTTCGTGCCGCGCGCGCCGTCGAGCCCGCACCTTCAGAAGTCGAGACTACCCGTTGGCGGGAGCCGCACGCGAGCGGAGGG
>JBAVLA010000216.1:0-8234 GCA_049688595.1 Candidatus Nanopelagicales bacterium | reverse complement strand
CTCGCGGACGGTGGGTTCAGTCATCGGTCCCCGACGAGGCGAGAAGGATCACGGCCGCGCCCAGGGCCGCGAGCACCGTGACAGCCGTGGCGACCACATTGAGCGGGGACCGATCCCACCGCCAGAGGCACAGCACGTTCACCGCGGCCGCGACCCCGACCATGACCGCCCCAATCACCGGCATCACCCACGTGTCGGTCACCGGATACCTGGTCCGCAAGGTGAGCGTGATGATGGGGAGCACAACCCACGACCCCAGCCCGACCGCCGCCAGGCCGATCGCCCACCACCCACCCGCCGACTCAGGCCACATCATCGACTGCGGGCGGCCACTGCCTGCCCGCTGATCCCAGACACCGCCGCTCCTCCCTCGCTTCGATGCTGTCACCGGGCTGGTCCATCACAGGGGGCCACGGCATCCCTGCGGTCACGCAGACAGGCACCACCGTGGCGCACACCGCAGCGGCCCCGTCGGGTCAGCCCCCGAGCGGGCCGGGCCCGGTCAGCACATCGGCGACCATCAGCAGCAGGTAGTAGGCGGCGCCGAGGCCGGCCAGGATCGCAGGCACCAGACCCACGCGCCTGCCCAACCGGTTCGCCTGCACGCCGAACCAGACGGCGCCCGCCGCGAAGGCCGCCAGCAGGGCGACCATTACGCCCGTCATCACCGACGCCAGTACGGGCGCATCCTCGGCCTGGGCCCATTCACCGAACGCCATCAGCCCGACGAAACCCGGCACCATCAGCCCCAAGGACACCCACGCGCGGATCAAGTCCCTCCGTGCAGGACTCGTCGCGGGGGCGGCCGGTGTAACGGTAGACATCTCGACTCCTTCCCCAAGCAGTGCTCTGGGCACGCCTGTCCACTTCCAGTCTCCTGCCGCACGGCGTGACCACCAGAGGCCAACGTCCCACGGCAGCCAACTGTCGCGTCCATACGTCCGATTGGCGCATCTGATCGCTGCAGACACCATGAGACTCAACCCTGCGATCCCACGCTCCAAGCGTTCCCGCCACCGGAGTGCGCACTCTGGCGCTGCGACATCCTCCCCTGAGTGCGCGATAGGCGGCGAAGTGTGCCTCCTCCGGCCGCTACTGCGGCGGCTGCCCCGAGCGCCATCTCAGCGGGTTCGCATGGGAGGGGGCTCGTAGACTGCGAGCCATGCCGGATGCCCCACCCCGACTCGAGCCGTTCATCCCGCAGACGGCGTCCGCGGTACTGGAGGACCTTCGTGCTCGGCTGCGCGCGACGCGCTGGCCCGACGTCCCTGAGGATGCGGGGTGGTCGCTTGGAACTGATCTGGACTATCTCCGCGAACTCGTCGCCTACTGGGCGGACGGGTTCGACTGGTCGGCGCAGGAGGCGGCGCTGGCCCGGCACCCCCGCTTCCGTGTGCCGCTCGGCGGGCTTGGGATCCACTTCGTGCACGCCCGAGCCGTGGCGCCGGCCGGACCGGTCTTGCCCGTGATCCTCAGCCATGGCTGGCCGGACTCGGCGTGGCGCTACGACAAGGTCATCCCGCTGCTCACGGACCCCGGTGCGCATGGCGCCGATCCCGCGGACGCGTTCGACGTGGTCGTGCCGGACATGCCGGGCTTCGGGTACTCGGACCGTCCGACGGGCGCGGCCCTGGACTCGATGGCCGTCGCGGGGCTCTGGTCGCAACTCATGGGCATGCTGGGCTATGAGCGGTTCGGAGCCGCCGGCGGGGACATCGGCAGCCACGTGAGCCGCTTCCTCGCGCTCGAGCATCCCGACCGGGTCGTGGCCGTGCACCGGATGGACGCGGGCCTGCCGGTTTTCACCGGGGATCCGGCCGAGCTGACGGCCGAGGAGCGCGCGTGGATCGACGGCGCGGTGGCCTGGGGGGCGACCGAGGGCGCGTACGCGGCCATGCACCGGACGAAGCCACAGACCGCCGCCGTCGGGCTCACCGACTCTCCCGCCGGGCTGGCGGCATGGATCGTGGAGAAGCTGCGGGCGTGGAGCGACTGCGGCGGCGACGTCGAGCGGGTTTTCACCAGGGATGAGATCCTCACGAATGTCACGATCTACTGGCTGACCGGCACGATCGGCTCGTCGATGCGCATGTACCGCGCGAACGCCGCGATCCCGCCCGCGCAGCACGCCCGCCGGGTCGCGGTCCCGTCGGGCTTCTCACTCTTCGGCGGCGACATCGTCCGCCCGCCACGGGCCTGGCTCGAACGGATGGCCAACGTTGTTTACGTGACCGAGCCCCCGCGTGGCGGGCACTTCGCGCCGTTCGAGGAGCCTGAGCTCTACGCCAACGAGCTTCGAGCGTTCTTCCGCCCCTTCCGGGCGCCGTCCAACGGCTGACGGCGCCGCCGAGCGCGTCCGGCGTGAGCCGGACATGTCACGGCGGGTGGTTCCTTCTCGTCGAGTCCCCGGCGCCCAGCGCGGTGAACAGACTGGGCGCCAGTTGGTCCAGCCTTCCCGCAAGCGTTCTTCGGGGGCGTAGCCGATGCCCGCACCAACGTGCGCGACAGGCGGCGGAAGGTCGCGGGTCGGTTCGAGCCCAAACCGGGGCCTGAGCAGTCGCGGGGTGGTGTTCAGACGCCGGCGACGTAGGCGGTGAGGAAGTGCACGCCGTGGCGGTCGAGGTTGCCGCGGGCGCGGTCGTAGTGCTCGGTGGTGCGGGGGCCGGCGTGGCGGGCCAGGATCTGGGCGTCACGCAGCGGAACCCCGGCATCGAGGGCGTTGGTGATCGCCGCGTGACGCAGGGAGTGGGGGCTGATGTGCCGAGGGATCTGCGCGGCTTTGGCGATCCGGGCGACCATCCGGTACACGTCGCGGCGGTCGATCGGGTTGCCGGACAGGGGTCGGCGGATCAGCGGTCCCGTGGTGCGCTGGCCGCGGCAGGCCTCCAACACCCGGAGCACGGGCACCGTGACCGGCATGGTGGCCGGCTTGTTGCCCTTGCCGACCAGGTGCAGCACCCGGTAGCCGAGCATCGTGTCGGCGTAGTCCTCGATCCGCACCCCGGCGGCTTCCGACGCGCGCAGCGCGTTGATGCCCAGCAGGAACGCCAGCGCGCCGTGGTGCACGGTCAAGGTCTGGGCGACCTGCAGGAACCGGATCAACTCCAACCGGTCCAGGCCCTGGGTGCGGGACTCGTCTTGCTGCACCTTCGGCAACGGGCGTAGACGGCCGGGTCCGCGGAGATGAGGCCGTCGATGTGGGCGAACCGGAAGTACCCGCGCACGCCGTGCATCATCGTCACGATCGAGGAGTCCATCAGCCCTGACTCGCCCAGGTGGCGGATGTACAGCTCGACATGGGCCAGCTTGATCCCGACCAGCGGGTCCAGCCCGTTTCCCTCGCACCAGGCGAACCAACGCGCCAGCTGCGAGGTGTACATCTCGTGGGTCCGCCCGGAGTAGCGGGCCAGGAACGACACCGCCGCCAACTGTGCGGTTGACATCGACGTCGGCTGGAACGGCAACAGAACAGCAGAAGCAGCAGACATGGGAATCACCTCACGCGGCGACCTCACGACAGGCCCGGCCCCGCCCGCCGTCACCGCGGCCAGGCACCCGGACCCCACCGACGCTAACCCCACCCCGACGGGGTGAGCACGACCGCTGGCGGCGGAGCCCTCGCGGTCAGGCGACGGTGTGCAGTTCGAAGCGCAGGCCCAGGGCGTTGGTGACCTTCAGGATGGTCGACCAGGTCGGGTTGCCGTCAGCCGACAGTGCCTTGTACAGCCCGTCTCGGCTCATGCCCACCCGCCGGGCCAGCTCGCTCATGTTCTGCGACCGGGCGATCACGCCCAGAGCCCTCGGAACAGCGGTCGGATCCTCGGCAGACTCCTGCAGGGCGATCTCCAGGTACGCCGCGACATCGTCGAGGCCCTCGAGGTAGTCCGCGGCATCGAACCGCGCGTACTTGCTGTCCCTAGCCATCGTCCCGGCCCTCCTCGCTCCAGTACTCCTCGGCCAGCTGGTATGCCCGCTCGATGTCGCGCTGCTGGGTCGCCTTGTCGCCGCCGCACAGCAGCAGGATCAGCCGTGGCCCGTCGTGCAGGTAGTACACCCGGTAGCCAGGACCGAACCTCAACCGAAGCTCCCAGACGCCCCGGCCCACCGACTTGGCATCACCCGGATTCCCCGCAGCCAGCCGGTCCAGACGCTCGACGATCCGCAGCCGGCCCACCCGATCCCTGAGCTTCCGCAGCCACTGGTCGAAGTCGTCAGTGCGGACCACCTCGACCATGTGTCGACTATATCTGACACATGTCGCTCCGAACAAGCCCCCACCAGCGCCCAGCTCGCGGCGGATAGACGCTGGTTCTGGGGGGTGGCTGTCCTCCTTCGGCGCACGGGTTCTGACCCGCGGTGTCTAGGTTGGGCTCATGGCGCACCTCGGCAACCTCGCACTCGACCCCGAGGCGACTTCTGCTGATCCAGGTAGGTCGGCATCTGGGACGCTGCGTCTCGGCCATGTCATCGCCAGCCTCGGGGCGGAGTACCAACCGGGCATCGGGCTCAAGGATGTGCGTCTGATCCGACACAGTTACCGACCTGGTGTCCACGACGCCCTGACCGGCCCCGAGGACGTCACGGCCGAACGGGTCCTCGAGTACACACGCTCGCAGAGCACCTCGACGCGCCGCTTCCCGGCAGAACCCGAGCGTTACTGGGTCGTCCTCATCGCTGACGGTCAGCGTCGCTCACGGCTGTTCGGCGTGTACGAGAACTTCGGGGAGATCGTCTCCGAACGGACCGAGACGTACCGCAGCTTCGACCTGCGGCCAAGCGGCTTCCTTGAGTCGCTGGCCGATCGGCTGGTGGTTGAGTGGACCAGTCCGCGGAGCTGGCACCGCCACGCCAGCAGCGCCGCAGACCTCCCAGTGCTGGAGATCGCCGACCGGGACAAGGTCGCCTTCCCCGGCTTCGATCACGTCGCCCTGACCTACCACCAACTCCAGGAGATGGTTTCCGACCAGCGATATGCAGAGTGGCGGACCGCCCTGTCCGAAGTGCAGGGGATCTACCTGATCACCGATGCGTCCAACGGCAAGCAGTACGTCGGCAAAGCCGATGGCGAGGAGCGGATCCTGGGTCGATGGACGAGCTACGCCCGAGACGGTCACGGAGGCAACGTGGCACTTCGCGAGCTCGCAGGCGCAAGCGCAGCCGACGGGACATCGGCGACGCGGCCAACCCATGCTCGACACTTCGTCTTCAGCATCCTGCGGGTGTTCGGCCCGAGCACCTCGTCCTCCGAAGTCGACGCAGCCGAATCGCATTACAAGCGAGCCCTCATGACACGCGAGTTCGGACTCAACCGGAACTGAACCGGCCCGCCCCCACGAAGTGCGCCCCTCTCGCGGTATGGGACACGCAGGAGAGCGACTCGGTGGTGCAGGACCGAAGCTCTCGAAGGAGTGAAGCTGCCATCATCACACCCATGGCGGAGAGGTCGGCGGAGGAGGAGGCACTGTCGGTCGACCATCAGAGCCGGACGGCCCGCACTGCGGAACTGGTCAAACAACTGCATGCAGTGGTGGAGGAGCTGGAGTCCATGCATCCCGGCCGGAGGTTCCCCCTGGATGGCCACCTCGTCGGCTCGATCGGCGAGGCAGCCGCGGAGACGATGTTTGACATCGTTCTGGTCCCGGCATCGACGGCCGGCCACGACGCGATCGCCGGAGATGGTCGGCGCGTCGAGATCAAGGCGACGTACGGCTCTAGTGGAGTGGCTGTACGGCGGACTTCCCACGGTTCCGACGTGGCGCTCATTGTGCTGAGGCTTTCGAGGACCCCAAGCACGCAGCATGAGGTGATCTTCAACGGGCCGATGGCGACGGCGCTTCAAGTCGCCGGGAACTACGGGAGCAATGGCCAGGCTCGAATGAGCCTGAGTCGACTCCGTGATCTCAACAGGGCCGTCCGCCCCGAGGACCGGGTGAGGCGCCGTTCATAAGGGGAGCCTGTCGTCGGCTTCCAAGGTGCGCAACACGCGGCGCAAGGACGCACCTCTCGGGGCGGCAGCATTGTCTGTCCGGTCGGCGGCCC
Organism: Candidatus Nanopelagicales bacterium; assembly: GCA_049688595.1. GTDB lineage: Bacteria > Actinomycetota > Actinomycetes > S36-B12 > CAIYMF01 > Prado023. Next base: position 2,195 of record JBAVLA010000216.1, on the reverse strand, counting down.
TCTGTACGAGGAGGTTGGGTGAGGCTTACCTTGACGGGAACCATTGCGTGCGTTCCGGGCGACAGGGGTCCATGTGGAGGACAACCGGAGGCTACCGGCCCCAGAGGCGGGGCAGAGCGCGGATGTGGATCCCGATGTGGCGCTGCTGGTTGCGGTCGCCGGCGGGGACATGGCCTCGCTCAGGTCCCTCTACCAGGCTCATGCGCCGTGGCTGGCTGCCCGGTTGAACCGCCGGTGCAATGACCCTGAGGTCGTGGCCGACGTGCTGCAGGACACGTTCGTCGCGGTGTGGCGGGGTGCGGACCGGTTCCGGGGTGAGGGGGCGGTTGCGGCCTGGCTGTGGGGGATCGCCGTCCGGCGCCTGGTCTCCCGGCTGCGTCGTACGGATCGGGCGGTGCTGATCGGGTGGGATGGGGTCGCCGGGGATGACCGGCACGTCGCGACCGAGTTGCAGGTCGCCAGTGCCGAGGAGCGGGTCCTGCTCGGGGTGGAGCACGGGGACCTCGGCCCGGCGCTGCGGTCCCTGTCGCCGCAGATGCGGGCCGTGGTCCAAGCCACGGTGCTCGATGGGCTGACCACCCGGGAGGCCGCCCGGCTGCTCGGCGTTCGAGAGAACACGGTCAAGACCCGGTTGCACAGGGCGAAGGCTCACATGCGCCGCTACCTCCTGGAGGCGACACCATGACCTGGCACGTCGATGCCGAACTGCTCGGGGCGTACGCGGCGGGCACCACCGACGGGGTGATCTCGGCCAGCATCGAGCAGCACGTCCTGCGCTGCGCCACCTGCCGGGCTGGGATGGCGGCGGTTCCCCCGGTTGCCGTGGGCCTGGAGGCGGTCTGGAGTCGGGTCCGTGACCAGATCGAAGTGCCGGGCCCGACTCTTGTCGAGCGGATCGCCCGACGGCTACGCGTGCCCCCATCGGAAGCCCGCCTGCTGGCCGCGACCCCCTCGCTGACCCCGTCGTGGTTCGCTGGGCTCGCCGCGGTCGTCGGCCTCGCTCTGGTGGCCGCGACCTACGGCCGGGGCCAGTCGCTCGCGCTGTTCCTGCTGGTCGCGCCCCTGCTGCCGCTGCTCGGCGTCGCCGCCTCATTCGACCCGACCCTGGACCCCTCCCACGAGGTGGCCTCGGCGACCCCCTACCCGACCTTCCGACTGCTCCTCCTGCGCGCGACCGCCGTCCTGGCGACCTCCCTTCCAGTAGTGGCCGTCACCGCGGCGCTGCTGCCGGCCACGCCCTGGGTCGCGGTCGGGTGGCTGCTGCCTGCCCTCGCGTTCTCCCTGGCCGTGCTCGCGCTGGCCCCGTGGGTCGCGTTGATGCACTCGGCTGCGGCGATCGCGGCGATCTGGGCTGGCGCGGTCATCGCTGCCGGAATCGGCAATGACGTGGTCGCCGTGGTGCGCCCGGCGCTCCAGCCGGTCTACCTGTCCATCGCAGTGGCTGCGGGCGTGCTGCTCATCGTCCAAGCCCATCGACTCAACCAACCTGGAGGAGGCTCCCATGCCCATCCCTGATGATGCGCGGACGACCGTGCGCGTGCGCGACCTGTCGCACAGCTACCGGGGAACCCCGGCGCTCAACTCGATCGACCTGACCCTGACCCGGGGCGTGACCGGCCTGCTCGGCCCCAACGGCGCCGGCAAGACCACCCTGATGCGCATCCTGGCCAGCGTGCTGCGCCCGGACTCCGGGGAGCTGCGGGTCCTCGGCGTCGATCCGATGGGTGGTCCGCAGGCTGTGGCCCGGGTCCGTCGCGAGCTGGGCTGGCTGCCCCAGGAACTCGGCTTCCCCCGTGGGTTCACGGCCTTCGGATTCGTTGACTACATCGCGGTGCTCAAGGAGTGGACCGATGCATCAGCTCGGCACGCCGAGGTGCGCCGGGTCCTGGGCCTGGTCGACCTGGCCGACGCAGGCTCGCGGCGAGTGCGCGCGCTGTCCGGCGGGCAGCGCCGCCGCCTGGCCGTGGCGCAGTCCCTGATCGGCGACCCGGCGCTGCTGCTGCTCGACGAGCCGACCACCGGGCTCGACCCTGAGCAGCGGGTCGGCCTGCGCCGGGTGCTCTCCTCGGCCGGTGAGAACAGCACCGTGCTGCTGTCGACCCACCAGACCGAGGACGTCGCCGCGCTGTGCGACCGGGTCGTGGTCCTCGACGCCGGCCGAGTTCACTTCGACGGACCAGTGGTCGAACTGGTCC
>JBAVLA010000215.1:0-2224 GCA_049688595.1 Candidatus Nanopelagicales bacterium | reverse complement strand
GGCCAACTCGGTGGCCGCCCTCGCGCGCAGCCCGCGCACGGTGGTCCAGTCGATCTGGCGAGAGCCCGGCCGGGGTGCGGTCGGCGCTGCCGTAGGGGCACCTGCCAAAGGTGGGACGACGGTCAGGTCGGGGATTCGACCGGGGTTAGGCGTTGGGGTCAGCCACAGCGGCAGGCGAGTCGGATCGTCGGCGGCGTAGCCAAGTCGATCGGTGCTCATCGGAGACCTCCGATCGGCGCCATTGCCGGGGCGTTGGCCAGGTTGGGGAGCAGGCCGGTGATGCTGCGGGCGAACGGCGAGGCCCGGCGCGGCGTAGGTGCGCCGTGTGACCACGGAAGGGCGCCGGACGGGTCGTGGTCGATGACGCCCACCACCTCGGCTCCCAGATGCCGGCGGATCTCGCGGGCGGTGTACGGACGGGCGTCACCGACAACGAGCAATCCCAGTCTGGATGTATCGATGAGCTGAGCCCGCAGCGCAGGCAGCCACGCTCGAGCGGCGTGCAGGGCCGGCAGGTCGCTGCCCGTGACGAGCAGCACGCGGTCGGAGACCGGAATCATCGGCTGTGGGGCGCCGACGAGGCCGAGGCGTCCCGCATCGACGATGAGATCGACCTCGAGCGCTCGTGCAGCGTCGACCAAGGCGTCACCGAGCGCTGGCCAGGCAGTGGCCATGCTGGCCGCCTGTTCCGGGCGGACCAGCCCAGCGAGCAGTCGGGCGTGCGGCGACGGGGGCAGGGGGATGAGCATGTCCGGAAGGGCATCGGCCAAGGGCCCAGTGCGGGCTACGACGGCGGCGTCGATGATGCCGTGAGTGTGGGCGATGCGCCCGGCCAGATACCCCGGCAGGATCGCCGAGGCTCCGGTGGCGGCGGCCTCGACGAGGACGACGGGCCGAGGCCAGGCCATCGTCAGTGCCACGGCCGTGGTCGTGACGCCGGGAGCGCCGGCTACCGAACCGAGCAGTAGGACGCTCATCGGCCGCCCACCGCCTCGCGGACGATGACAACCCGCCCGGTGGACACCCAGCCGGCCAGCATGGCGGCCCGCGCCGTGGGCACCGTCACGTCGACAACTACCCGGCCGTCGTCGAGCGTCCTCGTGCCGGCCACCGCGGCCGGCATGCTGCTCGGTGGGGCGGTCGGCAGCTCGCTGCCCTCCCGGAACCCGGCCACCAGGGTCACCGGGTCCCCCGGCTTCAGGTCGGCAGCAGGCAGCTGGCTGGGGGAGACCGCGACGCCGACCAGGCTCGACCCGGGCTCAGGCAGCGGGGCGTCGGTGACCGATCCGGGCGTCAGCAGCTGGCCGCCTGCCAGGGCGGTGGCGGTTCGCTGTCCCACGATGCTGTCGCGCTGACTTGCTGGCACGGAGGCGACGGTGGGATCGAGAGACACCTGGGCGACAGCCAGGTCGTCGAGGCCGATTACCTCACCGGCGTCGAGGGAGTGCGTTGTGACGAGCACCGGATTGGTGTCGGCGACGGAAGTGACAAGCCAGGCGACACCGGCTGCCCCGATCACCACCAGGGCCGCACCAGCGGCCAGCAGCACGGGGTTGCGGCGACCGCGGACACGGGGCAGGGAGGAGATCTCGGGGGTCGCGGTGTCGGGCAGGGTGGTCGTCATCGCGGGGCGCCCTTCAGAAGCTGGAGTAGGTGCGGGGGTCGGGATCGGCAGTGGTGACGAAGGTCTCCTCGCGGGTTGGGTCGACCAGGCGGTAGTCGCCATCGACCCACGTGACCTCGATTGCGAAGTCCAGCTGGCCGCCGGACGGGGTGGACACAAGCAGGTGGACCGTGACCGGACGATCGGTGTCATAGGCGTCAGTGCGCCAGCCGATGATGCGGCCGGGTGACGTGGGGATCGGTTCCCCTTTGGGGACGCCGGATGCGGCCGCTGCCTGTCGGTAGGCGGCCTCAGTTCGCGCCAGAAGCTCGGAGGGGTCTCCCCCGTACGTCTGCCGGGTGATGGTGGGGCGGTACGCGCTCGGGCCCGCGTACGCGTCGATCCGGACCCCGAGGTGTGCGGCGGCCATGGCCGCACCGAGCTCGGTGTGGCTGAATCCGGATGCGCTCGGTGCTGCCGGGTCAGATGGCCCGTCGGGGCCGGTCGGCAGCCACGTGCCCTGCCACGCCACCATCGACGTGGTGCTGGTTGCGGGTGGGCTCGCGGCGTCGGTGGCCCGCCACATCGCCGCGGACCCGCCGAGGAGGAGCAGGCTGGCGG
>JBAVLA010000214.1:0-17611 GCA_049688595.1 Candidatus Nanopelagicales bacterium | reverse complement strand
GGCCTTCGACCGCCGTCCTGCAGGACGACCCCCCTCCGGTCGCCGGCTGCTCGGGACCGAACTGATGCGACCGTCGACACCGGATCGGGCAAGCACGCCCCCAACGCCACCGCGGCTGTTCGCCATCGACGTCGACGGCACCCTGCTGACCAGTCGCCACGAGGTGACTGAAGCGACTGCGTCGGCCGTGCGGCGAGTCCGGGCCGAGGGCTTGGAGGTCGTGCTCACCACTTCGCGTCCGCCGCTGGCCCTGTGGCCCATCCTCGAGGCGCTCGGGCTGGCCGACGACGTCGGCGACTCCGCTACCGATGCGGCTGGCCAGTTCACTCCCGCCGTCTTCATCGGTTCGCAGGGTGCACTGGTGGGCAGCTACGCCAGGGATGGTCAGCTCCGCGTGCTCGACCAACAGTCCATGCCCGTCGCGCTCGCGCAGCAGGTGGCCGCCGCCGGCGCACGGGCTGGGCTCTCGGTCAACTGGTACGCACGGGAGCGCTGGCTCGTCCCGAGGATCGACGACCTGATCCGCCGGGAGGCAGGGATCGTGGCCTGCACGCCCGAGCTGGCCGACCTGTCCACCCAGACTCAGGGACCCGACAAGGTCCTGCTGATCGCTCCCAAGGCCCGACAGGACCTGCTCGACGTGGTGGCCGCTCGGACGCCCCCGGGCTTGGTCGCCGTGACTTCGAACCCCACCTACCTGGAGATCACCCGGGTGGGAGTGGACAAGGCACGCGCCCTTGCGCGGCACTGCGCCCGGCGCGGCATCCCGTCGGCTGCTGTCGTCGCCATCGGGGATGGCCGCAACGACTTGGGCATGCTGGCGTTCGCTGGCACGGCCGTGGCGCCGGCGAACGCCCACGCCGAGGTACTTCTCGTTGCCGATCTGGTGACTGCCAGCAACGACGAGGACGGCGTTGCCCGTGCTCTCGACCTGTTGGTGCCCTGACGATCGCCCTGATCCCCGCCCGGGCAGCGGTGTCCGGGCTCGGGCTTGGCCGCGGGGCTGCGGGACCTTCGTCACTGTCTGAGGGGCTCCCCATGGTGGTTGTGTGAGCCGAACAGGTCGACGCCCGGTCCCCGCCGTCGGCTCGTGGAGGTGCCAGATGCGTGGGTCGGTCCGCTGCCTGACCGCGGCGCTGTCAGTGCAGGTCCTGCTCGCAGGCGGCTGCGCGGGCACCGGCGGCGACGGCGCAATCCCGACATCCTGGGCGGGCGCGCCGTCGGCCGACCTGGTGCCAACCGGGCTGCTCCTGGCGGGGCTCCCGTCGAGCACGGCCTGGGACACTGGGCGGATCGTCGCCGACGGATCCGGGTCGGTGTGGGCGCAGGGGCCGTGGTCAGTGACCCGGTTGGATCCCCCGGGCGGTACTGGCACGACCTGGGACGCCGCGGACGACTGGGCCTTCACGTCGGCTCCGCGCCTGGCCCCCTCCTCCGGGACCGGTGCGTGGCTGATCGGTCTGGATCGCGTTCGACTGTTCGATGGGGGTCGCTTCGCGGCCGATGTCCCAGTTCCCGACGATGTCCGCCGGGCCGACGCGGACGAGGCGACCAGCTCCCTGATCGTCGATGCGGCCGATGTCGACAGCGAGCTGTGGCTGAGCATCACGTACATCCGGACGGGTGCGGACGGGCAGGCCAGCGGGCGCGTCGTGCGCTGGCGCGGCGGCCAGTGGTCGGTGATGGCTGAGCGCGGTGCGGGGGTGGGCGGTCCCCTGGCCGTCGACACGGACGGCGGCGTATGGGCGGGTGGCTTCACCGGGGATGGCGTCGATGGGACGCCGCCCACGGTCCAGCGCTGGGACGGCTCTGGTTGGGCCAAGCCGGCACCGAGCGATCCCGACGCCCCCCGCGGCGCGGGAGTCGTGGCGCCGGATCCATCCGGTGGGGTCTGGGTGATCAGCAGCAGCGGGGGTGGCGCCCAGGTCGCGCTGTCGCGGTTCGACGGGGCGGCCTGGCACGCCGTGAGCGCCGACGTGACCGAGCAGGTCGGCCGCCGGGTGACCGCCCTGGACGGTTTCGGCGGCGGGCTCGCCGTGGCACTTGACGGCTCCGGCTGGGTCGCCGGGTCGAATGGCATCGCACGCTACGCGCCAGACGGCAGCTGGCAGGCCTTCACGTCCGAGCTGGGTGTGGTCATCCCGGAGGGCGACGCCCTCCCCGACGTCACCACTGCCGGGGAACGCGTCCTGGTGCTGACCGGGCCCGAGGTGCTCCAACTCGACGGCGACCGGTTCGTCCCGCTGTGGACGGCTCCGACCGGTTCGATCCAGCAGGTGACCGGGTTGTCGGCGGTCTCCGTCGACGAGGCGTGGTCCCGGGTTCGCGCAGTCACCGACCCGCGGGGGAACCGCGAGTCCCGGTGGGCGCGCTTCCGGGATGGCCAGTGGACCCCTCGCGGTCCCCAGGTGACCGGCATGGGCGCCTCCGCGGTCGCCTCCGACGGCGCCCTCTGGGCGACGTCCACGCAGGGACTCCTCCGATTCTCCGGCGCCGCCTGGACCGTCGTGGCCCAGGACGTCAGGCAGGCCACCGCCAGCCGGGAGTCCACCGTCGTGGCTGGCCCCGATGGCTCGGCCTGGGCTGGGGTCGATGGCGACATCGTGTTGTTCCAGTCCGACGGCACGCGCATGTCCGTGGGTCGTCCGGCAGGCATGGCCGTCGCCGTGCCGAGGGCTGCCGCAGCCGACGGGACCGTGTGGACCAGCGAGATCGGCGAGTCGAGGCTGCATCGATGGGATGGTGCGTGGTCGACCATCTCGCCCCCGGCCGGCAGCCCCTCGATCTGTGACCTGGTCGTCGCCAGCGATGGGGCGCTGTGGGCGCTGCTCGTGTTCGAACAGGGGTCTGCGCTCGGCCGATACCACGAGGGCGCCTGGCTGACCTTCCCGATCCAGGGGTCGCAGTCCCTGGCCGCAACGCCTGCGGCCGGTGTGTGCACCGAGGCCGGCACGACGGCTGGGATCGCCTGCTACGACGCACTCGGGCTCGTCGGCACGATGCCGTTCGACGGCTTCTTCGAAGGCTTCTCGATCGCCCCGGACGGCACGGTTTGGGTCCGGGGAGCGCTGGTCGCTCGGCTGGCGGGCACGGCGCCCGCAAGGTGAGGAAGGGTAGGTGCTCCATGCGAATCCGCACAGCCGCCCCGGCGGTGGTGGCGCTCTGCCTGGCCATGTCCGGCTGTTCCGGCCAGGATGGTAGCGCCCAGCCCACGCCGACGTCGTGGGCAGGAGCCCCCACGGCTGCCCTGGCGGGGACGGGACTGGTCCTGGCGGGTGCTCCAGCCACGGAGGAGGAGTCCAGCGTCAGCGCGCTGGTCGCCGACGGTGCCGGATCGGCCTGGCTCCCCGGACCCTGGGCGGTGACTCGTGTGGATCCGGCGTCAGGCGACTCGACCACCTGGGACGCCGCGGACGACTGGGCGTTCGCACAGGGCCCCATGTTCGTGCCCTCCGCGGGATCCGGGGTCTGGATGGTCACCAAGGACCGCGCCCGCCTGTTCGACGGGACCGGGTTCACGGCTGACCTGGCCATCCCCGAGGGGATGGTACAGCCGGACGGTGGTGACCAGGACCCTGACGGGGATGACTATCGCATCGAGACCTACCTGGTGTCCGGCGCTGAGCACGGATCCGACCTGTGGTTGAGCGTCCGGCACGTCGATGCTGAGGACGAGTCCTCCGAGTCGCGGATCCTGCGATGGTCCGGCGGGGAATGGTCGGTAATGGCCGACCATGGTTCGGGAGTCGGCGGCGACCTGGCGATCGACACCGATGGTGGCGTGTGGGCGGGTGCGGTGGCCGACCCGCCCGACGGTGTGAAGGTGGGCCTGCGGCGCTGGGACGGCACGAAGTGGAGCCGACCCGACCCGCCCAAGTCGGTGTCCGCGGGTGGGTACGTGGCGGCGGACCCGACTGGCGGTGTCTGGGTTCTGGGCCATCCACGTGGTGAGGAGCGCGGCTCCGAACCGACGCAGCCGGTGGGCCTGGCCAGGTTCGACGGTGCCAAGTGGCGTTCGATCAGCGCGGACGTGGTTCCAGACGTGGGTCAGCCAACTGCCGTCCGGGGGCAGGGGCAGGGCCTGGCGGCGACGTCGGCCGGTTCGGTCTGGGTCTCCGGGGCGACTGCAGCCGCCGAGTACCGGTCCGACGGGACCTCGCGCACGTTCGGTTCTGACGAGGGCGTGCCAGTCTCGTCGAGCGACCCCCCGGTCGTCGCCGTCGCCGGGGACCGCGTACTCGCGCGGAACCGCGCCAACCTCCTGCGGCTGGACGGAGACCGGTTCGCCCAGCTCTGGAGCGACCCCATCTGGTCGACCGAGGGATCAGGCAACCCCGTGGCTGCATCTGAGCATGAGGCTTGGACCCTCGCGTTCCGGCCGGGGGAGACGATCGAGCAGCCGCAGTCGCTAGACGGCGAGTGGACTGGTCCACCGCTGGGATGGGCCCGCTACCAGGACGGGGCCTGGTCAGCCGTCGGTCCCGCCGTCTTCCGGCGTGGCCGCCCCGCAGCACTGGCAACCGACGGGGCCCTGTGGGCGCTGACCAGCCAGGGGCTGGTCCGGTACGTCGGACAGGACTGGAGGGCGGTCGCCCCGGACGTAATCGAGGGCCCGGATGACGGCATCAGCTGGAACGATCCCCGGGTCGTGGCTGGCCCGGAGGGCTCGGTCTGGACCAACATCCCCGACGGCACCATCGTGGGGGTCGGCACGGATGGGTCCCGAGCCCCGATCGGCCGGCCACCCGGCTATTCCTTCGCGGTGCCGCGGGCTGGGGGCGCTGATGGGAGCGTGTGGGTCAGCTCGCCCCCGACCGCCGATGAGCCGTCGCTTGCCCGCTGGGATGGGAAGTGGTCGATCGTGGCGCTGCCGAAGGGCGTCGACGAGGTGGAGGAGCTCGTGACCGCAACCGACGGGAGCCTCTGGGCGGCGCTCCTGCGCGATCAGGACACAGGTGGCACCGCGCTGGGCCGCTACGCGGATGGGGAATGGGCGCTCTTCCCCGAGGAGTCCGCGCACAGCCTCGCCGCAGCCCCGGAGTCCGTAGTCTGCGCCGGCCGGCCGGTCGCCGGGCCCATCCGCTGCTACGACCCCGACGGCCTGGTCGGCGCGATCACGTTCGAGGCCTGGTACGACGACTTCGACATCGCACCCGACGGTTCGGTGTGGATCCGCGGAGAGCAGATCACACGCCTTCCGGGATCGGCTCCGCGGCGGTGACTGCGCATGGTGCGGGCCGGCACCCGCTGGGAGCGGACCAGGACTTGGCGCGCACGGGCGCAGACCCTTCGCGCTGGCGCCGGCACGCGTGGCCCCGCGGCGACCCCTGCGAGCGGGCTACGGTGGATCCGGTGCGATCGGATCACGTGAAGGGGAACCCGTGAGGCTCGTCCTGTTCGGTGCCACAGGTCAGATCGGGCGGGACATCCTGGCCCAAGCCCTGGCGCGCGGCCACCGGGTGACCGCGCTCGTCCGCGACCCGGCCAGGCTGCCGAAGGCTGGTCACGGAGTCAAGGTGATGATGGGCGATGCCCGGCGGGAAGCCGATGTGGCCCGGGCGGTCGTCAACCAGGACGCGGTCGTCAACGCGATGGGTCCTGGCGGCCTGGGCACCTCCGACGCGTTCCTCGACGTGCTCACGGAGTGTCCCGGCCACATCGTCGATGGCATGCGGGCAGCTGGCGTCCAGCGCATCGTGGCCCTTGGCAGCAATGGCACGCTCTGGGTCCAGCCCGGCCTGATGCTGCGCGACACGCCGGGGTTCCCGCCGTATGCGCTGCAGGTCTCCGGTGCTCACCTGCGGGCACTTCGCACCTACCAGGAGAGCGGCTTGGCTTGGACGGTCATCTGTCCGGCGAGCGTCGTCGAGCCGGGCGGGCCGACCGGGCATTACCGGGTCCGAGACGACTTCGTGCTGGACGGCGTGCCCAGGCCGCCCCAGCCTGGGATCCGCACTGGTGAGATCGCCCACTTCGCCCTCACCGAGGTTGAGCGCGGGGAGCACATCGGCCATCAGGTCCATGTGGCCTACTGACGTCGGGGTCCGTCGCTGCTCCGGCGATGTCCGACGGCGTGGCTAGTGTTGCGCCCAGCCGAGGGGAGGCGTCATGGCCTGGTCGATCCGGACCGCACCGAACACTGGATTGCTGGTGGACGCGCTGGCCCGTCGCCTTGCCGTTGCGCCGTCGGACCCGTTCACGCCCGAGGTCGTCGCTGTGCCGACACCGGGGATAGAGCGGTTCATAGTCCAGCGTCTGGCTGAGGTGCTCGGGGCATCGTGCCCACGCGAGGGCCAAGTCGTGGGGCCAGGGAACGGGTTCGAGGCGGCGCCCGCGTTGGACGGCGTGTGCGCGAACGTCCATTTCCCGTCCCCGGCCGAACTCGTCGGGAAGCTCCTCGCAGCTGGATCCGGTCTGGCGCCCGCAGCGGATCCCTGGAGTCCGGGCCGCCTCGTCTGGCACGTCCTGGCCGCCATCGACACCTCACTCGACGAGCCGTGGGCTGGTCCCATCCGCCACCACCTGCGGGACACGACCGACAGGCCGCGGGCGGACCATCGGCTGGCCCTGGGCATCGAGTTGTCGGAGCTGTTCGCGTTGTACGCCTCGCAGCGGCCGAGCCTTTCGTTGGCCTGGTCGACCGGTCTGGCCCAGGACGGCCGTGGAGTCGCACTGCCCGAACGGCTGCGCTGGCAGTACGAGCTCTGGAGGTCGGTTCGTGGGGCTGTCGGGGTGCCCGACCGGGCCGAACGCCTGGCGGGTGCGGTCGATCAGATCCGGTCCGGGGCGGTGGCCCTGGACCTGCCGGAGCGGCTCTCGCTGTTCGGGCCGACCCGGATGCCCGCCGACCAGTTGCTGTGCTTCGCCGCGCTGGCCGAGGCGCGCGAGGTCGTCATCTACCTTCCGGACCCGTCTGGGGCCCGCTGGGTGGCGCTCGCCCACTCGCATCCCTACACGGTGCGCCGCGACGAGTTCGAGGCGAAGCTCCGCCGGGCAGTGCGACACCCGCTCATGCGCTCCCTCGGCCGGGATTCGGCCGAGATGCAGGCCCGCTTGGCGCGGATCGCCCCGGCGGCGCCCGTCGAGCACGAAGGCGCCACGTGGGGGGACCATCTCCTGGGCTGGCTGCAGGCTGACCTCACTGCGGACTCCCCGCCCGGCGCGGGTCGGCGCGCACTCAGCGGGACCGACCGGTCCGTCCGTGTGCATGCCTGCCACGGCGGCTACCGCCAGGTCGAGGTGCTGCGCGAGGAGATCCTCCACGCGCTCGCCGGCGACCCGACTCTTGAGCCTCGCGACATCCTGGTGATGTGTCCGGACCTTGCTGGGTTCGCGCCGTTGGTCGAGGCCGTGCTGGGCACGACCGAGCAGCCCGTGGACCAGCTCACAGCCGGGCTGCGGGTGCAGGTCGCGGACCGATCGCCGAGCCTGACGAACTCGGTCCTCGTGGTGCTCGAGGCGATGCTCAGCCTGCTGGCGGGCCGCGTGACGGCGAACGAGCTCCTCGACTTCGTCGCGCTCCCAGCGGTGGCCAACAGGCTCCGGGCCGACGACGAGGACATGGCCAGGCTGCGCCAGATGGCTGGGCGGGCGGGCGCACGGTGGGGCCTGCACGATCGGCATCGCCAGGCGCTGGGCCTCGAGGGGGTCGGCGCCAACACCTGGTCGGCTGCCGTCGCCCGCATGCTGCTCGGCGTGGCCATGGGTGGCGACGGCCTGCCCACCATCGGCCGGGTGCTGCCGCTGGACGAGATCGGCAGCCGGGACGTGGAACTCATCGGCGGGCTCGCCGTTGTGTTCCGGGTGCTGTGCGAGGCGTGGGAGGCGCTGACGGTCGCGCGGCCGTTGCGCGATTGGGTGCGCCTGCTCCAGGACTGGCTCAGTCAAGTGGCAGAGCCACCCGTCGAGCAGCGCTGGGACGCCACCGCAGCCGGAGCGGTGCTCAACGGGCTCGTTGACGACTCCGGGCCCAGCGCGGACACCCTCGATCTGGCTGCCCCTGAGCTGCGCCTGTTGATCACACGGCGACTGTCGACCCTCCGGCCCCGCTCCCGGTTCCGCGCTGGCGGGGTCACGGTCTCCGGCCTGATGCCGATGAGGTCGGTGCCCTACCGGTTCATCGCCCTGCTGGGGCTGGACGACGGAGCCTTCCCTCGACAGACCGTGGCCTCGGGGGACGACGTCCTCGCCCTCGCCCCGCTCGTCGGTGAGCGCGACCCCTCCAGCGAGGACCGCCACCTCCTACTGGAAGCCGTGCTCGCGGCCCGCGACCGTCTGGTGATCACCTACACCGGGGCTGATCCGCGCACGAACGAGGTTCGTCCGCCCGCCGTGCCCGTGGCTGAGCTGCTTGATGCCCTTGACGCCACTGCGGAAGTCCCTGATGGGGGGCGGGTGCGGGACCGCGTGGTGATCCGCCACCCGCTCCAGCCCACTGATGAGGCGAACTTCATCGCCGGCCGCCTTGGACATCCCGGGCCGTTCAGCCACGAGCCGACCGCTCGGCGGGGCGCCTTGGCGCTGCGCGAGCCACCTGTCCCAGTCGCCACCCTGGCAGATGTTGCGGCGCAGCCACCGGAGCTTGATGAAGTGCAGCTGGACGCCCTCGTGCGCTTCTGGCAGCACCCCGTGCGCGGATTCCTGCGCACCGGCCTCAGCCTGTCGGCGGGCTCATGGGACGCCTCGACGAAGGACGATCTGGCTCTGGAGGCCGACTCCCTCCAGGAGTGGGGGCTGGGCAACACGATCCTCAACTGGCTGGAGGCAGGCGAGGACCCGACCCGGGTCCAGCTGGCTGCGCTCCTCACCGGCGATGCCCCGATCGGGGCTGTCGGAGTCCAAGCAGCCGGGACGCAGGCCCGGGCTGCGGAGCGCGTGCACGCCTGGGCCTGTGCCAAGCGGATCGGCAGCATGCGGTCCGCACCGGTCGACCACCGGGTCCCGGGCGGGGCGCGCATCGTCGGCGCCGTGTCGGGGCTCTATGACGTGGGGCTGGTCGATGTGACGTTCTCGAAGGCGAAGCCCAGGAACCGGCTGCCCATCTACCTGAGCCTCCTCGTGCTGGCGGCAGCCACCGGACAGCGCCCAGATGGATGGCTCGTGCACGGCTCCGGCACCGAGCGGCTGACCCTGTCCGACACGCCGGCGCAGGCCGCCGAGCGGGTTGCCCAGCTGGTCGAGGCCTACCGGCAGGGACTGGCCCGGCCACTCCCGCTCCCACTGGGGGTCAGTTGGGAATGGGCCAACGGTCGGCTCACCGGCGAACGGCGGCTGGCCAGGGCAGCCGCCACGTGGTCGGGGAGGTTCGGGGAGGCGCACGAGGAGGTCCACGCCCGCGTCTGGGGCCGGGACTTCAGCTTCGGACTGCTCCACGCCATCCCCCCACCTCGGCGCGATACCCCGGGCGGGTCGTGGTTCGAGGAGCTCACGGGCCTGCTGTGGGGCGGCTTGGCGATCGGTCGGGAGAAGTGAACCCCATGGGCGTGACGACTGCCCCCGAGCCCTTCGACCTGCTCGGCCCCCTCCCGAGCGGGACCGTGGTGCTGGAGGCCTCCGCTGGCACGGGCAAGACGTACGCGATCGCCGGGCTCGTGACCCGCATCCTGGCCGAGGGGGTGGCGCCCGTCGACCAGGTCCTGGCAGTCACGTTCGGCCGGGCTGCTTCCCGGGAGCTGCGCACCAGGATCCGGGAGCGCATCGTCGAGGTGCGGGCGGCGATGGCCGACCAGTCCGCGGCGGGCGCGTCGGAGGACGCGCTCGTGGCGCACCTCGGCACCTGCGCGGGGGCCGAGTTCGCTGAGCGTTGCGACCGTCTGGACGCCGCGCTCTCCCGCTTCGACACTGCCACGGTGGCCACGATCCACGAGTTCTGCGGACAGGCGCTGCGGATGTTGGGCATATCGGTGGATGCAAGCCCATCGGAGCGGCTCACTGAGGACCTGTCCACGTTCGTGGACCAGACGATCGCTGACGTGTACGCGTCCCGCTACGCGGCAGTCGGCGCGCAGGGTCGGCAGATCTCCCTCAAGCGGGCAATGAAGGTCGGCCGGGACGTGGCGGCCGACCCGATGGCCGACATCGAGCTGCCCGTGCGCGCCGGGACGGTTCCGGCTGCCCAGCAGGACTTCGCCGTAGCCGTCCGGGCGGAGCTGGCCCGACGGCAGGCAAGCTGCGCGGTCCTCAGCTTCGATGACCTGGTCGGCAGGGTGCGCCAAGCAGTCACCGGCCCCTCGGCCGAGGCCGCCGTCACGCTGCTGCGCGACCGGTACCGCGTCGTACTGGTGGACGAGTTCCAGGACACCGACGCCGCCCAGTGGGCGATCCTCGAGGCGGCCTTCCACGGACACACGACGCTGGTCCTCATCGGCGATCCGAAGCAGGCGATCTACGGATTCCGAGGTGGGGACGTCGAGGCCTATCTCGCAGCAGTGCGCAAGGCCAGCACCGTGCTGACCCTGGGCACCAACCACCGCTCCGATGCCGGGGTCGTGGCCGGCGTTGCCGGGCTGTTCGGCCCAACCGAGTTGGGGGACAGCCAGATCGTGGTGCGGCCGATCGGGGCGCGCCACAAGGAGCCGCGGCTGCGCGGGGCGGGTCCGGCCGTCCGGTTGCGCGTGCTTGCGATACCGGAGGCCGACGGCAAGCTGACGCCGCATCGGGTGGACCCGTTGCGTCAGCGGGTCGCCGCCGACGTGGCCGCCGACATCGTCGCCCTGATCTCCTCCGGGGCCGAGGTGGCCCAGGACGGTCGATGGCGGGCGGTCACCCCCGGGGATGTCGCGGTGCTCGTCCGCAGTGCCAAGGGAGCAGCGGCGGTCACCGAAGCCCTGCAGCGCGCGCGCGTCCCGGCCATCCTTCGTGGCGGCGTGTCGGTGTTCACCTCTCGCGCGGCTGGCGACTGGCTGACCGTGCTGCGCGCCATCGAGCAGACGGGCCGGCCCACGCTGGTCCGCGAAGCGGCGATCACGCCCTTCTTCGGGCTCTCGGGCACGGATCTGGTCGGCGGCGGGGAGGCCGTCGTCGACCAGGTGGCCACGGCGCTGCGGCAGTGGTCGGCGGTCTGGCAGGAGGTCGGACTTGCGGCGATGCTCGCCAAGGTGATGCGGGACTCCCCAGTCGTGCCCGGACTGCTCAGCAGCCCGAATGGGGAACGGGACCTCACCGACGTCAGGCACTTGGCCGAGTCGCTGCAGCAGGCCGCCCGCGAGGGTTCGCTCGGTCCGGGTGGGCTGGTCCGCTGGCTCGATGGCCGGATCACCGCGGCCCAGCGGCAGGGCGATGCGGAGGTGGAGCGCCGCCTCGCCAGCGATGCCCGCGCGGTCACCGTCCAGACCCTCCACGTCTCGAAGGGCCTGCAGTTCCCGATCGTGTACGTGCCGTACGGATGGGACAGGTTCGTCCACGACGTCGAGGTTGCCCGCTTCCACGACTCGGCGGGCCGGCGCCGCCGTGACGCCCGTGGGGAACAAGCGGGATCGTCATGGGTGGAGTCCGTCCGACGCCAGCGTGCCGAGGAGTCAGGCGAGGAGTTGCGATTGCTCTACGTCGGCCTCACCCGGGCCGCGCACCAGGTCGTCGCCCACTGGGCGGGCTGCGACGGCAACACCCCAGCCTCCCCGCTGCACCGGCTCCTCTGCGCTCGGGCTGCCGGCGAGACCACCCCAAGGGCGGAGTACGACGCGACGCATCCCTGGCAGGAGGCTGTCCCGCACCTGACTGGCTTGACCGTCGAGATGGTGCCCGACGTCGCTCCGGTGCGGGTCTGGTCGCCGCCGATGAGGGCGGAGTCCATGCTCGAGATCGCCTCATTCGACCGGGGACTGGACACGTCCTGGCGGCGCACGTCCTACTCGGGCCTGACTGCGGGACTGCACGGATCCGAGCCGTCGGGTTGGACCGTCGACGAGCCGGACGAGACTGGCAGGCCGGACGAGACTGGCAGGCCGGACGAGACTGGCAGGCGGGGGGAGCGCGAACCTGGCTGGGGTGAGTCGGAGGAGATGGGGGCGGCCCGGCCGCACGCATCGACGTCCCCGGATCCGCTTGCCGCGGCGCGCAGCCTGATCTCCCCGATGGCCGACGTCGTCGGTGGCACCCGGTTCGGGACCCTCGTGCACGCGGTCCTCCAGACCACTGACACCACTGCTGGAGATCTTCAGACCGAGGTGACCGCTCGGGTCTCCGCGGCCATGCGAACGGCTCCGGTGGATGGAGTCGACGCGGACGGCCTCGCGACCGCTCTGCTGCCCTCACTGCGGACGCCCCTGGGGCCCCTGGCTGGCGGGCTCTGCCTGGCTGACATCCCCCCGACGGACCGCCTGGCCGAACTGGGGTTCGAGATGCCGCTGTCGGCCAGCACCGACCCGCAGCGTGACCCGACGATCGCTGAGCTGGCCGACCTGTGGCGAGCCGTCCTTCCCGCTGACGACCCCACGCTGGGCTACCCGGACCGGATGGAGTCGGCAGGTCTGGGGGATCGACGCTTGCGCGGCTTCCTGTCCGGTGAGATCGACGCGGTGCTGCGGGTACGCCCCGGCGGCGCTGCTCGGTATCTCGTCGTGGACTACAAGACCAACCGCTTGGGGCCGCCGCGCTCCTCGAGGGAGCAGCTGTCGGCATGGCACTACCGGCCGGCCGCACTGCCGGCAGCCATGATCGACGCCCACTACCCGCTGCAGGCCCTCATCTACTGCGCTGCTCTGCACCGCTACCTGCGTCACCGCCAGCCTGGCTACGATCCGGACCGACACCTGGGCGGTGTCCTGTACCTGTTCGTTCGCGGCATGTGCGGCCCCGACACGCCAACGGACCCCTTGGGGGTGCCATGCGGGGTCTTCTCGTGGCGCCCGCCCACGGCTCTGGTCACGGGCGCATCTGACCTGTTCAGCAGGGGTGTCCGATGAGTGGGGACTCACTTCTGGCGCGCTTCGTGCAGGCGGGCGCGCTTGGTGTCGTGGAGGAGGGGATCGGCGCTGGCCTGGTCC
Source organism: Candidatus Nanopelagicales bacterium (assembly GCA_049688595.1). Taxonomy (GTDB): domain Bacteria; phylum Actinomycetota; class Actinomycetes; order S36-B12; family CAIYMF01; genus Prado023. Next base: position 4,628 of record JBAVLA010000214.1, on the reverse strand, counting down.
GGATCTGTGGGGACGCCCGGTGGGAGCTCAACCCGCGGCCCGGTGACGGCGAGCTGGTCGAGCTCGCCCTGGCCCTGTGCATCCGGGCGCTGCGCCAGGGCTCGGTGTGCATCGACGTGCGGAGCCCCGGCGGGATGCTCGCGGTCGAGTCCGAGTGGCTGGACCCGGCTGCGCTGCCGTGGCCGTCCGAGCCCGGGGCCATCGAGGCCGCCCTGCAGCGGTCGCCGATGGTCAGCCGGGGCCCCGACGCGACCGGCGCGGCACCCATGCGACTGGTTGACGGCCAGCTGTACCTGGAGCGCTACTGGGCCTACGAGCGCTGCGTGGCCGGGGACATCTGCGAACGGCTGGCGGTCAGGCCAGAGGTCGATGAAGAGCGGCTGGCTGGGTCGCTTGCGCGGCTGTTCCCGGGGGCCGGGGCAGCGGGCACCGACGACGAGCAGTGCCTGGCGGCCGCGGCGGCCGCGTTGCGCGGCTACACCGTCATCACCGGCGGCCCGGGGACGGGCAAGACGTTCACTGTGGCCAAGGTGCTGGCTGCTCTGGCCGAGTCCTCGCCCACTCCACTGCGGGTCGCCCTGGCCGCGCCGACCGGAAAGGCCGCCAAGCGGCTCACCGAGGTCGTCACCCACGTCCTCAACGAGGATCCGTTCACCGCCGACGATCGCCGCCGGCTGGGCGCCCTGCAGGCGAGCACCCTGCACCGGCTGCTCGGGTTCCAGCCGGGCGGCGGAGACCGGTTCGCCCACGATCGGCGCAACCAGCTGCCCTTCGACGTTGTCGTGGTCGACGAGACCTCGATGGTCCCGTTGGTCATGATGGCCAGGCTGTTGGAGGCGACGCCGCCCCACGCCCGGCTCATCCTCGTCGGCGACGCAGGCCAACTGGCCTCCGTGGAGGCTGGCGCGGTCCTGGCCGACCTCGTGGGCCGGCCAGGAGCCGACGATCCGGACCTTGAGCAGGCCCTCACCCGGGTCATCCCGGGTGCGGTGACGTCGGGGGCCCCTGGCGGCGTCGTCCGCCTGACGCGCAACTACCGGGTCGAGGGCCGGGACCTGGTGGACCTCGGAGCGGCGATCCGGGACAGCCGGCCCGGTGAGGTCTTCGACCTCCTCGCCCGAGGGGAGGGGCTGGAGTTCGTCGAGGCAGCCGATCCCGAGGAACCTGCGGCCATCCGCGGGCTGCGGGCCGACGTCGTCAGCATCGGATCGGCCATGGTCCGCGCGGCCGCCGATGGGAACGCGACCGAGGCGCTGGAGCTGATGGGCCGGCACCGACTCATGTGCGCGCACGGCGACGGGCGCTTCGGCGTGCGGCGCTGGAACCTGGAGGCACGCAGGTGGATCTCCCAGGCGTGCGGTGACCGCTCGATCATGGGCTCAACCTGGTACGTCGGGGAGCCCGTGCTCGTGACCCGGAACGACTACAGCGTGGACCTGTACAACGGCGACACCGGCGTCGTCGTGGCCACCCCCGATGGCCTGCGCGTGGCATTCCAGACGGCCGGAACCCGAATCAGGCTGGTCGCACCCGCGCGCATCGACGGGCTGGTCGAGCTGCAGGCAATGACCGTGCACAAGGGTCAGGGCAGCGAGTTCGACCGGGTCACCTTCCTGCTGCCCGGCCCCGACTCGCCGCTGCTGACCCGCGAGCTGCTGTACACGGGTGTCACGCGAGCGCGGAGGGCCGTCCGCCTCATCGGATCGCGGGCCGCGGTCGAGGCCGCCCTGGCGCGCGAGGTCCGCCGGGCCAGCGGGCTGCGCCGACCGTGAGCGGCGTCGCCCCGAGTGGGTCCCAGCCAGCAGGGCACGGTGGGCTTCAGCCGGCCGGGCTGCGCTCAGGAGGCCCCCCGCGGTAACTCAGGCGATTCGCCGACCCATCCAGTCAGTCCTCCCGCGAGCAGCCCTGGCCGCCTCGACGGCCCAGCGCTGGTCCTCGGGGAGCAGTTCGACGCGCAGCCCGGATGCTGCCGGGCCGTACCGACGAAGGTCCTCCAGCGCCTCTTCCGGAGTGGATGAGGTCGTGCGGTCCAGCCATCCGCCGGCGAGTACGAGTAGGAGTGCGACCGCCAGCAGCGCCGTCATCGCGAAGAAGGGCTGCAGCACTTCAACCAAGATGAGCAACTCAGACCGCCCTTCTCGAGCGCCCGCGGATTCCAGGCGGGTGCGAACCCAAGCTCGTTTCAGGGTACTGCAGATGTGCTGCTCCCGGTGGGGATCAGCCCAGCGCGATCACGACCAACGCCGCGGCAGTCGAGGCCTCTGCGGTCGCCCCCAGGACGTCTCCGGTAGACCCACCCAGCCGCCGCCGGGCAGCCCGACTGATCCAACCCGTGACCAGCGCAGTCGATACCGGCACGCAGACAAGGGTCAACCGCCAGGTGAGGTGTCCCAGCGTGGTCGGAACGGCGGCCGCCGCCAGGGCCAGGCCCAGCGCCGCGACCACGTGCCCAGGTGTGACTGCGCCGACAACCAGCACGCCCAGGCCGTCGGACCTGGCTGCGCGGGCCCACGGCCCGCATGCAATGGCGATCGCGAGGCGCCCCGCCGCCAGCGCGACCACCCATGCGCTGAGCGCGGGTGCGCCGCTGGGCACACACGCCAGGGCCGTCACCTGCACAGCGGCAGTGAATCCAAGCGCGAGCACCCCGAACGGTCCGATGTCCGAGCGGCGCATGATGTCCAGCGCACGGTCGGCCGGGGCGCCGCTGCCGAGGCCGTCGGCGAAGTCGGCAAGGCCGTCCCAGTGCAGGGCGCGGGTCAGCCAGGCCGCGGCGCCGACGACGATCGTCGCGCCGAGGAGCCTGCCGACGCTGTCCGCGGGCGTGACCAGCAGGAGCAGCCCGGTGATCAGCCCGATCGTCGCCCCGACGATCGGCCCGAGTGCCAGCCCCCCGCGGGCGATCCGCCGATCCAGCCGCGCTGGGGCCGCGACCGGGATCCGCGTGAAGGTCCCGATCGCGAACCGGAACGCGTCGAAGCCAGCGGGCGCTGTTTGGGAACGCTCGACCGGCGAGTCGACCATCGCCGATCCAGGCCTGTCCTGGGGGGAGCCGGATGCCTCCCCCGGATACGGCCACCGCCTCACCGCCGATCACTCCCGGGCGGGTCGGCGTCGTCGTCGCCCACCTGATGAGCCGCTGGACCCTGCTCGGGATGCTCTCCGGCCGGCGCACCACCTGCTGCCCGGTCGGCGACTCCTGCTGACTCGAACGTGGCCATCTGTCGAAGCAGGTCGCCAGCCGCAGTGACCACGGGCAGCACGACGAGCGCGCCGGTCCCCTCGCCCAGGCGCATGCCCAGGTCCACCAGCGGTTCGAGGCCGAGTCGGGAGAGCGCGGCCTGCGCCGCGGGCTCGGTGCTGCGGTGCGACGCCCACCACCAGTCGCGCGCCCCGACCGCGATCCGGTCGGCGACAAGCGCGCAGGTGCAGGAGATGATCCCGTCCAGCAGCACGGGCGTCTGCCGGGCCGCCGCCTGCAGCAGGAATCCGGTGGTCGCCGCGATGTCGGCGCCCCCCACTGCTGCCAGCAGTCGGACCGGATCGGACTTCACGGGTCGACTGCGGCGCATCGCATCGCGCACCGCCGCGGTCTTGCGCATCCAGGTCAGGTCGTCGATGCCGGTACCCCGGCCCACCACGTGGGCCGGATCGAGGTCGGCCAGCAGCCCGACGAGTGCGGCTGCCGGCGTCGTGTTCCCGATCCCCATGTCCCCGGCGATCAGCAGGTCGGCACCCTCATCGACCAGCTCGTCGGCGATCCGGGCGCCGAGCTGGATGGCGCGAACAGCCTCATCGAGCGTGGTCGCGTCCTCACGGTCGATCGACCCGCTCCCCCTGCGGACCCGGTGCGCCGTCACCTCGTCGGGCACGAGGAGCCCGCTGGCCGCCCAGTCGATGTCCACGCTCACGTCGATGACCCGGACGCGGACCCCGTGTGCCCGGGCGAGCACCGCCGCCGCCGCCCCGCCGGCCACGAAGTTGGCGACCATCTGCGCGGTGACCTCCGGGGGATACGCGCTCGTGCCCGCCGTCCGAGCCACGCCATGGTCGCCGGCGAAGATGGCCAGGGCTGGCCGGCGCAGGGGCGGGGGCGGGCACTGCCCAGTCACCCCGGCCAGCCAGGTCGCCAGGTCCTCGAGGCGGCCCAACGAACCGATCGGCTTGGTCAGCTGGTCCTGCCGAGCCTGCGCAGCGGCGCGGGCGGCCTCGTCGGGGGACCGGATCGCGGCGGTCCAACCCATCAGGTGGTCGGTGTCCATGGCCTCCCCTTGATCGAGGTCGCGACCCCCGCCACGACCAGCTCCACGTCGTCGCAGGCCGCCGCCACCCTGGCGTTCACGCGCCCGAGCAGGTCGCGGAACAGACGGCCCGATGCCGTCGGTGGAACCACCCCGGATCCCACCTCGTTGGTGACGAGCACCACGTCGGCCTTCGTCACGCGCAGTGCCGGGAGGACGGTGTCCAATCCGCGATCGACCGACGCCTCGGCTCGGGCTGCGTCCAGCCAGCTCGCGTCGACGTCGACGAGGCCGGTCACCCAGAGGGCCAGGCAGTCGACCAGCACGAGTCCGCCGGCCGGCGAGCTGCGCAGGACGGACGCGAGGTCGAGCGTCTCGCGGAGCTGC
>JBAVLA010000213.1:0-3232 GCA_049688595.1 Candidatus Nanopelagicales bacterium | reverse complement strand
CTGGGCCGAGCCGACCCCGGCGGTCACCGCGACGACGCGCTGGCCCCCGGCCAGTGCCGCGCGGAGATCGGACACGAGTGCGGCACCGTCGCCGCGGTAGGCCCGGGTCGCGGCGAACGGCAGCACGATCGCGTCGTCGGCGGCTCCGAACGGCCCGACGCCCCACCACCGGACCCCGCACGCGGAGGCGAGGTCCCGAACCTCCTCGACCGACCGGTAGGCCGCCGCACCCAGGTCGATCGGGGTCACGTTCCCAGCGGCGGCGTTGTGCCAGGACGCCGCAAGGAACTCGCTGCTGGTGGCCACGAGGTCGTGGGCGCGGGTGCGGACCAGTTCGGGATCGCACATGAGCACGACCACGTCGCCGCCGGCTCGCGCCGCAGCCTCGACCAGGGTCTCCATCCCGTCGGCCAGGACGGGGCTGAGCGCCTCCATGCCCTCCACGGCGATCCCCTCGGCCAGCTTGTCGCACATGTCGGCAAGCTCGGGGTGACGCCGGCCCAGCTCCGCCGCCCGGGCTCGGACCTCCGGGCCCAGGAGCAGCTCCCGGCACGGCGGGGCCCACAGGCCGTGCGGCGCGACCTCCAGGGATCGCTGGTCGGCGACCCGGAAGTAGCGCGCCTCCTCGACCTCGTCGCCCCAGAACTCCAGGCGGATGGGGTGCTCCTCCGTCGGCGGGAAGACATCGACGATCCCGCCCCGGACAGCGAACTCACCACGGCGCTCGACGAGGTCCGTCGGCGAGTAGCCCGAGGCGACGAGGGCTGAGGCCAAGTCCCCCGGGGCGAACTCCTGGCCCGCTCGGACGGCGACTGGGACGAGGTCGCCGAGCCCGACGACCATCGGCTGGAGCAGCGCCCGGATCGGTGCGACGACCAGGCGCAACGCACCGATCACCGGGTCGTCCGGATCCGGGTGCGCGAGGCGGCGCAGGACCGCCAGCCGGCGGCCGACCGTGTCCGAGCTCGGGCTCAGGCGCTCATGCGGCAGGGTCTCCCACGCCGGCATCACAGCCACAGACGTCCCCGGCAGCAGGCTCGTCACGGCCGCAGCCAGGTCCTCGGCTCCCCGAGTCGTCGCGGTGACTGCCAGGACGAGCCGGTCCCCCGACCGGCCTGCCGGCCTCCCCGCCGCCATCCCAGCGGCCAGGAACGGGATCGCGGCATCGGGGGCCACGACCTGACCCTCCGGCTCCTCGGCGCGGCAGGCCTGCGCGAAGGCCGGCTCGTCGTGCATCCCACGCAGCAGTCCGGACAGATCCATGGTTGCCCCATTCTCCCATCCCGCAGCGCACGGGCGATCGGTGCTCGGGCGGCGGGGTCTGGCGGCGGGCGGCGACGCTCAGCGGTGGACGGCCAGCACCTCGGCCAGCGCCGGGTGCGCGATGAGGACGGGCCCGGTCGTGGGCGGCATCCGGTTGAATGCCTGGACCGGCCCCAGGGCGACCAGCCCGTGGGCCAGCGCGCAGGCATACGGGGCGGCGAGATCCCACTCGTGGAGGCCTCCGGTGTGCAGGTAGGCCTCAGCGCGACCGGCCATCACCTCACCGAGCTTGGCTCCCACCGACCCGACGTTCGCGGCCTCGATCCCGAGCCGGGCGATCCCACGCTCGGTCAGCTCGGCCGACACGCCCTCGAGGATTCGAGCCAGGCCCACGGGCGGTCGGGATCGGGACACGACGATCCGAAGCGGACGATGGGTCGGCAGCGGCCCGACGATCCGATGGCTCGCGGTGCTCCACATCTCGCCGAGCGCCGGGGTCACGACCGCGGCGTCTGTGATCGATCCCACGACGTCGGCCTCCGCGCCCGGGTTGCCACGCTGCCAGAGCGCGACCTGGACGGCGAAGTCCGGGCGCCCCTGCCCGAACTCGTCGGTGCCGTCGAGCGGATCGATGATCCAGACCCGATCAGCGACGAGGCGATCCTGGGAGTCAGCTGCCTCCTCGGAGAGCACGCAGTCGCCCGGTCGCTGGGCGACCAGGCGGCGAGCCAGGATCGTCTGCGCCGTTCGGTCGCCGGCGTCCATGAGGTTCCGGCGCTGGACCTCGTCCCGGATGGGCCCGAGGCTCGCCCGCAGGTCGACCAGGGCGCGGCCGGTCTCCACGGCGATCTCGAGGGCGAACTGGGCATCGGCTGAGGTCATGGGCCAATCGTGACAGGCACCACCTGGGCCGAGCGGGACGGACCGTTCCTGACGCACGGCTCCAACCATGATGATCCTCGCCCAAGCGCCCGAGACGGTTGGCAGTCCTAGCGGTTGAACTGGTTCTGGGCGGCGGCCAGCCCCTCTCGGACCAGCACCTCCACGGCTTCGCGCGCCTCGACGCACAGGACGTCGACCTCAGCACGCTCGCCGCCGGCGAATGCCCGGAGCACGTACTCAGCGGGATCCTGCCGTCCGGGGGGGCGGCCGATCCCCATCCGGACTCGGTGGAAGTCGCCGCTGCCCAGCGAACGGCGCACCGACCTCAGGCCGTTGTGCCCGTTGTCCCCGCCCCCCAGCTTCAGCCGCAAGCCGCCCAGCGGCAGGTCCAACTCGTCGTGCAGGACTACCAACTGGTCGAGCGGGACCTTGTAGAAGGCCATGAGGCACGCCACCGGACCCCCCGACTCGTTCATGTAGCCGCGGGGTCGGGCGGCAACCACGCGCAGGGCGCCGTGGCCCAGCACTCCGATCCGGCCCTCGAACACGTCGGCCCGACAACGCCGGTGCGCGGCCAGCCTGCCGTTCAGGGATTCGACCAGCCCACCGAGCGCCACGGCGCCGATGTTATGCCGGGTTCCGGCGTACTCCGGGCCTGGGTTGCCCAGCCCGACCACCAGCCACAGCGCGTCGGACAAGCGTACTCAGGACTTCTCGTCAGCCCTGGCCGCTGCCTCACCCGCGCCGGCCTCGCCGGTCGGGCCAGCTTCGGCACCCTCAGCGGCCTCCTTGGCGGCCTCCTCGGCGGCCTCCTTGGCATCCGCAGCCTCGACAGCCGCCTTCGCCTCCTCCACGGCTGCCTCCAGCGCAGCGGCGGCAGCAGCCTCGGGATCCAGACCGGCGGCGATCGCAGCCTCGATGGCGGCAACCGCGCTCGAAACGTCCACGCCAGCTTCCTCGGCAGCGACCTCAGCAGCTGCGATCGCCTCAGCTGCGGCTGCGCGGGCCTTGGCCTCGGCCCGACCGATCACCACGAGATCCACGTGCTCGAGCACCTGGCGGACCACGTCGCGCTGCACGTCCCGGG